>NZ_JBFAKS010000072.1:0-26958 GCF_040655855.1 Kribbella sp. NPDC050281 | reverse complement strand
GACCGTTGCCACGCACGAGCGCACGCCCGGACCAGGACGTAGGCCGGTTGGTGGTCTGCTGCGGCACCGCCCCTACGACTTGGTGCGTCAGGCCTTGCCGAGGATCCGGTTCAGGTTCGTACCGCACTCGGGGCACTTGGCCTTGGCCATGCGCGTGCCCTTGTCGTTGACCTTGACCTCGCCGTCGGCGGTGCGCTTGGCCTTGCACTTGACGCAGTAGAACTCGCCGCTCCAGGTCTCTGCCATGAGGGCCCTCTCCTTGCTCTGAATACCAGCCGGGGCTCTCGCCCCAGGCCGTCGTGGATGCTAACGGCAGACCGTCCTGCCGTAGGCCGTTCGGCCCAATCGGGATTCACCCTACGGCAGGCGGGAGCAGGCTCAAGCGCACCTGCCGGCCCGCGTGCCGCTCGGAAGCCCCGAGGAAAGCCTTTTCCAAGCCGTCTGGCTGCAACGGAACAGGCTCCCGGTGGTCCGCCTCCGGAACCGCTCGGCTTCCCCTCCGAACGGCCCCGGAGGCGGTCCGGGAGCCTGTTGAGGATGACGCTAGGAGGCGGGCGCCGCGCAGGCAAGCCCCGGTTGTCCACGCCTGTGGATAACTCTGTGTGCAACCTGTGGGACGCGCCGCCAGGTGCTGTGGACGGGCGGGGGAACAGGGTGTGAACAACCGGAATCGGCCGACCCAAGATCTGGCGTCTGACCTGCGGAAACGTTGATGCACAGGATGTGGACGGAAGAAAGTTGTCGGATTCTGGGGGTACGTTTTGACGCATGGCCGACTCTCCACCGCGCTCGACCCCTGGCCCGATCCCGCCGTACGTCGACATCCGCCGCAGCAAGCGGCGCAAGCGGACCGTCAGCGCCTACCGGGACGGGGAGCGGGTGGTCGTGCTGATGCCCGACCGGCTGTCCGCCACGGAGGAGGCGCGCTGGGTCGAGACCATGCTGGCGCGGCTGGAGAAGCAGCGCAGCCGATCCCGCGTGTCGGACGAAAAATTGTTGTCCAGAGCACACGAACTCGCGTGTCGGCATCTTCCAGAAGTGCCCGAACCTGCGTCTGTGAGGTGGGTTTCGAACCAAAACAGACGGTGGGGATCCTGCACTCCGGCGGACAGATCGATCCGTTTGTCCACCCGGCTGCAGGCGATGCCCGCCTGGGTGGTCGACTACGTCCTCATCCACGAGCTGGCCCATCTGGTCGAACCGGCCCACAACGCGGCCTTCTGGGAGCTCGTCCACCGCTACCCCAAGGCTGAGCGTGCGGAGGGGTATCTGGAGGGTGTTTCGGCCGCTTCCTCGCTCAATCTCGACGAATTCTGACTGCGGCCCGCACCCGTCCGATCACGCCCCGGCAGCCCCCGAGAGCCACTCAGGGGCTGGGGTGGGGCTGGCTTCAGGGTGTACTCGGTGGCTTCCTCCATGGTGGTGACCCCTCTGTCCCAGCCAGGCTTTTGACCTGTAGCCAGTGCCCACGCCAGGGAGCGCTGGGGCCGGGCGCCTGAGGGGGCGCAGAGGGGCAGGGAAGTTATGGCCAGGGGACAGATCACGGTCCGGGCGGCGCGATGGAGCGCCACCCATCCGTGGCGGGCGATGGCGATGTGGGTGGTCGTCGTGATCGCCTGTTTCGCCGTCGGCTCGATGACCGGGACCAAGGAGTCCGAGAACGAGGGCGACATCGGCGAGGTGACCCGGGCCGACAACATCGTCAAGTCCGGCAACTTCGCCGACCCGGACGTGGAGAGCGTGCTGATCACCTCGCCGTCCGGAACGCTCGACCAGGCGGAGGCGACCAAGGCCGCCGGCGTGGTGATCCAGCGGATGCGCGCCCTCGGTGGGGTCGCGGAGGTCGCTCAGCCGATGCCGTCGCCGAAGAAGGACGCGCTGATCGTCCAGGTGACCCTGAAGGACGGCGACGGGGACAACCGGGTGCAGCCGCTGCAGGACACCACCGCCCAGATCCAGCAGCAGTACCCGACGCTGCGGATCGAAGAGGTCGGTGGACTGTCGATCGACAAGGCGCTGAACGAGACGCTCGGCAAGGACTTCAAGCGCGCCGAGATGTTCAGCCTGCCGGTGACGCTCGCGATCCTCTTGATCGCCTTCGGCGCACTGATCGCGGCGTCCGTACCGCTTCTGCTCGCGCTGTCAGCTGTCGCGGCGGCGATCGGCCTGTCCGCGGCCGCATCCCAGCTGATCCCGGCCGTCGACGCGGTGAACAGCGTCATCCTGCTGATCGGTATGGCGGTCGGCGTCGACTACTCACTCTTCTACCTGCGTCGCGAACGTGAGGAACGCGCGAAGGGCCGCGGGCACGTCGACGCGGTCGAGATCGCGGCAGCGACGTCAGGCCACGCCGTCGTCGTCTCCGGTACGGCGGTCATCATCTCGATGGCCGGGTTGTTCCTGGCCCGGGACGCGGTGTTCTCGTCGTTCGCGGTCGGCTCGATCCTGGTCGTCGCGGTGGCCGTCGTCGGTTCGCTGACCGTGCTGCCCGCCGTACTGGCGAAGCTCGGTCGTTGGGTGGACCGGCCGCGGATCCCACTCGTGTGGCGGTTGACCGCGAGCAAGGCCAAGCCGCGGTTCTGGCCGGCCGTGCTGAAGCCGGCGCTGAAGCATCCGGTCGCCACGCTGATGATCGCTGTCGTCGCACTGCTCGCGGTCGCGTCGCCGGCGCTGGGGATGACGCTGAAGTTCCCCGGCACCGAGGATCTGCCGCGCGACACCGCGGTGATGAAGGCGTACGACCGGCTGACCGCGGCCTTCCCGAGCACCGGGACGAGCCACGAGGTCGCCGTCCGTGCGCCGGCCAACCAGGCGCCCGCGGTCAAGGCCGCACTGGCCGACCTGGTGAAGCGCACGCAGGACGACAAGCTGTTCGCGCAGGACGGTCTGGAGGAGCCGCGGGTCTCCAAGGACGGGACCGTGACCACGCTCGAGGTCGCCACGCCGTACGAGGGTGGTAGCCAGGAGGCGCGGGACTCGCTGACCAAGCTGCGCAAGGAACTGATGCCGGAGACGGTCGGCAAGGTGCCGGGAGCCGAGTACGCCGTCGGCGGGTTCGTCGCCGCGGACGTCGACTACGCGGCACACACCCGGGCCAAGCTGCCGCTCGTGATCGGGTTCGTGCTGTTGCTGACGATGATCGTGATGATGGTGACGTTCCGGTCCGTGGTGGTCGCGGTCACCGCGATCGGGCTGAACCTGCTGAGCGCGGCCGCGGCGTACGGCGTGGTGACCGCGGTCTTCCAGAACACCTGGGCCGAGGGGATCCTCGACTTCCGCTCGAACGGCGCGGTCGTGTCCTGGTTGCCGCTGTTCCTCTTCGTGGTGCTGTTCGGTCTGTCGATGGACTACCACGTGTTCGTCGTCAGCCGGATCCGTGAGGCGGTACTGCGCGGCGTACCGACGAAGAAGGCTGTGGCCGACGGCATCACCGGATCGGCCGGTGTGGTCACCAGCGCGGCGGCCGTGATGATCGGGGTGTTCGCGGTCTTCGCGACGCTGAGCACGCTCGACATGAAGCAGCTCGGCGTCGGCCTGGCCGTCGCGATCCTGCTCGACGCCACGATCATCCGGGCGGTCGTCCTGCCGAGTGTGATGATCCTGCTCGGCGACGCGAACTGGTGGGCGCCGAAGTGGCTGCGCCGCAAGCCCGCCAAGCACGCGACCCAGCCGCCCGCGGCTCCGGAGGAGGAGCGCGAACTGACCCCGGTCGGCTGATCCAGGCGGTACGACGCCCCACCCGGAAATTGGGTGGGGCGTCGTCCGTTGGTGCGCGAGGATGGCGTGGTGCGCACCGAGGCTCTGACCGAACTGGCCGAGATCGTCCTGACCGTCGAGCGCCCGCATCCGGTGCGCGTCGCGATCGACGGCTGTTCCGCGGCGGGGAAGACGACACTGGCGGACGAGTTGGCCGATGTGCTGCGCGCCCGCACCGATCGCGAGATCATCCGGGCCGGCATCGACTACTTCAAGCGCGCGCCCGAGCTGCGTACGGCGTACCCGATCGAATCGCCGGACAGCTACTACCGGGACACCTGGGACCACGACTCGATCCGCGAACGACTTCTCATCCCGCTCGGCCCGGACGGCGACCGCCAGTACGTGGCAGCTGTCCGGGAAGCCAGTGCGCGGGCCATGTCCGACATCCCTGTGCTGACGGCGTCTCCGGATGCGGTGCTGGTGGCCGACGGCGGGTTTCTGCAGGTTCCGGCGCTGGTCGACCACTGGGATCTCCGGATCTACCTGTACGTGGGCTGGGACGTAGTTCTTCGGCGCGGAGCCGCCCGGGACCAGGCGTGGATGGAGTCCCTAGCAGCGGCGGAGGAGCGCTACCGCACGAGGTACATCCCCGGCGAGCGGATGTACGTCGACGAGGTCCAGCCGCGGTCCCGTGCACAGATCGTGGTGGACAACGAGGATCCGGCCAACCCGACGCTCACCGTCAACTAGGCGCGCCTTGGCGGGCTCGGTGGGCGGCGGCTTTCACCCGGCTCTGGCACTGCGGTGAGCAGAAGCGGCGTTGGCCGTTGCGGGAGACGTCGACGAAGACGCGGTCGCACTGTGGGGCCGCACAGACTCCGAGACGGCCGGCCAGGTCGCTGCCCAGCGCGAGTGCGAGGCCGGCGGCGCAGCCTGCCGCCCAGCCGTTGACCAGACCGTCGTCCGGACCGTGGAAGTGCAGGCTCCAGCCCTTGTCTCGTCTGTCCAGTTGCGGTCGCGCGTTGGTATCCAGCAGCAGCGCGTTCACCTCGTCAGCGGCCCGGTCGAGATCGCCCGAGTGCGCCGACTCGAAGACGATCCGCATCCGCCCGGCCAGCTCTGTGAGCCGTCGCGCATCGTCCGGCTGGACGGAAGGCTGCGGATAGCCGATCGCGACCAACGCGTCGGCGACTGCCTGTGCGGCATCAGCCGGCCCGGGGAACGCCGTACCGCCGGAGAACCCGGGCGTCAGCCGGTTCACGTACTCGACGGACGCCGCCAGCACGTTCCGGGTATGACTATCAAAGGACACTTGACCAGTCACGAGATCGCTCCGTAGGCTCGGGGTTGCGTGACCGATCATATCCACTTAGATAGTCATGGAGCCCGCGATGAGTGCTGCTGCGACCCTGACCGCGCCGTGGCGTGGGTTGTCCCGCGCGGTCTGGATCCTGGTGGTGGCTCGGGCGGTCAACCGGATCGGCGCGTTCACGCTGCCGTTCCTGGGCGTGGTGCTCACGGTCGAGCTCGGTGCGTCGCTCGGCGAGACCGGGCTGATCCTGGCCGTCTTCGGCGTCGCCACCATCCCGTCCCGGTTGCTCGGCGGGCAGTTGGCAGACCGCCTCGGTCGCCGTCGCACGATTGTGCTCGGCCTGACCGGCTGCGCGGTCGCTCAGCTGTGGATCGCAGTCAGCAGCACGCTCTGGTCCGCAGTACTGGCCGCGATCCTGCTGGGCCTCGCCTTCGAGATCTATGAACCACCCAGTCAGGCGACGATCGCCGACGTGACTGATCCGTCCGACCGCCCAGCGGCGTACGGGCTGCTCGGCGCGGCGATGGCCGCGGCCGGAGTCCTCGCCGGTCTGCTTGCGGCAGGGGTCAGTCACTGGGATCTGCGGTGGCTGTTCGTCGCCGACGCGATCACCTGCCTGTCCTGCGCCGTACTCGTCGCGCTTGCGCTTCCGGCCGACGTACGGCGGGAACACGTGCCGGCGACTGCGGTGGCGGTGTGGCGGGATCGCCGGCTGGTATTGCTGCTGGTCAGCGGCACGGTTTTCGCCACGATCTACATGCAGTTGGCGATCGGAGTGCCGCTCACCCTGCTCGAGCAAGGACTGCCGGAGTCCGGCACCGGCTTCATCCTGGCCGTGTCGGCAGTGACCCTGATCGTCGCCCAGCGCCTGCTCCGCGTGCAGAAGCTCGACGATTTCCGATCGATCGCGGTCGGCTACGTCCTGCTCGGTGCTGGACTCGTCGTCTGCGCCTTCGCGCAGACTCTCACCGTCTTCCTGCTCGCCACGGTGCTCTGGAGCGTAGGCGACCTGTTCCTGCTCACCCGGTACCTCACGCAGGCGTCCGGGCTCGCGCCTGACCACGCCCGCGGCCGGTATCTGGCCGTGTTCGGCCTGAGCTGGGGCATCGCGACCGCCATCGCGCCGCTCACGGTGACGCAGCTTCTCGAGTCCGCCGGTCCCGAGGGGCTGTGGCTGTCCAGCGCCGCGGTGGCCGCCGTACTGGCTGTGCTGCAGCCTTGGTTCAGGAGGAGGCTGGCTCCAGCCGCACCGTGAGGCCCTTGGCGACCGGGGTGTTGCTGCCCTTGGCCACGTCGTCGGCGGCCATCAGCACGTTGGTCTCCGGGTAGTACGCCGCCACGCAGCCTCGCGCGGTCGGGTACGAGACGAGACGGAACCCGTTGGCCCGCCGCTCGACACCCTGGAACTCGCTGATGATGTCGACGTACGCGCCGTCCTCCAGGCCCAGCTCGGCCAGGTCGTCCGGGTTCACGAAGACCACCTCACGGGTGCCGGCCACGCCGCGGTAGCGGTCCTCCAGCCCGTAGATCGTGGTGTTGAACTGGTCGTGGCTGCGCAGCGTCTGCAGCAGCAGCCGACCCGGTGCCGTCGGCAACCAACTCAGGTCGTTCGCGGTGAACTGCGCCTTCGCGTCAGAGGTGTGGAACTCGCGCCGGTCGCGCGCCGCGTGGGCCAGGAGGAAGCCGCCCTCGTTGGCTCGCAATCGCGCCTCGAAGTCCTCGTACCCGTCCGCGACCCGGCCGATCCGTTGCCGGATCAGGCTGTAGTCGTCGGCGAAGTCCCGCCACGGGATCTGCCCGACCTCAGGAACCAGGGCCTGTGCCAGCCCGGCGACGATGCCGATCTCCGACTTCAGCTCCGGACCTGGCGGGATCAGGTTCCCGGTGGACAGGTGTACGGCGCCCTGCGAGTCCTCCACGGTCACCGACTGCGGGCCGGCCGCGGTGTGGTCGTGGTCGGTCCGGCCGAGCGTGGGCAGGATCAGCGCCTCGCGCCCGGTGACGGTGTGAGACCGGTTCAGCTTCGTGGACACGTGCACGGTCAGATCGCAGTGCCGCAGGCCGCGGTGGACGACCTCGGTGTCGGGTGTCGCGGACGCGAAGTTGCCGCCCATCGCGAAGAAGACGCGGACCGATTCCTCCCGCAGCCGCTTCACTGTGTCGGCCGCGTCGATGCCGTGCTCGCGCGGCGACGTGAACGAGAACTCGGCGTCGAGCTTGTCCAGGAACGTGTCCGGCATCTTCTCCCAGATGCCCATGCTGCGGTCGCCCTGGACGTTCGAGTGCCCGCGCACCGGG
Source organism: Kribbella sp. NPDC050281 (assembly GCF_040655855.1). Classification (NCBI taxonomy): domain Bacteria; kingdom Bacillati; phylum Actinomycetota; class Actinomycetes; order Propionibacteriales; family Kribbellaceae; genus Kribbella; species Kribbella sp. NPDC050281. The sequence goes on along the minus strand of NZ_JBFAKS010000072.1, from coordinate 19,649 downwards.
CACGGTCCCGCGCCGGGCTTGCCGATGTTTCCCTGCAGGAGCAGCACGTTGACGATCTCGCTGATCGTGGCGACCGCCTCACGCTGCTGGGTCAGGCCCATCGCCCAGCAGATCACCGTCGCCTTGGAGGCGATGAACCGCTGGGTGAACTCCTCGATCTCGGCGCGACGCAGGCCGGTGGCCTGCTCGACCGCGGCCCAGTCGAGCTCGGTGTTGTGCTTGGAGTACAGCTCGAAGCCGCTGGTGTGGCTGTCGATGAAGGACTTGTCCAGCACGGTGCCGGGGTTGGCTGCCTCGGCCTCGACGAGAAGGTGGCCGACGGCAAGGAACAGTGCTTGGTCGCCGCCGAGCCGGATCTGCAGGTGCTGGTCGGCCAGCGTCGTACCCTTGCCGACCCAGCCGCGGGGACGCTGCGGGTTCTTGAAGTTCATCAGCCCGGGCTCGGGCAGCGGGTTCACCGAGACGATCGACCCGCCGTTGCGCTTGGCGATCTCCAGGTGGCTGAGCATCCGCGGCGCGTTGGTGCCCGGGTTCTGCCCGACGACGACGATCAGCTCGGCCTCTTCGAGCATCTCGAGCGTGACCGCGCCCTTGCCGCTGCCGATCACCCGGGACAGCGCCGTACCGGACGACTCGTGGCACATGTTCGAGCAGTCGGGGAGGTTGTTGGTGCCGTAGGCACGGACCAGAAGCTGGTAGAGGAACGCGGCCTCGTTGCTGGTCCGGCCGGAGGTGTAGAAGACGGCGTCGTTCGGGTCGACGAGGGCCTTCAGATGGCGCGCGACCACCTGGAACGCCTCGTCCCAGCCGACCGGCTCGTAGTGGGTGGCGCCGGCGCGGAGCAACATCGGCTCGGTGATCCGGCCGAGCTTGCCGAGATCGAACTCGGAGATCTCGTTCAGCGCCTCGATCGAGTGCTCGGCGAAGAAGCTGCGCGACACCCGCTTGCGGGTCGCCTCCCATGCGACCGCCTTGGCGCCGTTCTCGCAGAACTCGGCCGCGTGCTTGCGTTTGTGGTCGGGATCCGGCCAGGCGCAGGACGGGCAGTCGAAACCGCCGTCCTGGTTCATCTTCAGGAAGACCTTGCCGGTCCGGGCCGGGCCCATCTCGCGGAAGCCGAACTTGAACGACGACAGCACCGCCGGAACACCGGCGGCCTTCTTCTTCGGCTGTTCGATATCGACCATGCTTCCACGATAGTTCGATCTATCACTGTCGGCAGGTTTGATAGACGTGGCTGGGGACAAGTAGCGCCTGAATCCACATCGATCCGCAATGTTGTGTGGCGCGATCCCATAGTGCGGCCGGGGGCGGATTCCTACAGTCATCGGCCATGGAGACCCGTCGAGCCCTGATCACCGGAGCCGCGTCCGGCATCGGCGCCGCCTGTGCACGGCGGCTCGCGGCCGACGGCGTCCACGTTGTCGCTGTCGACCACGACCCGGATGGGCTCGATGCCCTGGACGGTGTCGAGCCAGTGGTGGCCGATCTGGCTGATCTGGACCGTCTGGCCGATCTCCCGACGGACGTGGACATCCTGGTCAACAACGCCGGGGTCCAGCAGGTCGCTCCGGTCGAGCAGTTTCCACCGGAGCGGTTCAGCTACATCCTGCGGCTCATGCTTGAGTCGCCGTTCCGTCTGATCCGCCAGACTCTCCCGCACATGTACGGCGCCGGCTGGGGGCGGGTCATCAACATCAGCTCGGTGCACGGACTCCGGGCCAGCCCGTTCAAGGCGGCGTACGTCGCTGCCAAGCACGGACTGGAAGGACTCAGCAAGGTGGTCGCACTGGAAGGTGCGGCCCACGGGGTCACCAGCAACTGTGTGAACCCGGCCTATGTGCGTACGCCGCTCGTCACCGCGCAGCTCGCGGACCAGGCGGCGACCCACGGACTGTCCGAGGCAGAGGTGCTGGAGAAGGTCATGCTCGAGCCGGTCGCGGTGAAACGGCTGATCGAGCCGGCCGAAGTGGCGGAGCTGGTCGCGCTGCTGTGCGGTCCGGCCTCCGCCTCCATCACGGGGAGCTCATTCGTACTCGACGGCGGCTGGACCGCCCACTAGCAGTGTTCTGGACCGCCCACTAGCAGTGTTGGAGCCCGCCATGACAGCAACAGAACCGGTCCGCACCCGGACGCCGATCGCCCGGGTGGTCGGCGCGAGTCTCGTCGGCACCACCGTCGAGTGGTACGACTTCTTCCTCTACGGCGTGGCCGCCTCGGTGGTGTTCGGCGATCTGTTCTTCCCCAAGGGTGAGGAACTCACCGGCACGCTGCTGAGCTTCGCCACCTTCGCCGTCGGGTTCTTCGCCCGTCCGATCGGCGGAGTGGTGTTCGGCCACTACGGCGACCGCTTGGGCCGCAAGAACCTGCTGGTGCTGTCGCTGTTGATGATGGGCCTCGCCACCTTCGCCATCGGCCTGCTGCCGACGTACGCACAGGTCGGTGCGCTCGCTCCGGTCCTGCTGACCGTGCTGCGGCTCATCCAGGGCTTCGCACTCGGCGGTGAGTGGGGCGGCGCCGTACTGATCGTGTCCGAGCACGGTGACCCCGCGCGGCGTGGCTTCTGGGCCTCCTGGCCGCAGGCAGGTGCGCCGGCGGGTCAGCTGATCGCGAACGGCGTACTGGCCGGACTGGCGGCGTTCCAGTCGGACGCTGCCTTCGACTCGTGGGGCTGGCGCATTCCGTTCCTGCTGTCCGCCGTACTGGTGCTCGTCGGACTGTGGGTGCGGCTGCGGATCGAGGAGTCGCCGGTGTTCAAGCAGGCGCAGGCCAAGCAGCAGCCGGAGGACAAGCTGCCGCTGATCGAGGTGCTCACCCGCTACCCGCGTGAGGTGCTGACCGCGATGGGCGCCCGGATGGCGGAGAACGTCAGCTACTACATCTTCACGATCGTGATCGCGACGTACGCCAAGGAACACCTGGGGATGGACAAGTCGTTCGCGCTGAACGCCGTACTCATCGGTGCCGCCGTGCACTTCTTCGCCATCCCGATGTGGGGTGCGCTGTCCGACCGTGTCGGCCGCAAGCCGGTGTATCTGATCGGTGCGGTCGGGGTTGGCATCTGGGGCTTCTTGTTCGTGGCGATGGTTGATACCAAGAACTTCGCTCTGGCGACGCTGGCGGTGACTGTCGGGCTGGTGTTGCACGGTGCGATGTACGGGCCGCAGGCGTCCTTCTTCACAGAGCTGTTCGGCACTCGGGTCCGGTACTCCGGTGTGTCGGTGGGCTATCAGTTGGCGTCGATCATCGCGGGCGGTCTGGCGCCGTTCATCGCGGTGGCACTGCTGAAGGCGTACGACTCCGGCTACGCGATCGCCGTGTACGTCGCAGTGTGTGCGGTCATCTCGATCGTCGCGGTCACGTCGTACTCCGAAACCCGTCGTCGGGACCTGACAGCCCTCTGATCCCCTTCAGGTCCATCCTCGACGGGACCCGGGCGGCAGCCGGAGGTGGCATGATCGCGAAGATGGAGGAGCTTCTGCGGCTGTTGGCCGAGGATGCGTCCGGGAGCGAGTTGGCCCGGGCTGCGGGCGAGGACGCGGTGGCACGCGACCTCGCCCTGCGGATCCGGGCCGGCATCGACGCCAGCAAGAAGCGTGAGGCCGAACTGTCCGCCCTGGTCGACGTCGCCCGCGAACTCGCCTCGGCCCGCGACCCAGGCGGCGTACTCGACACCATCGTGCACCGTGCGCGCACCCTCCTCGGTGCGGACGTCGCCTATCTGACCTTGTACGACGACGCCCGCGGCGACACGTACATGCGGGCGACCGACGGGTCCGTGTCGGCGGCCTTCCAGCAAGTCCGGCTTCCTCTGGGCGCCGGACTCGGCGGTCTGGTCGCCAAGACGTACAAGCCCTACTGGACTGCCGACTACCCGTCGGACCGGCGCTTCCGGCACACCTCTTCGATCGACCACGCGGTAGGAGAGGAGGGACTGGTAGCCATCTGCGGTACGCCGCTCGTCGTTGACGGAGCGTTCGTCGGGGTGCTGTTCGCTTCCAACCGGACGCGGCGACCGTTCAGCCAGGACGAGGTGTCGTTGCTCGGGTCGCTGGCGGCGTTGGCGGCTGTGACCATCGTGCAGGTACGGGCGGCGGCCGAGACTGCTGCCGCTCTGGATCAGCTGTCTGCGGCGCACGCCGGCACTGAGCATGCTGCCGCGGCGCACGACCGGTTCGCTGGGATCGTGTTGTCTGGTGGAGATGTGGATGCGATCGCCGCTGCGCTGGCCGAGCTGCTGGACGTGTGGGTCGTTCTGGTCGATGCCGTGGGCAATGAGTTGGCCGTGGCCGGGGACACGCGCGGTGCTGTGGTGCGGTGGCAGGAGTCGGAGTCCGGGCGGTTGACCAGGGTCGGTGACTGCTGGGTTGTTGCGGCAACGGCGAAAGGGGAGCGGCTCGGTGCGCTGGTGATCGGCGGCGTCGATGAGCTCTCTGGCGCGGACCAGCGGATCGTGGAGCGGGCAGCTGTTGTCACTGCTCTCGTTCTGCTGTTCCGTCGGCAGGCTGCGGAGCAGTCGCAGCGGGCTCAAGCTGATCTGCTGGCTGATGTACTCAGTGGTGCCGCAGACCCGAGGACGCTGACCGACCGACTCCGGTTGCTTGCGCCGAATCGCCGGCACGACCGTCTGGTGGTGGCTGTCTGTCGTGGCGACCAGGCCGCCGTACGCGCTCGGCTGTCGGCGCCGCTGGAGGACAAGCTGGTGTTGTCTGGTCCTTACGGTGGCAACTTGGTGCTGCTCTTCTCCCGTGCGGACGCTACGGCTGCTGCGCGGGAGTTGGCTGAGGTCGCGAAGCGCACCGGCGCCACGATCGGGGTGACTGGTCCGGCGGCTTGGGGTGAGCCCTTGGTCGACTCGCATCGCCAGGCGGTCCGTCTGGTGGGGACGATGCTGCGGCTCGGCCGCAGTGGTGAGTCTGCGACTCCGGACGACCTTGGTGTCGCCGGCTTGGTCGGTGCGGCGGACGTCGACGTACAGGCCCATGTGCAGCACGTCCTGGGCGCCGTACTCGAGTACGACTCCCAGCGCGGGACCGACCTGATCGGGACGCTCCGGGCGTACTTCGCGGCAGGTCAGAGCCCGACACGAGCCGCCACCGCGTTGCACATCCACCCGAACACAGTGCAGCAGCGCCTGGACCGGATCGGGGCTTTGCTGGCCGATGGATGGCAGGCGCCGGAGCGCGCCCTGGACATCCAGGTCGCACTCCGACTCCACCAAGCCATCAAGGGCTGAACGCCTCGCTGCCTTAGGGAGCGCCTCGCTGCCTCACGGAGCGCCTCGGTGCCTTAGGGGGTGAGGACGAGCCTGCCTCGGACGCCCCCGTTGGCGAGGCGCTTGTAAGCCTGTGCCGCCTCTTGCAGTGGATAGGTGTCCGCTACTCGGGTCGTGATGGCCCCGGCTTCGGCCAACACCACGAGCTCCGTCAGCTCTGCGCGATTCGCGTGGACAAAGATCTGATGCACCGTGATGGCGCGGAGATGCGGCGGCGTCGGGCCGGCCTGGACGTGCGCATGCTGACCACCGTTGCGAACCGCCTCCTGCGCCCCGACGCCAATCACCGCCGCATCCACCAGACCGTCAACACCGGCCGGAACGATCGCATGCACCGCGGCGGTCAGATCCTCCGTCCGCGACACAAAGTGATCCGCGCCAAGGCGTCGTACCAGCTCCTCGTCCTCCGCAGCAGCGCTGGCGATAACCGTCAGCCCACGGTGCTTTGCGATCTCGACGGCGTACCCACCGACCCCGCCCGCTGCGCCGGTGATGAGCACGAACTGACCGAGAGTAAGTTGGACGGCTTTCAAGGCCTGCAACGCGGTCAGCGCGATCAATGCGATCGTCGACGCCGCCGTCAGATCCAGGGTCCTCGGAGCCGCCGCGACCGCATCGGCGTTGAGTACGACGTACTCCGCATGTGTCTTGAGCGGCCGTCCGAGCAGATCAGCCAGCCCGATCACCGGCGTACCTTCAACCAGGTCGACCCCCGGTCCCGCCGCGTCGATCGTGCCGGCGACGTCCCACCCGAGGCCGAACTGTTCCCGGGCCGCGGTGACGCCGTACTGAACCGCTCCGCCGCCGCTGACCGCGACGTCGACCGGGTTGACCGCGGCGGCTGCCACTTTGATCCGGACCTGACCATGGCCCGGTTCCGGCACCGGGGTCTCGATCAGCTCGAGTGCGTCCGGCCCGTCGAGCCGGCGGGCGACCAATGCGCGCATATCGTCTCTCTCCTTGTGGTGCTGCGTTTTTCGTTGGCGAACACCACTTTCGGAGAGTTACTCTCTGCCGGGAAGTACGCACTTCGTAGTGCGTATCGCACGACGAGGAGAGCCATGCCGACCCGCACCGCCGCTCAGCTCCGCGAAGAAGCCGCCCGCGAGTACGACGCGTTCCTGGCGACCTGCCCGGCGCGGCAACTGCTGGACCGCATCAGCGACAAGTGGGTCACGCTCATCCTGTCCGCTCTGGCTGACGGCCCGCTGCGGTACTCGGACCTGTCTCGTCGCATCGCCGGCGTCAGTCAGAAGATGCTCACGCAGACGCTCCGGGCGCTGGAACGTGACGGTCTGCTCAGCCGCTCGGTGACCCCGTCCGTACCGGTCCGCGTCGACTACGAACTCACGATGCTCGGCGACACGCTGATGCCACTCATCGCCTCGATCAAGGGCTGGGCCGAGACCCACATGACCGAGGTCAACGCCGCCCGGTCCCGGTACGACGACGTGAGCGCATCCGCATGACCGACCGGCGTGTGGTGGTTCTCGTCGTACCTGCCACTGGTAGTTGGGCCCCGCCGGGCCGTGACGCCGAGGCGTGGCGCTTGGCGTTGGCTGAGGACACCTACGAGGTCCTGGCCGCGCTGGACCGGGTGGACGTTGCCGTGGCGGTGGTCGGCGCTGACGAGTCCGCGCTGGAGCCGGTGAGTGCGCTGACCTGGCCCGGCACGCCGGTGTACGCCGTCGACGCCGCGCGACCCGTACTCGATGCGGTGGAACTCGCCGGTCCGGCTGCCGCGGTTGTCGCCGTGAGCCACGACGTACCTGATCTGCCTGGTCTGCTGATCGGCAAGCTCTTCCGCTCGCTGAGCACCGCGGACATCGCCGTCACTCCCTCCGAGGACGGTACCTTCGCGGCGATCGGCGTACGTCTGCCAATCGCCGATTGGGTCTCCGCTGCCGCTCCGACGTTCGACACACCTCTAGCTGAGCTCGAGGCGGTGAAGCCTCGCCGGCATGCTGTCGGGATCGGCCCTGGATGGCACCGTCTGCGATCGAGTGCTGACATTGCGCGACTGGATCCGGGCCTCGAGGGCTGGGATGCAACTCGTTCGCTACTTCGTCACGCCTGACCCGTCACCTTCGTGCTCCCGGCTCGTTCACCATGCAGCAGGGCTTCTGGGGGAAGCCCAGCCGTCACCCGCTGGCCCCGTCGATGCCGTTCAGGGGCGGTGATCGACCACCAGCAAGTGACGCAACATCGCGACACCGCACCGGGGGTGCGGCCAACACATCGGGGAACCGGGGACCAGGCGCCAAGGTCCCCACGCAACCGCCACCCCCCTCTCCGGAGGCGACTGGCGGCGCACAACCGATGGATTCAGGGGATCACGGGGGACGTAGGTCCTGCACGGGGGCAGGGCTGAAGCGGGGCGCTCTAACAGCGAGGGATTGCACGGAGGCACGACAGCGGGGCTGTGCGAGGGATCTGTACCCGGGCGAGATCAAGGGGGATCGCAGGGGGTAGCGGGGAACGGGGGTTCCACGGTGAATGCAGGGCGAGGAAGTACGAACGCGGGGGAATGCAGGAGCGAAGTACGGCGGAGGGGCTGTTCGCGACGGGAGCGCCCGGGTAGCGGGAATTCGGGGGGCGGGGGATGTACGGCTGTGGGGAATGCACGGGGGAAGTTCGACGGGGGAGAACTACACCCACGCGGGTGAGACGACGGGGATCTCGCGGGGAAGGGCCACGGGGTTGCACGGACTGCGGGGATGCACGAGGGAAGCACGACTGTGGGGCTGTCCGCGGTTGAGATCAACGGGGGTCGCGGGGAACCGGACAGCGGGGAACGGGGCTCCAAGTCGATGTACGGCTGCGGGGGATTCACCGGGTAAGTGCGACGGCGAGCACTGCACGCACGCGGGTGAAAGGACGGGGGATCGCGTGGGAGAGCAGGGACTCCACGGGCGGAGTGCAGCGAACGGGGATCGCATCGCAAAGCGGGGAACCCGGGGGTTCCACGGGGGCCGCAGGTCGCGGGAATTGCACGGCGCCACGGGAAGCAGGGGAAGCACGGCAGCGGGGGACTGCGTGCGGGAAGCAGGATTGCGGCAACCGAGGGGCGTCTGCGCGGGTGAACTACGGAGGCATCGTGCGGACGCGAGGACGCACGGCAGCGCAGGAACGGGAACTGCATCGGGAAGCCGGCCAGCGGCAGTACGCCAGGACAGCGGGAGCATTCGTAGCAAGGACAGTGGGGCCGCGGGGATGCGCAGTGCTGTGGGGCTGCGGTGCGTGGGTGGGGAAGCCCGGGGATCCAGGTGTGTCGTGGGTGGTGGGTGGTGGGTGGGCTGGGCTTGGTAGTCAGGCACACAGGTAGGCCAGGCGGGCGGCTGGCGACTGGTGGGGGAGGTGGCGCGGGGGTCAGCCGGGGTGGACGTTGTATTTGGTGAGTTCTTTTTCTACTAGGTGGAGGGATTGCTGGCCGGGGAGGGCGTCGATTTTGGCGTCTACTTTGCGGACTTCGGCCAGGCCGTGTTCGCCGCCGTACAGGTAGGTGAGCATGTGCTTCACCTCGGCCGGCGGCATGATCGTCGAGCCGACGATGCCCCATCCCTTGGAGAGTGCGAAGCGGGCGATCTTCTGAGCCTTCTTACTGCGGAGCAGGCGGTTGCGTGCCTGGCTGTTGTAGAACGCGACGTGCCGGGTCTCCTGCTTCGCGATCCGCTTGAGGATCTCGGTCAGGACCGGGTGATCCTCGGACTGGATGAGCCGTGTGTACGCCGAATGTGCACACCACTCGTTGATCGCGCCCCACGCCATGTGCGTGGCGATGAAGTCCTCGCCGATGATGTTCGCCAGCAATGACTGCCGAATCGGCGCGAGCCGGTCACGCCAACCGAGCCGGGAACGGACCGCGCGGGTGTGCTCGGGCCCGGTCCGGACGCCATGCCGCTCGAGCACCTCGTCCAGTACTTCGCCATGCCAGTACTCCTCGAGGTTCCACATCGTCAGGAAGACGGTGACCTCGGGATCGGCGTGCGACGGTGTAACGAGCAGATCGCGCAGGTAGCAGACGGTGTGCGTCTCCACATCGCTCATATAGCTGAGGCAACGCAGCGCGTCATCGGACAGCGGCTGGGTCTCGAACGTGGACATGTCGAGGTCGTCCCAGCGGATGCGGGTCGAAGTCTGGGCGTAGTGATCGATGTCGAAGCTCACGGACATCCTTCGGCACACTCGGGCGACCGGATGGCCGCGATCCGACGAATGACAACGAGCGTACGACCTCCGCCCGACAGTTAGCCATCAAGTTGCCCGGCAGCGTCCTGCCATTCACGCCACCCGTCGGAGACGCCTGATTCGCGCCTGCCAGGCAGCTCGAGAAGTCACCCGGAAGAAACGCCCCCGGCGCTGTGAGCAAGTCGCCGAGTCGCTCTGGCCGCGAGTTCTTCGACCACGTGATCCGCGCTCTCGGGAAGCTCATTGATCGGGAACCACGCGAGGTCCTGAGACTCCTCGCTGACCACGTAGTCGGTACCAACAGTCGCGGTCACGAGGAACTGCACATCCAGATGGAACGTCCCCGCACACCCGCCGGCGAGGATCTCGTGACGGGACAGTTGCAGCGGTGACGGATCGATCGACAGGTCCGTCAGCCCAGACTCTTCCGTGGCCTCGCGCAGCGCGGCTCCGGCCAGCGTGCTGTCGCCGTTCTCGCAGTGTCCGCCGAGTTGCAGCCATCGCCCGACAGTCTTGTGCAGCGTGAGCAGCGCCCGGCTGCCCGTCGCGTCCACCACCAGCGCGCTCGCCGTCAGGTGCTCCGGCCGGCAACTGCGCCACATCGCGTCCGGGTGCTCTGCCAGCCATCGCAGGTAGTGCTCCCGGTGCTCTGCCTGCGTACCGTCGGGCGCACTCCACCCGTCCAACGTCATCACCGCATCGTCATGAAGCACCTGGTCAGTCTCCATGACGCGACTCCCAAAACCCATCGCCCGCCCCATGATCGTCAACCCGCAGAGCGCCGTACTCGGACAGGCAGACACAACGCGACCCCGCCGGAACCTGCCAGGTGGCTTCGTCCCGCGGGGTCGTGCTGTCGTACGCCGTTCGGTGTGCGGACTACTTGGTGGTGCCGGGGTCGTTGCCCTCGTCACCTTCCTGCTTCGGCGTGTCCGACGCGTCGTCATCGGGGAGGAAATCGGTGATGTCGATGTCGGCCAGCTCGCCTGCGTGCTGAGCGAACCCGATCGGGTCGTCCAGGTCGCCGGCACTCGGAAGCAGGTCCGGGTGCGACCAGAGCTCGTCACGGCCGTCGACGCCGCGAGCGTCACGGACAGCCGCCCACAGGTTCGCCGCGTCGCGAAGCCGCCGTGGGCGTAGCTGGAGACCGACCAGCGTGGCGAACGTCTGCTCTGCCGGTCCACCGGCCGCCCGACGCCGGCGTACCGTCTCCGAGAGCTGCACTGCCGCCGGCATCCGCTCCTTGGTCGCCTGCCGTACGACGTCGTCGACCCAGCCCTCGACGAGCGCGAGGGCGGTCTCGAGCCGGACGAGCGCGGCCTTCTGCTGCTCCGAGTCCTCCGGCTCGAACAAGCCGCCCGCGAGCGCTTCCTGCATGGCCTCGGGGTTCTGCGGGTCGATGTCCGCCATGGCTCGCTCGATCTTGCCGGTGTCGACCTCGATACCCGCGGCGTAATCCGCCACAGCGGCCAGCAGATGCTGCCGCAGCCACGGGACGCCGGCGTACAGCCGCTGGTGCGCGACCTCGCGGAGCGCCAGGTACAGCCGGACGTCCTCGTCGGTCAGTCCGAGGCCTTCAGCGAACTTGGCGACGTTGTCCGGTAGTAATACAGCCTGGCCGGTCGGTCCGAGCGGCAGTCCGATGTCGGACGAGCTCACGACCTCGCCGGCCAGCTCGCCCAGTGCCTGGCCGACCTGGGCGCCGAAGATCGAGCCGCCCAGCTGGCGCAGCATCCCGGCCATCGGCCCGGCGAGCTGCTGTGCTTCGGCGGGAAGGGCGTTACCCATCGCGCCGGCGACGTGCTCGGCGACGGGGTCGACCACGGTCTGCCACACGGGCAGCGTGTTCTCGACCCACTCCGCCCGGCTCCAGGCCGCGGAGGTGGTGGATGCTTCGGGCAGCGTTGTTGCCTCGTCCAGCCAGTGCTCGGCCAGCCGGACCGCGTCCGCTACTCGGTCGGTATCCGTGGGCGTGACGGAGCGGTCTCCGGCGGCGGAAACCGTCTTGCGTGCGATGTCCTTGGCCAGATCCCAGTTCACCGGCCTGCCGTCGCCGGAACCGCTGAGCAGCTGCTGGACCTGCGCGAAGATCGCATTCAGGTCGGGAGCGCCGCCCGCGCCGGCCGCACCGGAGAACTGCTGGAACATGGCCTCGAACGGAGTTCCCTTGAACGGGTTGTCCGGTTCGTCGCTCATCGGAGTGGGCCTTCCTGTGCGGGTGGGGCGTACTACTCCAACGTACTGGTTCCACCGACCCGTTCCTCCCCCGGCGAACGCATTACTGCTCCTGTTCGCCGCCGGCAGATCGGCACCCCGCCGTGGCGCCGCGCGCACGGCCCCGATTGTGGGGGTGGAGGCAACAGTCGGCCAGGCTGGACTGGCCGCCGGAACGTGCAGCGGGTCCATGTGCGGAGCGTGCGCGGGAGATGGCTCAGCGCGGTGATCTCGGCGTCCGGCGGGAGGGCTCAGAGGTCCGGTGGTGGGAGTTGGGGGCTGGGTGGGGGAGAATCGGGGGTGTGGGGGTTGGTTCGTGGTACGTGTTCGGGGTGGTTTCCCAGCGGGAATGAGGAATGGATGAGCGACGCGATCAGGCTGCTGGACATCCGGGAGGACGTCCTGTCCACCGACGAGGTGCTGGCCGCTGTGGCTGATCCGACCGCCGGCGGGACGGCTCTGTTCATCGGCACCGTGCGGAACCACGATCACGAGAAGCCGGTTGACCAGCTCAGCTACGAGGCGCACCCGGACGCCCTGGATCACCTGCGGACAGTGGCGGAGCGTGTCTGTGCCGACTCCGCAGTGACCGCGCTGGCCGCCGTACACCGGACCGGGGACCTCAAGATCGGGGACACCGCCGTGATCGTCGCTGTGGCCGCTGCGCACCGGGATGTCGCGTTCGCCGCTTGCCGGCAGTTGATCGACGACCTCAAGGCGGAGGTCCCGATTTGGAAACACCAGCACTTCACCGACGGTGCCAGCGAGTGGGTCGGCGCTCACTGACACGTACGCTGGGCGCATGAAGGTGGCCGGATGAAGGTTTTGGCGTGGCTGGCGTTCCCGGTGGTCGCCACGCTGCTGGCGATGTGCTGGGCGGCTTGGCGCGGGCGGAGCCGCGGTCCACGCCGGTCCGGTGGCGCCTTCGACTCGGTCGAGGACTTCCGTCGCTTCAACGACGCACTCGCCGCTCCCGGTCCCCGCGCCACCCCGGAACGCCGCCGCCGCGGCCTGAACCGCGCGCACAAGGCCGACGCGGACAAGACGGACGTAAACAGGGCTGACAAGTCCGATCACGTCGCCAACCCCTCCTCTCCGGACGCGCCGGAGTCAGCCAGCGAGTCGCGTACGGCGGACCGACTCAGGCCGGTGGGGACACTTCGGGCCGGTGGGACGTTGGGTTCAGCAAAGACACACGCCATCGAGAAGCTCGGTACGACCGAGATGTTCGGTTCCACCAAGATCGCAGGGCAGGGTTCGTGACACGTCGTACCGCAACACTGGTCACTTCGATCATCGTGCTGGTCGTTTCGCTCGGGCTGATCACCGTTTTCTCGGTGCCTTTCGTCTCGTTCAGCCCTGGGCCGGTGAAGGACACCCTCGGTACGTCGAGCAACAACAAGCCAGTCATCGAGGTCACCGGGCACGACACGTTCCCGACCACCGGCCAACTGGACCTGACCACCGTGTCTGTCACCTCGCCCGGGCGTGAACTCACGCTCCCGCAGGCGATGCGGAACTGGCTCGACCCGCACAACGACCTGTTCCCGCGCGACATCATCTACCCGCCGGACCAGAGCGCCGACCAGGTCGAGGAGCAGAACACCGCCGAGATGACCGGCTCGCAGGACAGTGCGGTCGCCGCCGCCCTGCAGGCAGCCGAGGTCCCGTACCACCCCAAGGTCTCGACGGTCGCCAAGGACACCCCGGCCGAGGGCAAGTTGAAGCCGGGTGACGTCGTCCTGGCTGTCGACGGTGTCGCGATGTCGCAGGTCCCGCAGGTCGGCGAGTACGTCCGCAAGCACAAGGTCGGCGAGAACGTCGCGTTCCTGGTCCGGCGCAACGGGGCGGAGCAGACCATTCAGGTGAAGACGGCCGCCACGCCTGGCGACGAGACCCGGCCGATGGTCGGCATCACCATCGGGGTCGACTCCCCGGTCAAGGTGACGGTCAACCTCGGCCAGGACATCGGCGGCCCGAGCGCGGGCACGGCGTTCGCGCTGGCCATCTACGACAAGCTCACACCGGGTCCGCTGCTGGACGGTAAGCACATCGCGGGCACCGGCACGATCGACGCGCTCGGCCAGGTCGGCCCGATCGGCGGCATCCAGCAGAAGATCGCCGGTGCCAAGAACGACGGCGCCTCCATCTTCCTGGTGCCCGCCGACAACTGTGAGGCGGCGATGCACGCCGGCGTGAAGGGCATCCAACTGGTGAAGATCACCACACTGACCGAGGCGATCGCCGCCATCAAGGCAGCAGTCAGCGGACAGGGGAAGGTCCCCTCGTGCGCACCGTGAGCACCGTGAACGTACCGGCCGGCCGAAGGGGAGAGCTGACGGCATGGATTCCGTAGACACTCTGCCTCCCGACGCGCTCAGTCGCGCGGTGATCGAGATCGAGAAGCACGTGAGCAGCGCGGGCTGGGACCAGCCCGCGCAACTGTTCGCGCTGGTCCCCACTGACGAACTACTGCGCGCCGAACCACAACTGGCCGCGGAACTCGGCACCGACGACGCCTCCCAGCCGCTGACCCCGGTCGCGCAGGGAGAGCTGCCCGGCAGCCTCGAGGACGAGCATCTGGCCGACGCGCTAGGCCGGATCGAGTGGCCCGACGGGGTCAGCGGCTGTGCGCTGTCGATCGAGCGGATCGTGCTGCCGGCCACGGCCGAAGCAGGTCTGTCCAGCGCCGACTCGGACGCCGAGCTCGCCCGGATGGCCGGCAGTGACCCCCGCCGCCACGAGGTGCGGATGGTCGCGGCGGTCCTGCGCGAAGGCAGCCGCTTCGGTGCGGTCCGGCTCCGCTCCCACGACGAGGACAGCGCCGTACTGACCGGCGCAGACTTGGTCCCCACGCTGTGCGAAGTACTGTCATTGACATTCGAGCCTTCGGTCGGCAGCCGGCCTGGCCGAGGTCCTGGGGTCGATGGCATGAATGACAACGAGGAGAATCGACCATGAGCGACGGCGTCTACGACATGCCGGAGGAGCCGCGACGGCCGCGGCGAACAGGTGGTGGTCGGCCCCGAGCCCTGCTGCCGACGATCGCGACACTGATCGTGCTGCTGATCCTCTTCAGCGTCTTCACCGACATCTGGACCCAGCGGTTGTGGTACCGCTCGGTGGACCTCGGTTCCGTGTTCGGCACGGTGCTCGGGACCCGGGTACTGCTCTTCTTCGTGGTCGGTCTGCTGATGGCGGCCGCCGTTGTCGCGAACATCATCATCGCCTTCCGCACGCGGCCGCGGGTCGCGCTGGCGCCGTCGCCCAGCCCGGGCTTCGAGCGGTACGGCGATCTGCTCCAACAGCGCGGCAAGATCGCCATCGGCGTCGTCGCGACCCTGATGCTGGTCTTCGGCGGCTCGGCCGCGTCGGGGGAGTGGAAGGTCTTCCTCGCCTGGCGGAACCGGACCCCGTTCGGCGTCACCGACAAGCACTTCAACAAGGACATTGCGTTCTTCGTCTTCGACTACCCGTGGCTGCGCGTCCTGCTCGGCTTCGGCTACTCGATCGTGCTGCTGTCGCTCGTCGCGGCGATCATCACGCACTACCTGTACGGCGGATTCCGGCCGTCCGCGAAGGGGCAGAAGGCTTCGGGGGCCGCGCAGGTGCAGTTCTCGGTGCTGCTGGGCCTGCTCGTCCTGCTGAAGGCCTTCAGCTACTGGCTGGACCGTTTCGGCCTGACGACGTCGGACGCCAAACTGTTCACCGGTATCTCCTATACCGGTGACCACGCGGTCCTGCCCAGCAAGGAGATCCTGGCGGTCATCGCAGTTCTGTGCGCCGGTCTGTTCTTCGCCAACGTGGTGCGGCGGACCTGGCTGCTGCCGGGTGTCGGCACCGTCGTACTGATTCTGTCGGCGATCCTGCTCGGTGCGTTGTGGCCGGCAGCGTTGCAGCAGTTGCGGGTACGCCCGAGCGAGCCGGTGCGTGAGGCGCCGTACATCACCAAGAACATCGAGTCGACGCGCCAGGCGTACGGCCTCGAGGGCGCCGAGGTGATCAACTACCAGGCCAAGCAGACCGCGACGCCGTCGGAGCTGACGCAGGACGCCGAGGTGCTGCCCGGTATCCGGCTGATCGACCCGAGCGTGGTCGGCCCGACCTTCGAGCAGTTGCAGCAGGTGCGTGGCTTCTACTCGTTCCCGACCGACCTCGACGTCGACCGCTACAAGATCGGCGACAAGGTCAGCGACACCGTCATCGCGGTCCGCGAGGTGCAGGTCGACCGGCTGCCGGCCGGCCAGCGCAACTGGAACAACGACCACACTGTCTACACCCACGGCTACGGCGTGGTCGCCGCGAACGGCAACCAGCGCGCCGAAGACGGTACCCCGGTCTGGTCGGAGAAGGACCTGCCGCCGACCGGTCAGCTCGGCGACTACGAGCCCCGGATCTACTTCGGTGAGCAGTCTCCGGACTACTCGATCGTCGGCGGCCCGCAGGGCGGCTCGCCGGTCGAGCTCGACACTCCGGAAGGCAAGAGCGGCGGGGACCCGACGCTGAACACCTACCAGGGCAAGGGCGGCGTCGCGGTCGGCACCTTCTTCAACCGGTTGCTGTACGCAACCAAGTTCCGGGACGCGAACCTCCTGCTGTCCAGCCGGGTGAACCCCGACTCGAAGATCCTCTACGACCGCAACCCGCGCGAGCGGGTGGAGAAGGCCGCGCCCTGGCTGACGCCGGACGGCGACCCGTACCCGGCCATCGTCGACAACCAGGTGGTCTGGATCGTCGACGGCTACACGACCTCGGCGAACTACCCGTACGCGGAGAAGGTCGCGCTGGACGACAGCACCCGGGACACCACGACCGGCCGCGGCACCATCGCGCAGCAGCCGAGCGAGGAGATCAACTACATCCGCAACTCGGTCAAGGCGGTCGTCAACGCGTACGACGGCTCGGTCGAGCTGTACGCCTGGGACGAGAACGACCCGGTGCTGAAGACGTGGATGAAGGCCTTCCCGAACACGGTCAAGCCGCGCTCCGACATCTCGCCGTCGCTGATGTCCCACCTGCGCTACCCGGAGGACATGTTCAAGGTCCAGCGCGACCTGCTGGCCAAGTACCACGTGACGGACGCCGGCACCTGGTACCAGAACAGCGACCTGTGGCGCGTTCCGGCCGACCCGACCGCGGTGTCGTCCGGAAGTGACTCGTCGGTGCAAAGCAACCAGCCTCCCTTCTATCTCTCGCTGCGGATGCCCGGTCAGACCGAGCCCAAGTTCTCTCTGACGTCGGTGTACGTGCCGAACGCGGAACGGGAGAACCTGACCGCCTTCATGGCCGTCGATTCGGAGGCGACCTCGCCGGACTACGGCAAGTTCCGAATACTCCGATTGCCCGGCAACGTGCAGATCCCCGGTCCAGGACAGGTCTTCAACAAGTTCCAGACCGACGAAGGGATCAGACAGGCGCTGCTTCCGATCAACCAACCGAGCAGTGGCGCGAGAGCGCAGTTCGGCAACCTGCTGACGCTTCCACTCGGCGGTGGTCTGCTCTACGTCCAGCCGGTCTACTCGGTCCGGACGAGTGGAGCCGGTAGTTATCCGGTGCTCCGGTACGTGCTGGTCTCCTTCGGTGATCGGGTCGCCTATGGCGGGACGTTGCAAGAGGCGCTGACCAAGGTCTTCAACACCAGCGTCGATACCGGTGAAGAGCCGCCAGGCTCGAAGCCGCCACCAGCGTCGACGCAGAACCAGACGGTCAAGCAAGCGCTCGCCGAGGCGCAGGCCGCGTACACGGCTGCGCAGGCTGCCCTGACGAAGGGCGACCTGGCCGGCTACCAGGCTCAGGTCACCAAGATGAAGCAGGCGATCGACAAGGCCGTGGCGGCCGGTGCGGTAGTCACACCGCCCACACCCGCGCCGAGCGGGACCCCGTCGACACCGTCGACGCCGGCTCCATCGAGTCCACCGACGTCACCGACAGGCTGATCCACGGGCTGTGACCGGGGCGGCGACACCGACAACCGTCGGGGTCGCCGCCCCGTTTCGTTGCCCGAGGCTACTGACTCAGGTCGTGGTCTCCGGGTGGAAGCCGGTGGCGGTGTTGAAAAGGTCGTCGTCGGTGAACCGCTCGTGGTCGATCGACACCTCGGCCGCGACACCTGGCGAGACGAAGTAGAACACCTCGTCCCCAGCGGTCAGACCGTCGTACTCGCCGACCTTGACCGCGCGGAGCTCCCAGCTGTCCGGATCCTTCTCCTCGTACTCGATCAGGAAGGTCTTCAGGGCCTCGAGGTCCGTAAGCTTCTCACCGCGCAGCGTCTTCGCGGTCAGATCGACCCGGTACGCACCCTCGGGATCCGGGCCGGTCTCCCAGACCCGGCTGTGAAACCTCACGTCCTCCCACTCGTACTCGAAATCGCTCGGCGTCCCAAGACCGTCGGGGAGGTTCTCGATCACGAAGCCGTCCAAGATGTCCGCCCTCTGCTCGGTCGATGGGGGAGTCACGCAGTACCCGGGGCGCGGCTCGACGTTGCTCGCCGTGGCCGTGGTGGTCCAGGCGCCGAATGAGGCGAGGACGACGGCGCTCCCGATCACGATACGACGGGTCGACGGCACGAATCGGGAACGACGGGACGAACACGACATGACTACCTCCTGGACCTCGACGCCTCGCTTGCTGCAAGGCGTTCCTGCCCAAGAAGATGCAGCGATCGCGGCCCTCCCCGACGCGCGATTTCGAACCTGTGGACAACGCGAGGTCAGTACCCGATCAGCCGGTGCAGCCGATGGAACGTCTGCTCGAACCCGAGCTTCGGCCAGGCCCGTGACGACAGCAGGTTCGTGACCCGCCAGTCGGTGACCACCGACGTGTACCCGGTGTCGGCCGACCACTGCAGGACGGCCTCACCGAGCGCCCGGCCGGCGCCGTGACCGCGGGCCTCGGGCAGTACGGCGGCGAACCCGAGGAAGCCGGCGTTGTCCGGCCGGGCCAACCCGCTGTGCGAGCTCGACTTGTCCAGGGAACATCCGATCGACGAGCCGATCACGCGCCCGTCGTACTCGGCCACGAAGGTCGCGTAGTCCGGATCGTCGATCGACTCCTCCCAATCGTCCAGCGCCTCCTGCATCGTGGGCATCTCCCCGGCGGAGAACACCGGCGAGAGTGCCTGGTGCTGCGGCAGCACCAGGTCGAGTTGCGCGAGTACGGCGATGTCGTCGCGAACAGCACGTCGTACGGTGAGGCTCGGGTGCTCCGGTGGCGGAGTCGTCGGCGCCGGACGGATCGCATGCGCGTGCTGAGAGCCGAACGCCAGCCGGAACCACGCATCCAGCAGCTCCGGATCGTCCGGCACCAGCGCGTACTGGGCGATGCGGCCGTCGTCCACCCACTTGGTGGCCGCGGCGGCGTACAGGTCGCGGATGTGTTCGGGCTCACGTACGGCGTGGCCGGCTGCCTCGACCCAGATGTTCGGGCCCCACATGGTGGACTGCTTGGGTGCGCCCAGCAGGTAGCCGATCAGCTCGCCGTCCTCGAGGATGACGGCGCCGGACGCGCTCTCGCTCTCCCACAGCGCAGTCACCTCGACCAGCGCGAGCCGCTCGCTCTCGTAGTCCGCAGGCAGCAGAGGGTGACGCTTGCGATGCTCCTGGTGCCGCTCCGCGAGCAGTCCGGCGGACGCAGGCAGGTCCGCCTCCCGGAACGGGCGGATGAGGTGTCGGGACATACCCGGACGGTACGCCGCACCACCCGCCCCTGACACGGATTTTCGGCCGCCAGGAGCCACCCCGGGAGCCGATTTGGTTGCTCAGCCCAGATCCCCTAAACTAAAGACACAACGACGCGGGGTGGAGCAGCTCGGTAGCTCGCTGGGCTCATAACCCAGAGGTCGCAGGTTCAAATCCTGCCCCCGCTACGGAAGAAGGCCCGGACCCGAAGGTCGTGCAGGCGATCGAACTGCAGAAGAAGATCGTCAAGGGCGGCGTCTTCCAGCCCGGCACCACCGGTACCAGCGGCGAGCAGG
>NZ_JBFAKS010000071.1:0-27009 GCF_040655855.1 Kribbella sp. NPDC050281 | reverse complement strand
CCCTTCCTTTGAGGCGTGTGGGCTGGTGCCCTTATTGGTGGCCAAATGCCCACTCTAGCTCCGCACCCTCATCCGCCGCGGCTGTGGCCGGAGTCGTTCGGCGTCGACGCCGAACGCTACGACCGGGTCCGCCCGCGGTATCCCGACGCGTTGATCCGGACCGTGGTCGAGGCCGGCCCGGGCAACCACATCCTGGACGTCGGATGCGGGACCGGCATCGTCAGCCGGCAACTGCAGGCGGCCGGGTGCGACGTACTCGGGGTGGATGTGGACGAGCGGATGGCGGAGTTCGCCCGCCGAACCGGGGTCGAGGTCGAGGTGTCGCCGTTCGAGTCCTGGGATCCGGACGGCCGGACGTTCGACGCCGTGGTCGCCGGCATGACCTGGCACTGGATCGACCCGGTCGCCGGTGCGGTCAAGGCCGCCGAGGTGCTCGAGCCTGGCGGCCGGCTGACCGTGTTCTGGAACGTCTTCCAGCCCCCGTCCGAGCTGGCCAAGGCGTTCGCCGCCGTCTATCGCGAGGTCCTCCCGGACCGGCCGGCGTACCACCGCGTGTCGGCGTCGCCGCTGGACGCGTACCTTGCTTTCCTCGGCAAGGCCGCGGATGGGATGCGCGAGTCGGGAGCGTTCGGCGAGCCGGAGCGGTGGTAGTTCCCGTGGAGCCGCCCGTACAGCCGGGACGAGTGGATCGAGCAGATGCGCACCGGCGGCGATGCCAGTCAGTTCGACCCCAGCAAGTTCGACGAGCTGCTGACCGGGATCGGCGCGGCGATCGATGCGGCCGGCGGCAGCTTCCAGATGGACTTCACCGCGCTGGCACTGACCGCGATCCGCAGCTGACATGAGAAACGGGCCCTGACCGCGTCATTGCGGTAAGGGCCCGTCAGGTTGTGCTCAGGCGGTGCGCTTGGTCCGGTGCAGGTGCGCGGGGCCGATCTCGCCCTTGCGGAGCAGCTCGACCCGCTCGGCGAGGAGCTCCTCCAGCTCGGAGATGCTGCGACGCTCACGCAGCATGTCCCAGTGCGTACGGGCCGGCTTCTCCTGCTTCGGCTCCGGCTTCTCACCGGTCGAGCGGGCAGCCTCGCTGCCGCAGTGCGGGCACTCCCAGATCGCGGGCACCTCGGCGTCGTGCGCCATGGTGACCTCGACCACGTGGCCGCGGGGGCAGTCGTACGTAATCATCTGGCGCGGAGCGAACTCAACACCACGGTCATCCTCGAAGCTGACCCCACCCAGCCCCGAACCACGCAGTACGCGATTAGACATGTCAAACCTCCGAGATCGTCATCCGTGCCAACGGTCGGCCGGCCCGGATCATTCCCATTTTGGCATGCCCGAGCCATATGTATGCACCTGACAGCACCGTCGTGACGCCCTGTCATCGAGCGTTCACACATCACGGTGTGTCGCGAACCGTCCGTCGTACGACGCGCGAACTTCACAGCCAGTTGCCAGGAATCAGGGATCAGTTCCTCAGCAAACGTCCTTAGCGTCTGCACCCATGGTGCTACCCCGCCACAAGCTCCGTGGCCTCAGCCTGCTCAACGTCTCCCTGGTGGCCATCGTCCTGGCGATCGCGATCACGGCTTACCTCTTGTTCTTCCGCAAGGACACGCCGGCCGCCGGCGCAACCCGCCCGACCTTCGCTGTCGCCCGCGGCGAGGTGACCGCGAGCGTCAGCTCCAGCGGCACCCTGCAGAGCTCGCAGACGGCGTCACCGCAGTTCGAGACGTCCGGCACGGTCACCCAGATCCTGGTCAAGGTCGGCCAGGTGGTCGCCAAGGGCGCCGCGATCGCCAAGGTGGACCCGTCCGCCGCCGAGCGGCAACTTCGGATCGCCGACCAGAACCAGATCGCCGCGGCCAACTCGGTCACCGCGGCCGGTGAGTCGCTCGACGACGCACAGGACGCTGCCGAGGCCGCAGCGGAGGCGTCGGCCTCCCCCAGCCCGACACCGACGAACGGGCAGCAGGCACAGAGCCAGAACCAGAACCAAGGTCAGAGCCCCAAGGTGGCGGTCAGCAACGCGGAGGCGAGCCTGGCCCGCGCGAAGGCCGACAAGGAGCAGGCCGACCAGGACGTGGAGGGCGCGCAGGCCGCGGTCGACGCGACCACCCTGAAGGCACCCATCGCCGGCACGATCACCGCGATCAACGGCAGCGTCGGCTCGGTGACGGGCGGGTCGAGTTCGAGCAGTGGTTCAGGCGGCGGGGGCTCGACCTCAGGTCAAGGTTCAGGGTCCGGTGCCTCGAGTACGACGACAACCTCATCCTCCGGCTTCGTCGACATCTCCGACCTCAAGTCCCTCCAGGTGGCCGCGTCGTTCCCCGAGGCGGACGCGATCAAGATCAAGGCGGGCCAGTCGGCGACCGTCACCCTGAACGCGGAGCCCGGTACGACGCTCACCGCGACGCTCGCCTCGGTGTCGCCGACCCCGACCACCACCAACGGTGTCGTCGCGTACTCCGCGACCTTCTCGCTGGCCAAGATCCCCGCGAACGCCCGGATCGGCCAGACCGCCAACGTCACGGTCCAGACCGCGAAGGCAGCCGACGCGCTCTATGTGCCGAGTACGGCGGTCGCGACCAGCGGCACGACGTACACGGTGACGATGGCCGATGGCGGCGGGACGCGGGAGGTGAAGGTCGGTGTGCGGGGTGACAGCTTCACCCAGATCACGTCCGGACTGAACGAGGGCGACCGGGTCGAGCTGCTCCAGGGCGCGATCGGTGGCACGGCGAACCAGAACGGCCGGACCGGGCAGTTCCCCGGCGGAGGCCAGGGACAGCTCGGGACCGGACAGTTCCCGCGGACCGGTGCGGGTGCCGGGGGCAACCGTGGCCGCTGACGCCCTGATCGAGATCCGGGACGTCACCAAGACGTACGGCAGCGGCGAGACCGCCGTCCACGCACTACGCGGCGTCTCCCTGCGCGTCGGGGCCGGTGAGTACGTCGCCGTGATGGGCTCGTCCGGATCCGGCAAGTCGACGCTGATGAACATCCTCGGATGCCTCGACGTGCCGAGCCGCGGTGAGTACTGGCTGGACGGCAGCAACGTCGCCCGGCTGACGGAGGACCAGCAGGCGCTCGTCCGCGGCCGCAAGATCGGCTTCATCTTCCAGTCGTTCAACCTGATCCCCCGGACCACCGCCCTGGCCAACGTCGAACTCCCGCTGACCTACGCGCATCTGCGGCGTGCCGAGCGGCGCAAGCGAGCCGCCCGCGCGCTGGACCTGGTCGGTCTGTCGGACCGCGCCGATCACCGGCCGAACGAGCTCTCCGGCGGCCAGCAGCAACGGGTAGCCATCGCCCGTGCCCTCGCCACCGGCCCGCGGATCCTGCTCGCCGACGAGCCGACGGGAAATCTGGACGCACACTCGACCGACGAGGTGCTCGGCATGTTCGACCAGCTGAACGCCGACGGCCGCACGGTCGTCGTGATCACCCACGAGCACGACGTGGCGGCCCGGGCCCGGCGGCTGATCCAGGTCGCCGACGGCCGGATCGTCGCGGACGAGGTGACCCGCCGATGACGCCTCGCGACCTCATGGGTGCCGCCCTGCGCGGCCTCAGCGCGAACAAGCTGCGCTCCCTGCTGACCGTCCTCGGCGTCTCCATCGGGGTCGGCGCGGTCATCGTCCTGGTTGCTGTCGGCAACGGCTCGGGCAGGGCGGTGCAGGCCCGGCTGGAGGCGATGGGCACCAACCTGCTCACGGTGTCCACGACCGGCGGTGGTGGAGGCTTCGCCCGCGGTCAGGCCGGACCGTCGGCCCAGCAGTACAGCCTGACCCTCGCCGACGCCGCCGCGCTGGCCGACGACCGCCTCGCGCCCGATGTCTCCGCGGTGGCGCCAGTCATGACGAGCTCGGGTACTGCGACCAGCGGCGATACCAGCTACACCGTGAACCAGGTGATCGGTACGACGCCGGAGTACATGCCGGCCACCAACACGCCGGTCGAAATCGGACAGTCCTTCACCCAGCAGGATGTCGACACGTCGCAGCGGGTCATCCTGCTCGGGCAGACGGCCGCGACCGAGTTGTTCACCAGGCCCGCAACCGCGGTCGGCCAGACCATCAAGCTCGGCGCCGTCGACTTCGTCGTCCGCGGCGTGCTGGCGAGCAAGGACAGCACCGGATTCTCGGATCCGAACGCGACGGCGATCGTGCCGATCAGCACACTACGGGCCACCCAGGCCGGGTACGGTCCGCTCAACCAGATCGTCGTACAGGCAGCGGACAAGGACCGGGTCGACACCGCGCAGGCCGAGGTCACCCAGTTGCTGGCCGCGCGGCACCAGGTGCCGACCGACCAGACCTCGCCGTTCCGGATCACCAACTCCGCGCAGATCCTGCAGACCAGCCAGGACACCGCCGCGACCTTCACCGCGCTGCTGGCGACCGTCGCCGCGATCAGTCTGGTCGTCGGCGGGATCGGGGTCACCAACATCATGCTGGTCACCGTCACCGAGCGGACCCGCGAGATCGGGATTCGCAAGGCACTCGGCGCGCGGCGGCGGACGATCCTCGGGCAGTTCCTGATCGAGGCGACGCTGCTCAGTCTGATCGGCGGCGCGGTCGGTGTCGCCGTCGCGCTGATCATCACCCGCTTCCAGCTGGCCGGGGTGGAACCGGTGCTGGTGCCGTCGTCGATCGGGCTCGCCCTCGGCGTGTCCGCGGCCGTCGGCCTGTTCTTCGGCAGCATGCCCGCGCACCGCGCCGCCGGACTCCGTCCCATCGATGCACTACGTCACGAGTGAGAGAGGCTCTCTGATGAGCAACCAGACCCCCGATGAGTTCGCCCAGATCGGGTCCGACGAGGAGGTCGACACGGCGCTCAAGCCGAAGAAGACCCTCAACCTGCCGATCGCGACCGCGATTCTCGCGGGCGTTGTCGTGCTGGCCGTCGGCCTGGCCGGCGGCGCGGGCCTGCACGCGGCCTTCGCCTCGGACAGTACGACGCAGTCGCCGCAGGCGGGTCGTGGATTCGGCGGCGGGTACGGCGGCTTCCGCGGTCAGAACGGTCAAGGCCAGGGTCAGGGACAGGGACAGGGTCAGGGTCAGCGGCCCGGTGGTGGGCAGGGCAGCGCGGCGATCGGCACGGTTGTCTCGGCGAGCGGCTCGCAGCTGGTGGTGAAGACGCAGAACGGCGACGTCACGGTCAAGTTGACCGGCGACACGACGTACGAGATCACCAACAAGGGGGCGGCGACCGATCTGAAGGCCGGCGAGCAGGTCGTCGTCAGCGGCCAGAACGCCGACGGCTCCCTGACCGCCACGACCGTTCGTCAAGGCGCTCTCCCCGGCGGCTTCCGCAATCCCGGCGCCACGCCGTCCCGCTGACAGATAATGAGGTTGTGGCCGGCAACTTGATCAGCACCCCTATCACTCTCGAACTCCTACGTGGCGCGCTCGAGCTGGAGCAGACCGATCGCGGCGTACTGCCGCATCGGCTGCCCGCCTGGGCGCGCACGCAGTACGTCGATGGGCAGCTGGAGATGGCGGAATCGCAGCCGACCGGAGTGCGTCTGGTATTCCGGACCGAGGCGACCGTCGTCGAGCTGGAGACGTTGCCTACCAAGCGGGACTACGTCGGCGCTCCCGCACGACCTGATGGCATCTACGACTTGGTTGTCGACGGCAAGCCGACCGGGCAGGCCAGTGTGGACGCCGGTGACGTCATCACGATCGATCTGATGACCGGGGCGGCCGAGGCCCGGCGCGGTGAGTCGGGCATGGTGCGCTTCGACGGCCTGATCGACGGCCCTAAGGCCGTCGAGCTCTGGCTGCCGCACAACGAGACCACCGAACTCGTTGCCCTGCGCACCGATGCGCCGGTCGAGCCGGTCCCGCCCGGCGACCGGCGAGTGTGGCTGCACCATGGCAGCTCGATCAGCCACGGCTCCGACGCCTCCAGCCCGACGGGCACCTGGCCGGCGTTGGCCGCCGCTCAGGGTGACGTGGAGCTGATCAACCTGGGGTTCGCGGGCAGCTCATTCCTGCAGCCGTTCACCGCGCGCACCATGCGGGACACCCCCGCTGACCTCATCAGCGTCAAGCTGGGCATCAACATCGTGAACACGGACTCTCTGCGGCTGCGTTCGTTCACCCTGGCTGTCCACGGTTTCCTGGACATCATCCGCGAAGGCCACCCGACGACTCCGCTGCTGGTCGTCTCCCCCATCCTGTGCCCGATTCACGAGGACACCCCGGGACCGACGGGCTGGGACCTGTCCGCGCTCGGTGAGGGCAAACTCCGATTCGCGGCGACCGGGGATCCGGAGGACGTCGCGGCCGGCAAGCTGACGTTGTCCGTGATCCGTGCCGAGCTCTCCCGGATCGTCGAGCAACGCGCTGCCGACGACCCGGACCTCCACTACCTCGACGGCCGCGTCCTGTACGGCGAGGCGGACAACGCCGTACGACCGCTGCCGGACGATCTGCATCCCGACGGCGAGACCCATCGCGTCATGGCCGAACGGTTCGCCGAGTACGCCTTCGCGGTCAAGGGCCCGTTCGCCTGACCCCGCCGCCGATGCGGGAGTGCGGACGTGGGCCACTCACCAACTGTGTGGGGTCGAGCTGGATCACGCTCGACTCGCGGCCGGTGGGGCTGCGTTGCGAGGGTTGGTGAGTGCGGGGGGTCCGCCCCGCGGGAAGGTGATGCGGACGTGCAGGCCATCACAATCGCAGCGCGCGGGCCCCTGCCCGCGGGACCGCCCCCGGCAGGCTCGGTTGTGATGGCCTGGGCGTCCGGCGTCGGTCGAACGGCGGCTGGCGAGATTGTCGGCTCGGGGGTGGTGCTGCTACTCGCTCGGCGGCAGGTGAGGTTACTGGGTCGGGGGGTGGTGCTTGTCGGGGTCGATGACCTCGCCCTGGATGACGTCGCCCTGGGATTGTCTCGGCGGCTGGGCCGGGCCGGCGCCGGGGATGAAGCCGCCCAGGTTCGCAGCGCCGAACTGGGTGGCGACGCGGCGCCCGAGGAACGCGTGCATGCCACGCCGGGCCAGCGGGCGGGTGAAGGGCAGGACGAAGAAGAACCCGAAGATGTCGGTCACGAAGCCCGGCGTCAGCAACAGCGTGCCGCCGACCAGGACGAGGGCCGCGTCGGACAGCTCACGCCCGGGCATCTTGCCGGTCTGCAGTGCGGACTGCAGTGCGTTCCACGCCCGCCGGCCTTCGCGCTTGATGATCCACGCGCCGAGAGCGCTCTCGACGAGCAAAAGTCCGACCGTCGGCCAGCCGCCGATCACCTGGCCGATCTGGATGATCACGAAGATCTCCACGATCGGCACCACCAGCAGCGCCAGCGCTACGAGCCACGGCATGTCCTACCCCTTCCGGCGATTCCCTCCAGTGTTGCGCACCGGGGAAGTTCAGGCTCAGGCCGGAACCTTCTCGCGGCTCCGCGTCGGCGAGGGCGGGGCGTCCGGCCCGTCGTCGCGCCGGCGGCGGCGGGCCACCAGGGCCAGCACGATGCCGACGATGCCCAGGCCGGTCAGGATCCACTGCGGCCAGGCGCCGAGCTTGATCGCCAGCGTCTCCGTGTCCCGGATCGGCACATTCGCTACGTATACGTCGCGGACGAACTGCCCGGACTTGTGCTCGACCTTGCCGTTCGGCTGGATCACGCCGGAGATCCCGCTGGTCGACGCGATCAGCACGGTCCGGCCGGTCTCGATCGCCCGCATCCGGGTGATGGCGAACTGCTGCTCGGGCTGCCCGGTGTCGCCGTACGTCGCGTTGTTCGTCTGCACCACCAGGACCTGGGCACCGCCCTTGACCACGTCCGAGATCACGTTGTCGTAGGCGAGCTCGAAGCAGATCACATCGCCGTACGTGACGCCGCGGATCGGCATCACGCCGGGGACCTTGCCGGGTGCGGTCTGCCGGCCGATCATCTCGAGGCGCTTGATGTACGGCAGCAACTGGTCGCGGAAGGGGATGTACTCACCGAAGGGCACCGGGTGCCGTTTGGCGTAGATCTGGCCGGGTCCGCTGACCGGGTCCCAGACGACGCCGGTGGTCTGCCGCTCGTTCGGACCCGGGCCGTCGAGGACTGCGCCGACGAGGATCGGTACGCCGACGGCCTTGACCGCCTCCTCGATGTCGGCCCTGGTCTCGGAGTCCTGGAACGGGTCGATGTCGGTCGAGTTCTCCGGCCAGATCACCACGTCCGGCTTCGCCTCGGTGCCTTCCTCGACCCGCTTCTGCAGGTCGAGCGTCGCGGCCAGGTGGTTGCGCGTGACGGTCCGGGCGCGGCCGAGGAACTCCAGTCCCTTGCCGGGCACGTTGCCCTGCACCATCGCCGCCGTCACGGTCTTGCCGTTGCCCTCGGTCGACAGGGTGATCAGCGAACTGCCACCGACGATCGCCACACCCGCGACCAGCGCGACGATCCGGAGCCGCACGCTGCTCTTCACCCGCAGTACGGCGTACACGAGGACTCCGAGCAGCGCGACGACGAAGCTCAGGCCCGGGATGCCGACGAATGATGCCAGCCGGCCGACCGGGGAGTCCGAGAGCGCCCACGCGAGCCGTCCCCACGGGAAGCCGCCGAACGGAACGGAAGCGGCCGCGAACTCGGTCGCGACCCACAGGCACGGGATCCACAGCATCCACAGCTTGAGCTTCAGAACCTGCGTCGCGAACAACCCGAAGACCGCATAGAACAGTCCTTCGAGGATGGCCAGCGCGATCGCGGCGTCCCCACCGATGACCGTGAGCCAGGGGACCAGGACCGCGTAGTACGTGATGCCGAAGCCGGCGCCGATCAGGAAGCCGGCCTTGGCCGAGGCGCCGTTCAGCGCGGCCAGGAAGAGCGGTACGGCGACGATCGTCAGCCAAGGATGGTCGTGCGGTTCGAAGGCCAGGCCGAGCAGGGCGCCGGCGCCGACGGCCACCGCAACCCTCGGCAGGACGCGTCCCAGAGCCTTCAAACGGTCCACGCGGTATCCCCTTGTCCTCACGGCCCGGCGGACGCCGGTCGCACGACCGTACAACGTTCCGGACACGCCAATGTATCCGGTCAGTAGCCACCAAGCAGCGATCGCGGAAAGTGAAGGGAGATCAGCAGAGTGCGAGAAGTGAAAAGACCTCAGAAGTCGGAGGGTCGTCGATCACTGTCGGTACAGTCCGGCCCCAGGCACAAGGAAAGAGGCTCGGCGCTCCTTCGGACCAACCGTCGGACCGCTGGATGCGAACCGTCCGGCTGTTGTCTACTGGCCGCCGAGCCTCTTCCACCTCTGCCCCGCGGGGGGCTAACCACCGGCGATCTCTGCCCCCGTCGACTCAAGCCTGGCACTGGCCTGGTCAGCGTCGCGGGATCATCCGGTGGCCGAACTTCGTGTGACCGTTGATAAAACGGGATATGACGACTCCCAAAACGATGCTCGCTGACGGCGACGGTGTCAACCTCTCCAGCGGCTCCTTGAGGCCGTTGTAACACATTCGCCCCGCACTTATTGGAAAAACGAGGAAACCTCAGTCAGGTCACGTTACAGAGCCGTCTCGGCACTCCACGTGATCGTTACCCTGGGCAACTAATCGTCACTCAACCGGTACGACGACGGTTCCCTTTGCGCGCGTGATCACAAGCGGTTCCGGAAGCACCTCGGCCGCCGACTCCGACACGTCCGGCCGGCCGCGGCAGACCACCGACGCACTGAACTCGATCTCACGGCTGCGGTTCCCGACCCGGCTGATCGTGGCCGTCACCTCCACAACGTCACCGGCCCGCAACGGCTGCAGGAACTGCACATCGGAGTACGACGCGAACAGGCCCTCGTCGCCGTCGGCCTGGATGCACACCTCGGTCGCGACGTCGCCGAACAGTCCGAGCACATACGCACCGTCGACGAGGTTGCCGGCGTAGTGTGCATGACTGTAGGGCACATAGCGCCGATGCGTCGCACTCAGGCCGATAGTTGCCTTTGACACCTATGCACTCCTCTTCGCAGGGACTCGCTTCGTCACCAGTGCATCGACCAGGTAGCTGGCCACCTCGCCCGGTGTGGTGCCGCGACCGAAGACCCGGTCCACGCCGAGGTCGCCCGCCATCTGCTCGGTGAAACGGGGGCCGCCGGCAACCAGCACCGGTCGCGCGTCCTCGGCGTACGCCTCCCGGAACGCGGCCGACATCTCCTTGGTGTTCAGCACATGCGCCTCGCGCTGGGTGACCACCTGCGAGACCAGGATCGCGTCCGCCTTCTCTGCCCTGGCCCGCCGGACCAACTCCGGCACGGCGACCTGAGCGCCGAGGTTGACCACCTTCAGCTCGCGGTAGTACTCCAGCCCCTTCTCCCCTGCGAAACCCTTGATGTTCATGATCGCGTCGATCCCGACGGTGTGCGCGTCGGTGCCGATGCAGGCGCCGACCACGGTGAGCCGGCGACGCAGGTTCTTCCGGATCGCAAGGTTCACCTCCTTCGGCGACAGCAGCGGGTAGTCGCGCTCGATCACCTCGACCTTGGACGTGTCGACGAGGTGGTTCACCGGTCCGTACACCACGAAGAAGGTGAAGTCCGGCCCCATCGCCTTGGCATGCACGACGAGCGCCGGATCCATCCCCATCTTGTTCGCGAGTTGTACGGCGGCTCCCTCGGCCCGCTTGTCGTGCGGGACCGGCAGGGTGAACGACAGCTGCACCATGCCGTCCCCGGTGGTGTCGCCGTACGGCCGGATGATGCTCACTGGTCCTCCTCCAACAGCTCGGTCGCCGGGTTGTAGTACTCCGGCGATCTGCGAGCGACGCCTTCGAGGCCGCGGCCGGCGTCCTGGGGGCGCTTCATCAGGCCGAAGGTGCCGTCGCCGATCGCGTTCAGCAGGCCGTCGTCGACGATCTCCTCCAGCAGTTCGACCGACTCCCCCAGCACCTGCCGGGCGCGCTGAGCGATGAAGCCGTCCGGAGCGGGACGGAAGTCCTCGTGAAGGTTGCCTGCGGCCCCCAACACGTAGCGGACGTTCTGCAGCGCCAGGTCCCGGTCCGAGATCCACGGAGTCACCACGGCCTCGGTCATCATCCCGACCAGCAGGATGCCCTGGCCTGTCATCGCGCCGACCAGGTTGAAGAATCCGTCCAGCAGGTACCCACGGAACACGTCACCGGTCATGTGCCGCGTCGGCGGCATCCACTTCAGCGGCGCGTCCGGGAACAATTGCCGGGCCAGCATCGCGTGCGCCAGCTCGAGCCGGAACGAGTCCGGCAGATCCGGGTTGATCTCGAACGCGTGCCCGAGGCCGAGCTGCCAGTCCTGCAGGCCGGCCTCTTTGGCGAAGTACTCGTTCAGCAATTGCGAGACCGTCACCGTGTGCGCGGCCTCGACCGCGTCGGCGGTGGTCAGGTAGTTGTCCTCGCCGGTGTTGATGATGATCCCGGCCCGGGCGTGGATCTGCCGGCTGAAGCGCTGGTCGACGAAGGTCCGGATCGGGTTGATGTCGCGGAACAGGATCCCGTACATGGAGTCGTTCAGCATCATGTCGAGCCGCTGCAGTCCGGCCAGGGTTGCGATCTCCGGCATGCACAATCCGGACGCGTAGTTCGTCAGCCGGATGTAGCGGCCGAGCTCCTTCGACGACTCGTCGAGGGCGGCTCGCATCAGCCGGAAGTTCTCCTGCGTCGCGTAGGTGCCCGCGAAGCCCTCGCGCGTTGCCCCTTCGGGCACGTAGTCGAGCAGCGACTGCCCGGTCGACCGGATCACCGCGATGATGTCAGCGCCGGCGCGAGCCGCCGCCTGCGCCTGCGGGATGTCCTCGTAGATGTCGCCGGTGGCAACGATGAGGTAGATCCACGGCCGCTGCTCGGGGTCACCGTGCCGCTTGATCAGCCGGTCCCGCTCCCGCCGCCGTCCGTCGATCCGTTTCATTCCGGCCGCGGCGGCCTTCCGCGCCGCGGCCCGTGCCCGTACGGCGTCCCGTCCCTCGGGCAACCGGAACGTCACCGAGCCGGAGGCGGCCTTCTGCGCGAGGACGGCCAGGTCCTCTGCCTCGCCCCGCACCAGTGCATCCCACACGGGCAGCGCGAGTCCGTGCTGCAGGCCGACGTCCGCACGCACCGTGTCCGCAAGCCTGTTGACCCACGGGATGCCTTCGGTGTCCGCACCGGTCAGCCCGGCCAAGCGCAGTACAGCTCGCTCGACCGAGACCGTCGTGTGCTGCCGTGCCAGGTTGACGATCGGGCGGCCGGCCTTGCGGGCCAGGTTGCGCGCCTTCCGGACGGTGACCGGATCAAGGTCGAGCTTCTTCTCCGCACGCGTCACACCGACCATTACTGGGACCATCCTTCAGCTTCATAAACCACGCGGCCACCGACGGCGGTCCGCAAGCACGTAGGCGTTCCCTCACTGAGGTCCGGCAGCACGGGCACACCGGCCCGCGGATCCGTGGACCAGGCAGCGACGCGCTCGTCCGGCGTCTGCACGACCAGATCCGCGTCGCTCTGCCAGATCGCGTACGTCGCCGCCGTACCGGGCGCGAGGACACCGGCGTCGTCGATCCCGGCCGCCCGCCAGCCACCGCGAGTGTGGGCCTGGAACGCGGACCGCACGGTCATCCGCTCGGCCTTCTCGTGGTGGAACGCGGCCGCCCGCACGGCGTCCCAGCCACCGAGCTCGGTCACCGGCGAGTCCGAACCGAACGCCAGTACGACGCCCGCCCGCGCCAGCGAACCGAACGGGTTCATCCCCCGCCACCGCTCGCCCACCCGCTCGGCGTACATTCCGTCCGGGCCGCCCCACAACGCGTCGAACATCGGCTGGACGCTGGCGACCACTCCGCACTGCGCGAGGGTCGCGATCGCGGCGTCGTCGACCATCTCGACATGCTCGAGCCGATGCCGCGCGGCGACCAGCGCCTGTACGCCGACCTTCTCGGCGGCCAACTGGAAGCCCCGGACGATGTTGTCGAGCGCCTGGTCGCCGATGCAGTGGAAGCCTGCCTGCACGTTCCGCTCGGTGCACGCGATCACGTGCTCCGCGATCTGCTCCGGCGTCAGGTACGCGTGACCGCGGTGGTCCGCGCGGTCGGCGTACGCCTCCCGCAACGCTGCTGTCCGCGAGCCGAGGGCGCCGTCCGCGTTCAGGTCCCCCGCAAGACCCGCCAGGTCGTACGTCGCGATGTGCTCGAAGACGCCGGGCTCACCCCAGTACAGGGTCGCCGACAGTCCGAGCTGCTCTGCGACCTCGCGTACGAGCGGAAGCTCCCACAGCGGGCCGATGTGCGGGGCGGCCATCTCGTGGAACGCCCCGATCCCCTTCGACGCCATCGCCTTCAGTGCGGCCTCGATGTCCTTGCGCCGCTGGTCCGGCCCGATCAGTTCACTGAGTGCGTCGCGGACCGCGTGATGCGCGTCGCGCTCGACCCGGCCGGTGGCGTCGTACCCGTCGCCTGTTGCCGCGGGCACCAATGCCGACGAGATCACGCCGGAGTGACCGTCGATGCGGGACAGGTACACCCGGCGGCCCGCGGCGGCCCGGTCCAGCTCCTTGGCCGTCGGCGGGCGACCCTCGGGCCACTTCGTCTCGTCCCAGCCGGCCCCGTCGATCACTGCGTCCGGCGGAAGATCCGCGGCGAAGGCGGCGAGGCGGTCAAGGGCTTCGGTGAGCGAGGTGGTGCCGGCGAGGTCCAGCCCGGTCAGCAGCGCGCCGGTCTGCGCGGTGTGGACGTGAGCGTCGACGAAGGACGGCGTGACCAGCTTGCCGTCGAGGTCGACCACCTCGTCGGCGCCGTCGGCGTACGAGCCCGCGCCGGTGTCGTCACCGAGCCAGGTCACCACGCCGTCGTCGAAGGCGATCGCGGTGGCATGCGGGTCGGCGGGTGAGTAGACGGAACCGTTCGTCAGAAGTGTGCGCACGAACTAATCCTCCGCCAGCCTGCTCTCGAACAGACCCCGGACACCCGGTTCGGTCCGTAACAGCTCCAGCGCGTAGTCGGCATGCCCGGGCACGTAGCCGTTGCCGACGAGCATCGTCACGTCCGCGGCCAGGCCCTCCGCACCCAGCGCGGCAGCGGAGAACGACGTCGCCATGGAGAAGAAGATCACCGTGCCGCCAGCCGCCGTCGACAACACGGCGCCGTGCTCACAGCCAGGTACGTCGACGCAGACGACGGTGATGTCCGCCGGTCCCCCGGCCTCCTCGACGGCTGTGGCCAGGGCCACCGGATCCCGCGCGTCGGCCAGCGTGACGGCGTCGGCCAGGCCCGCGGCGGTCAGCCGGTCCCTCTCGGACTCGACGGGCACGATCCCGATAGTGCGCGCCGCGCCGGCCTGCCGGGCGGCGGCCAGCGAGAGCGAGCCACTTTTGCCTGCGCCGCCAATTACTGACACGACAGGCTTTGTGCCTTTGTCGACATACTCGCGGACCACGCGGGCGGTCAGGGCGGGCGCTCCGCAGACGTCCATGACGGCCAACGCCAGCTCGGGTTTCAGGTCGTCGGGCAGCTTCGCGACGATCGACCGGGCGAACAGGATCGCGTGTCCCTGCGCCGGGACCTGCTCGCTCCTGCCGTCCCAGCTCGCAAGCTCGTCGGTGATCTGCAGCGGGGTGAGCGTCAGGGAGACGAGCGTGGCGACCCGGTCGCCCTTGCGTACGCCGAGCGGCGACTCCGGGCCGGCCTCGTCGACGACGCCGACCAGCATTCCGCCGGAGCCGGTGACCGGGTTCTGCATCTTGCCTCGGGCCCCGATGATGTCGAGCACCACGCGGCGGATCGCCGCACCGTCGCCGCCGTGCGCCTCGGCCAACTGGCGGTACGACGCGGCGTCGAGATTCAGCCGCTCGACTGCGATCCGCACCTCGTCGGGCCAGATCTCAGGGCGTGCGTCGAGCTTGTCCGCCGCCTGCGGCAACACGCCGGACGGCGCGAGTACGCGGTGCAGTCCTACCGGGCTCGACGACACGGGGCCTCCTTGAGAGATCAGGCAAAATACTACTGAAACCAGCTCTTGACGAGAATTCTTGCGGCGTACTGTTGTATTGAAGGGAAGTTCTATCGCTATCCTCACATGAGACCGCACTACCCCTGAAGCCCCCCGGAGGACTTGTGACCGACCTGATCAGCCCGGAGCTGGGCGTCCCGGAGCCCGGCGAGCGCGATCTCGCGGGCCAGCCGTACGCGTATCGTCGGGCCGAGCTGGTGGAGCCGGACTGGACCCGGCTGCCCGGCTGGAAGGACGTGACGGCCGAGGAGTGGCGGTCGGTGCAGTGGCAGCGGGCGCACTGTGTGAAGAACGTCAAGCAACTGCGTGACGTGATGGGCGACCTGCTCGAGGAGCGGTTGTACGAGGACCTGACCCGGGACCAGGCCGAGCGCGCCACCATGTCGATGCTGCTGCCGCCGCAGATGCTGAACACGATCGTGCCGACCGGAGCCTCCGACTACACCGAGGCCTTCTACGCCGATCCGGTCCGGCGCTACATGCTGCCGGTGTTCAGTGACCGCCGTACCGACTGGCCGTCGCATCCGCACGCGACCCGGGACTCGCTGCACGAGCATGAGATGTGGGCCACAGAGGGGTTGACCCACCGCTACCCGACCAAGGTCCTTGCGGAGATCCTGCCGACGTGCCCGCAGTACTGCGGTCACTGCACCCGGATGGACCTGGTCGGCAACTCGACCCCGGTCATCGACAAGCTGAAGTTCACCGCGAAGCCGCAGACCCGTCTCGACGACATGCTCGACTACCTGCGGCGTACGCCGGGTGTCCGGGACGTCGTCGTGTCCGGTGGCGACGTGGCGAACATGCCGTGGCCGCGGCTGGAGTCGTTCCTCACCAGCCTCCTCGAGATCGAGAACATCCGCGATATCCGGCTGGCAACCAAGGCCCTGATGGGCATGCCGCAGCACTGGCTGTCGGACGACGTCCGGGCCGGCGTCGAGCGGGTGGCGTCGATCGCGCGGCAGCGCGGCGTCATGATCGCCATGCACACGCACGTGAACGCCGCCCAGTCGGTGACGCCTTTGGTGGCCGAGGCAACGAAGGCGATGTTCGAGGCAGGCCTGCGCGACGTCCGCAACCAGGGCGTGCTGATGCGCGGCGTGAACGACTCGGTGCCGCAGCTGCTCGACCTGTGCTTCGCGCTGCTCGATGGCGCGACCATCACGCCGTACTACTTCTACATGTGCGACATGATCCCGTTCTCCGAGCACTGGCGGGTCTCGGTCCGCGACGCGCAGCACCTGCAGCACGGCATCCTCGGCTACCTCCCCGGCTTCGCCACCCCACGGATCGTCTGCGACGTCCCGTACGTCGGCAAGCGGTGGGTGCACCAGTTGTCGGAGTACGACGAGGTCCGCGGCATCTCGTACTGGAAGAAGAACTACCGCACCGGCATCGAGCACCAGGATCCCGAGGCGCTCAACCGCACCTACGAGTACTACGACCCGATCGACACCCTTCCGGCCGAGGGCCAGGACTGGTGGCGGCAGCACGCCGGCACCTCCCTCGCCGAGGCCGAGAAGAGCGCCGCCGCCTCCCGCGCCGCCGCCGAGTCGCAGAAGCTCTTGCAGATCAACTGACTCCCGATCCCGCCTTCGGTGCCACCAATGCAGGGGGCGGCACCGCGGGCGTTCTGCATCTTCCAGCAATCCGGACCGGCCATGGCCGGGGTTGCACTGCCTGACCGCTAGCATCTGGGGTCGTCAATCGTCCGGCATGTCTGGGGCATGCCGCGATCTCGGGAGTGCGTGTGCGGGTCATCCGCTCAATTCTTGGTGTCCTGATTGCCCTGCTCGGTCTGGTCGTTGCCGCCGCCGGAGGCGCAGCCGCCTTCTGGCTCGTCGGCCCGGACAACACGGTCCACGCCGGTGAGCAGCATCTGACCAGCAAGGGCCTGGCCATCGTCAGTGCTCCGACGATGCTCGACCGACACGGTCCCGTCCTGCACGTGGACGTCCGCTCGACGGCCGGCAAGCCGGTCTTCGTCGGTGTCGCCCGCGGCTTCGACACCACCAGCTACCTCAAGAACATCGCCCACACCGAGCTGGTGCAGGTGGAGTACCCGGCCACGCTCAAGACCGAGGAGGTCAAGGGCACCGCGGGTCCCGTCGCGGCGCCCGGCACTCTCGACTGGTGGGTCGCGAAGGCAACAGGGCCCGGCACTCAGAAGCTGGCCTGGAAGATCGAGGACGGCCCGTACTCCGTGGTGATCATGAGCGCTGACGGGAAGACCGCACCCGACGTACAGGCCGATCTGGGCATCGAGATCCCGAACGCCTTCCTCAGCTGCCTGGCCGTGTTCGTGATCGGTCTGGTGCTGCTTGCCCTGGGCATCTTCATGGTCCTGTTCCGCCGCCGTCGTACGTCCACACCCGCTCCGCCCGTCGCCGCGCAGGGTGAGGTCGAGGCGCCTGCGCCGCGGCAGCCCAGTCAGGTAGGACCCGTCCGCAGGGTCGCGGCCGTCACCGGAGTACTGGCGCTGGTGAGCGGCTGCTCGGCGATCCCCCAGACCAACACCGTCAACGCTCTGACCCGGCCGGCGATCACCAGCGAGACGGCGGCCGCCGTCATCAAGCACTACAACGAGGTCAACAACGCGGCCAACAAGCGCCGCGACGACAGGCTGATCGCGACCGTCGAGGGCGGCAACCTGGTGCGCGAGAGCCAGGCTGGGTACGCGATCGACCGTGCCCTCGACAAGACCGGCAAGGACATCATCAAGCCCTTCACCTACACCAAGCCGGTGGTCGGTGCGCCCGAGTACGGCGGCTACCCGATGCGGTTCGTCGCGACGGCAGGCATCTCCGACACCAAGGACTACCGGCACCTCGGCGTCTGGGAACGCAAGACCGCGGGCAGCCAGTGGCTGCTCACCTTCGCGGCGGCTCCGAAGACGACGGTCAAGCTGCCGGACCTGGCCGGTGTGCGGCCGATCACCGCTGCCGACTCGGCGAAGCTGGTCGCCACGCCACCGGCAGCGGTGAAAGCTCTGACGGAGTACCTGAACGCCGGAGCCAAGTCACCGCGGGCTGCGTCGTTCGCCCCCAACGCCGACATCAGCGCAGTGCTGAAGGACATCGCCGACGACAAGGCGCACGCGGTCAAACAGCCGCAGATCTATCACGCGATCAGCTACACCTTCAGCAGCACCGAAGCCCCGATCGCCTTCCAGACCAAGGCGGGCTCGGCCCTGGTCTTCATGACGCTCACCGAGCACTACGTGCTCCAGGTCGGCAAGGGCTACAACTTCAACTGGGCCTCCGGGGCCTCGATCGCCTTCAGCCCGCCGACGGCGAAGTACTACAACGCCCTCACCAGCGAGAGCACGCACGACGTCGCCGTCCTGATCCCGCCGAAGGGCAAAGGCAAGATGCAGATCTTCTCGCACGAGTCCCAACTCCTCACAGCCGGCGGCTACTAGCTGCACTCGGTCATGAGGTGGGTGCCCGATCCTCAGCTGCTTGGTACGCCGATTAGCGCTGGGAGGTCGGTGAAGGAGGTGATCGTCGGGCCGGTCCAGGACGGGGCGCTGTCGGCGTGCTCGGTGGTCCGGATCGCGTACATGCCGAGCGCAGCAGCCGCTGGGAGTTCGCCGTACCCACCGTCGCCGACGTACATGCACTCGCTGGGCTCGACCTCCAGCGCCTGACAGGCCGTCAGATACATCTTCGGATCCGGCTTCACAGCACCCACCTCGGCCGAGAACGCGGTCACCTCGAAGTAGGGCTCGAGCGGACACGTGGCCCACTCGAGCGGCACCTCCGCAGTCGCATCACTCACCAGCCCGATCCGCCACCCGGCGCTCTTCAATCCCTCCAACGTCCTGACAGTCCCCTCCGGCACCGCACTCAGCAATCGCCGGACATACCCCCGGCGCAAATCCGTTGCCTCCCGCACCTGTTCCTCACCAGGCGCACCCCCACACCGCCCCGCTACCACCCGCAACGTGTTCCCCAGATCGCCGTACGCCCCGGTGAACCGCTCGTACGCCGTCGCATCCAGCTCCCGCCCGAACGCCTCCCCCTCAACCCCCAGCACTCCGGCAACCCCAAGATCCTCCGCCTCACGATCAGCAACCAACGTGCTGAACAGATCTACTAGGAGAGCCCGACGCGTGCCCCGCGGCCTGTCCCCGTGATCCGACCTGACGGGTCTCACGCCGGCCTCGAGTTCGTCTGACCGATCAGCTCCGGAAGCTCCGCGAACGTGGTGACCGTCGGCCCGGACCACGACGGGTCGCTGTCAGAGTGCTCAGTCGTCCGGATCACGTACATACCGAGCTCCGCGGCCGCGCGCAGTTCGTTGTCTCGCCCGTCGCCGACGTAGATGCACTCGCTCGGCTCGACGCCGAGCGCGGCGCAGGCGGTCAGGTAGATCTCTGGCTCCGGCTTGGCGGCACCGACCTCGGCCGAGAACGCCGTGGCCTCGAAGTACGGCTCAAGGGGGCAGCCGGCCCATTGCAGCTGGTTCTCTGCCGTCACGTTACTGACGAGCCCGATCCGCCAACCGGCTGCTGTGAATCCGGCCAAGGTCCTCAGCGTGCCGTCCGGCACCGCCGTCAGCAGCTTCCGGGACAACGCCTGCCGAAGATTCGTTGCCTCCAACACCTGACTGTCCGTCGGCGCGACCCCACACCTGGCTGCGATCACCCGAAGCGTGCTGGGCAGATCGCCGTACGCGCCGGTGAACCGTTCGTACGCCGTCGCATCGAACTCGCGAGCGAACGCACCGGCCTCGGCCCCCAGCACCCCGGCGATCTCCCGATGCACCAGCCCTCGCTCATCGTCCCCACCAGATACCAGAGTGCTGAACAGATCCAGCAAGAGAATGCGCTGCACGCCTGCACCCTACGACAGCGCTCCCACGATCTACTGCCCGGAAGCCGCGCTGCACTTGTGCTGTGGGCCGAGTGTGCGCAGCAGGTCCAGGGTGTCGGCGTGGCCCGGTGGCGGGGTGAAGACTCGTAGTCGCTGGTCTGCCGCGGGTGTCGCGAGTACCTCGCAGTCGAACTCGATCATGCCGAGGTCCGGATGGTTCAGCCGGTACGGATGTGATCTGCGTACGGCGACCTCGTGCCGGTCCCAGAGTGCCGCGAACTCGGGGCTGGCGGCGCGGAGTCGCGTGACAAGGGTGCGGGAGGCTTCGTCGTTCCCGCGGCGGGCTGCGGCGGCGCGCAGATCCGCGACCAAATGCCGAGCCTGCTCCTCGCGCTCCTCGGCCGCAAAGTGATTTCGCACGTCGGGCTCGGTGAACCAGCGCAGCACGATGTTGCGGTCCTCGTGGGCCACGTCGCACACGCACCCGAACAAGGCCAGCGCCATGTTGTTCTGCGCCAGCACGTCGCCGAGGTCGCTCAAGACCTGGACCGGAACGCTGTCCAGCCGGTCGAGGATGTAGAGCATGCTCGGCGCGAGGTACTCCCCGGCCCGTGCTCCCTCCGGCGGCTGCTGCCCAGCGAGCAGGTACAGGTGGTCCCGCTCATCGGCTGTCAGCCGCAGCGCGCGGGCCAGCGCCGCCAGCATCTGAACCGAGGGCTGTGGGCTCCTGCCCTGCTCGAGCCGCATGAGGTAGTCGGCCGACATGCCCGCCAACTGCGAGACCTCCTCGCGGCGGAGTCCCGGCGTACGACGCCTCGGTCCCTCGACCAGCCCCACGTCGCGCGGAGACAGCCGCTCCCGGGACCGGCGCAGGAAATCGGCGAGGTCGTCGCGGTGCATCCCCATAGCGACAGTGATACCACCGTTCGCCCAACACATCCTCGGACCGCTGATCCTAGGCAAACCGCTCCTCTCCCGAGTCGCCGACGGCGGATGCATAGTCGACGCCTGTCCGGTCCGAACGAGGAAGGCTGTTTCATGAAGGAATCCGTACTGGAAGTCCCCGGCGCCCGACTGCACCACTTCGTCCGTGGTTCAGGCCCCCTGCTCGTCCTCATCTCCGGAGGTCATGGGGACGCCGGCGCGACCGAAGCGCTCGCAACCCACCTGGCCGACAGGTACACCGTCCTCACCTACGCCCGCCGAGGCCTGTCCGGCAGCGCCACGGACACCCCCGCGCTGACGCTGGCGACCCACGCCGACGACCTCTCCCTCCTGCTCGCCACCGTCACCACAGAACCGGCGTACGTCTATGGCAGCAGCTTCGGCGGCCTGATCGCGCTGGAACTCACCACCAGGCACCCCGATCAGGTCGGCGTGGTCGTCGCCCATGAAGCCCCCGTCACCCAACTGCTACCGGCCGCGGAGCGCGCCGCCGCCATCCAGGACTTCCTCACAGTCGAGGAACTCTTCACAACGAAAGGCATCGCTCCTGCGCTCCGCTGGTTCGCGCAGTTCCTCGACATCGACCCGAAGGACCGCGAACCCGACAACCCTCAGCGCACCCCCGGCCCCGAACACTTCTCGAACGCAGCGGTCCTCATGACCCACGACACCCCAGCCATTCGCACCTACACCGTCAATCTCACCGACCTCAAGAACTCGCCCGCCCGCGTGGTCCCCGCAGCCGGCCAGGACTCGACCCACATCTGGCCGAACAAGTGCGCCAGACTCCTCGCCGAGCACCTCGGAGTCCCCTGCGAACCGTTCCCGGGCGCGCACAACGCCTACACCTTCCACCCCCGAGCCACCGCGGAGCGACTCCACCAGGTCCTCACCCAGCAGGCGGCGGAGGTGGGTCAGAGAGCCGGGGGGCGGCGTTCGTAGGGGGTGCTGAGGACGATGGTGGTTGTGGTGGAGACATTGGCTCGGCCCCGGATGGTGGCCAGGAGGTTTTCGAGGGCGACCGGGGAGGCGACCCGGACGACGAGGATGTAGCTGGAGTCGCCTGCGACGGAGTAGCAGGACTCGATCTCGGGGACGTCGCGGAGACGCTCTGGTGAGTCGTCCGGCTGGGACGGGTCGATCGGGCGGATCGAGATCAGCGCGGTCAGCGGAAGGTCGAGCGCCGTGTGATCGACAGTGGCGGCGTACCCCTGGATGATGCCGCGTTGCTCGAGCCGCTTGACCCGCTGGTGCACCGCCGACGTGGACAGGCCGGTCGCCTTGCCGAGGTCGGTGAAGCTCATCCTGCCGTCACTGGCAAGCAGCCCGACGATCTTGCGGTCCAGGTCCTCCATCCTGGAGACCCTACTGCCGCGGCACCCCGGCATGAAAGCATCGCCCCATGGCTGAGACGACCCAGCGGCTGATGCTGCTCGATACCGCGTCGCTGTACTTTCGCGCCTTCTTCGGCGTCCCGGACACGATGAAGGCTGCCGACGGTACGCCGACCAACGCGGTCCGTGGGCTGCTCGACTTCATCGCGCGGCTGGCCGAGAACCACCGGCCGACCCACCTGGTGGCGTGCTGGGACGACAACTGGCGACCGTCCTGGCGCGTCGCGCTGATCCCGTCGTACAAGGCGCAGCGGGTCGAGTTCGTGACGCCGAAGGGCGAGCAGGTCGAGGACGTGCCGGACCGGCTCGAGGTCCAGGTGCCGTACATCCGCGCCTGCCTGGAGGCTCTCGGCATCGCCATCGTCGGGGCGGCCGACCACGAGGCCGACGACGTGATCGGTACGCTCTCGCACCAGGCGACGATGCCGGTCGACGTCGTCACCGGCGACCGCGACCTGTTCCAGTTGATCGACGACAGCCGCGGTATCCGGATCGTCTACACCGCCGCGCGCGGAGTCGGCCGGGCCGACGTGTACGACGAGAAGGCGCTGCTCGCCAAGTACGACGTCCCCGCGAACCGGTACGCCGACTTCGCGACGCTCCGCGGTGACGCCTCCGACGGTCTGCCCGGCGTCAAGGGCATCGGTGAGAAGACAGCAGCCTCCCTGGTCACGGCGTACGGCGACCTGGACGCGATCCGGGCCGCGGCCGCGGATCCGAGTACGCCGATGTCGCCGTCGGTGAAGCGCAAGATCCTCGAGGCGAGCGACTACCTCGACGTCGCGCCGAAGGTGGTCGCGGTGGCCAAGGACGCGCCGGTCGGCACGTTCGACGCAACCATCCCGAGCGAGGTCAAGGACCCAGAACGATGGCTCGACCTGGTCGAACTGCTCGAGCTGGGTGGCAGCGCCCAGCGGGTCATGAACGCACTGAACCTGGGACCGAAGGCATGACGAGGACTGTCGAGCTGGCGGAGCAGTTCCGCGACGAGATCGTCGCCCTC
This sequence comes from Kribbella sp. NPDC050281, assembly GCF_040655855.1. NCBI lineage: Bacteria > Bacillati > Actinomycetota > Actinomycetes > Propionibacteriales > Kribbellaceae > Kribbella > Kribbella sp. NPDC050281. Next base: position 3,916 of record NZ_JBFAKS010000071.1, on the reverse strand, counting down.
CGCCGGGCGCTGCACCAGGTGCCGGAGTACGACCTCGAGCTGCCGAAGACCCAGCAACTCATCCTCGACGCGCTCGCCGGCCTGCCGCTGGAGATCACGCTCGGCAAGGAGCTGTCCTCGGTGACCGCCGTACTGCGCGGCGGAGGCGGCCCCGGCCCGGTGGTCCTGCTTCGCGGCGACATGGACGCGCTGCCGGTGACCGAGCGGGTCGACATCCCGTACGTGTCCCAGCATCCCGGGATGATGCATGCCTGCGGCCACGATCTCCACGTCGCCGGGTTGGTCGGCGCCGCGAAGATCCTGTCGGCGATGCAGGCCGAGCTCGCCGGCGACGTAGTGTTCATGTTCCAGCCGGGCGAGGAGACCACTGGCGGGGCGCCGATCATGATCCGCGAGGGCGTGCTCGAGGCGGCCGGCCGGCGTGCGGACGCGGCGTACGGACTGCATGTCGGGTCCGCGGGACAGCCGCGCGGGATGTGGAGCAGCCGTCCGGGCTCGTTCATGGCGGCGGCCGACCAACTGAGCGTTCGCGTCGTAGGTGCGGGAACGCACGGGTCGACGCCGTACCGCGGCAAGGACCCGATCCCGGTGCTCTGCGAGATCGTGACCGCTCTGCAGACGATGATCACGCGGCAGTTCGATGTGTTCGACCCGGTCGTGCTCACGGTCGGACGGATCGCGGGCGGCACGAAGGAGAACATCATCCCGGACGACGCGTTCTTCGACGCGACCGTCCGGACGTTCTCCGAGGAAGCCCGGGCGAAGGTGCAGCAGGCCTCGATCCAGCTGGTCGAGGCGATGGCCAGCGCGCACGGGCTGGTCGCCAAGGCCGAGTACCGGATCGGCTACCCGGTGACAGTCAACAACGTCGAGGAGTATCAGTTCGCCCGCGACGTCATCGTCGACGTCTTCGGCCCCGACCGCTTCCGCGAACGCGCCAACCCCCGCTGTGGCGCCGAGGACATGTCCTACGTCCTCAACGAGGTCCCCGGCGTCTACCTCAACCTCAGCGCCTGCCGGTCCGCCGACCCCGACGCGGCCGCCGACAACCACTCGCCCCTGGCCGACTTCGACGACTCCGTCCTCCCCGACGGAGCCGCCCTCCTGGCCGAACTCGCCGTACGCCGCCTCGCCCGATGATCAACCCGACGAGGAACTTCGTGGAGGTGCCCGACGGCTACCTCTACTACGAGCAGCACGGCCAAGGCCAGGATGTCGTGCTCCTGAACGGCGGTCTGGCCGACGTTCGGATGTGGGACTCGACGGTGGCGTGGCTGTCGGAGACGGCGCGAGTCACGACCTGGGACTACCGGGACAACGGGCTCTCGTCACCGTCGTACGCGGCGTACAGCGAGATCGACGACCTGGCAGCGGTCCTGGATGCGGCGGGCGTGGAGCGTGCGGTGCTGATCGGCTCCTCCGATGGAGCCCGGCGGGCGTTGGGGTTCGCGCACCGGTATCCCGACCGAGTCCGCCGGGTGTGCGCGGTGGCCGGATCGTTCGGGGAGTTCCCGGACGCAAGCCCGGCGGAGGCCGCGGCTCGCGTGGTGATGCGGGCACACTTCACCCGTCTCGAGGAGATCCTGGCCGCTGACGGCATCCCGGCTGCCGCGGCGTACGACGTCGGCGGCTGGTGCCCGATGGTCAACGACGCCGACCGCCGCCTGCTGATCGGCCTCGCGATCGCCAACTCCCGCGTGCTGACGATGCCCGTCCATCACGGCGAGGAGCTCGATCCCCCGATCAAGACCCGGTTCGCCGAGCTCAAGCCGCCGTTGTCCGTACTCGTCGGCGGCCGCGACTTCCAAGGCACCCAACTCTGGGCCCGACGCCTGGCCGACGAGGCCCCGAACGCCGAGCTCGAGGTGGTGCAGGGCGCGGATCACATGCCGATGTTCTCCGCGCCCGGCGAGTTCCGGGAGTTCCTCACGCGTTCCCTGTCCGGCTGACGAGTTCGCCCGGACCGACTCGGTCGCGGCGCAACGCGAGTGCGGTGAGCCCGATCCCGAGCACGGTGGTGATGGCGGCGGCCAGGTAGATCGCGGGGAGCCCGGGGCCGGCGATGATTCGGCCGCCGAGCCATCCGGCACATGCTGCCGCGAGTTGGTACGCCGAAGCGTTGACGGCGATCGCCAACGTCGGGGCAGCCGCGGCCGTGCTCAGGACGCGGCTCTGCATGCCGGGGATCACGGAGAAGCCGACGGCCCCGGCAGCGAACACCAGCAAGCCGGTGACCACTGGCGTCGGACTGACCCGCAGCGCGATGAGCAGGACGACGAGCACACTCAAGGCGCTGAGCTGGGAAGGCAACAACGCCCGGTCCGCCAGCCGGCCGCCGAGCAGGTTGCCGATCGTTGCTCCGACACCGTAGATCAGCAGCATCGGAGCGACCGTGCCCGCGGCGAACGAACCAGGTCCGGTCAGCAACGGCGCGAGATACGTGAACACCATCAGCAGACCGATGTTCGCGACCGCGGTGGTGGTGATCGCGAGCAGCACGTCGCGATCGCGGAAGACGGCGAACTCCCCCAGCGCCCGGTTCCGCGTGCCGGCCTGGTCGCCTGGCACGAAGCGGGCGACCAGGAGTAGCCCGACGGCGCAGCACGCGGTGATCGCACCGAACGTCGCGCGCCAGCCGAACGCCTCGCCGATCCAGGTGCCGAGTGGCGCGCCGAGAATCATGGCCAGATTCATGCCGAAGACAAGCTTCGCGACGGTCGCCCCCTGCTTGCCCGCCGGCGCGGACGAAATCACGATGACGATCGCGTTCGCGAAGAACGTCGACGTCACCAGCGCGGTCACGATCCGGGCCGCGAACAGGACCTCGTACCCGGGCGCCAGAGCCGACAGCAGGTTGCCGGCCACGGCGACGGCCAGCAGAGCCAGCACCAGTCGCTTGCGTGGACGGCCGGCGGTGATTGCTGTCAGCAACGGTCCGCCGATGATCATGCCGATCGCGTACGCCGTCACCAGCAGGCCGGCCGCGGGGATCGAGACCTCCAGATCGCCCGCGACCGCGGGCAGGATCCCAGCGAGCACGAACTCGCCGGTGGTGACGCCGAAGACGCAGACCATCAACGCCAGCAGTGTGCCTCTCATGATCTCCTCACGAATACATTGGGGTTTATCCGTGAGAAACCGTAGGCTGTTCTCACGGATACTGACAAGCTGTACCATGAGATCCATGAGTGAGCCGTCGATTGCGGAGCTGGCACCAACCGCCCCGCTGCCGCCTGCCCCCGGCGCCGAGGACTACCTGGCCATCGACTTCGTCAACACCGCGATCGCGCTGCCCGGCGGTCAGTACGTCGACCTCCTCGGTACGCCGGAGGCGGTGAACCAGTGGCTCACCGGCCACGCACTCGCGGCCGACGACGCCGGCGTTCAGGAGATGTGCGCGACGCAGCTACGCGCCCTGCGCGAACATGTGCGCGCGCTGTTCGCGGCCCGGGTCGAAGGGCTGCCCGCGCTGCCGTCGGCCCTCTCCGCCGTCAACGACGCCCTGACCCGCGTCCCGACAGCGTCACTGCTGCTCTGGGACGAGCAGAACGGTCCCTACCGCGCCGCGATCTGTCCCCCGAACGAGACCCTCGACCGCGCCCTGGCCACCATCGCCGCCAGCGCCGCCGACCTCCTCACCAGCGCCGACGCTGACACCCTCGCCGCCTGTGACTCCCCACCTTGCAACCGCTACCTGCTCCGCCACGGCCGCCGCCACTGGTGCTCAACCCGCTGCGGCGACCGAGTCCGCGCGGCCCGCGCCTACGCTCGACGCACCCAGCCCCACTCAGCCTGAGAGTCTCGGCTCCCCAATAGCTGTGCCCGACCGAGAACCCGACCGGCGACCATCGGCTGGTGTTCGAGCTGCCGCCGTCGTGGAGTGGTCCGACGGTACTGCGCTTCGACGGCGTCGACT
>NZ_JBFAKS010000070.1:0-27433 GCF_040655855.1 Kribbella sp. NPDC050281 | reverse complement strand
GCCGGGAGCCCAGGAGCAGGACGCTTCCTCATCCACGCGATGCCAACTGCCAGCAGCCGCCGTCCTGGCGTCTGACCGCCGGTTAGCCCCGTCCCCCTGGCCGCTCGATCGTACGGCCACCACGACCCGTATCAAGAGCGCCAGAGGCGTCCCTACGGGATCGGCAAGCCGACTCTTGACACGCGCCGCGCTGGCCTGGGTTGGCAGCTATCAGGGGGACGGGACAGGAGTGGTGGCGCGGTGTCAGGAGACGAGCTCCTCGAGCATGATGCCTTCGCTCGCGAGGGTTTCTCGCATCCAGCGCCGTATCAGTTCGTTCGACATGTCCCATGCGTACTGCAGGCCTTCAGCGGGTGTCTGCCTGGTGTCAGCGCGGAGAGATCCAGGGAGACTGGCGGCGGTGTCCGCTAGCAACCGGATCAGCTCGTGGTGGTCGTCGATGACTTCGCCCGAGTCGAATCCGGGATCACGTCGAAGACACGCAATCGTGCGAATGTGGGCGAGCGCACTTTGGATGAGGACCACGTTCGCCCGGGTGGCCAATTCCTCGCCGCGACGTTCTCTTCTCCGCATGCAGCCATCATCCAGCACGAACTCGACTACGGATCAGACCGGCGATGGCTCGCCCCCGTGAGCGATTAGCGAGCGATTACGACGGGTCAGCCAGGGTCAGATGGGGTCAATCGGCGGGCACCGGCTGAGGCTCAGCGCCAGGCGGTGAGCGTGCGTTCGACCGATCTTCCAAACTGGCTACGCGAGTTCGATTCTCGTCACCCGCTCCAACAACAGGAGGCCCCCAGGCACGGGGATTCCTGAGGCTAAGGGTCTTCTCTCATGTCCGGGCCAGATCCGGCCGGGGACGATCGCACTTCCGCCGGAGCCGTTCTGCCCAGTGGAGGAGATCCGTACGCCGCAGTCCGTGGCGCTGGCCCGCTCGGGCTGCCCGCCTGACCTGCTCTGTGATCTGACAACTGATGTGCGACATATTTCCGTCACCCGATGTGTGACATCTGGCCTAGGCTTCGGCGGGTGAATGAAGCGACGGCGGATCCACGGCTACGGCTTTGGCGTGAACGGCTGACGGCCCGCGCGGAGGAGGCCCTCGACGCTCTCGCCGCGGTTCCAGGGGTTGTTGGGCTGGTGCTCGGTGGAAGCTTCGGCCGCGGAGAGCACTGGCCGCTGAGCGATCTCGATGTGATCGTCCTCAGCTCCGGCCGGCCTGTCGGTGAGGTAGCCACCGAGGTGGACTGGCACTCGTTAGCGCTCAGTTCGATGTGGGGCACAAGCGGCGTCTACACGGCGGTCGACGCCGGTCGACTCACGTTCGACGAGGGCGAGGTGCGCGATCCCGGCGACATGCTCGTGCGGATGGACGACAGCCGCTGGCTTCACGGCATCGACAAGATCTACGGCGGTATGGCGCGCCGCGACAACCACGGAGTCGCCGCTGCGTTGCTGGACTTGTCAACCCGGTGGCGCTTCGACGAGGCCGTGGTGAACCGTCGCATAGAGGAATGGCTTACCGCCGCGCGGCAACTGCTCGTCGACGCCGAGCGTCTGGCCGGCGACGACCCTATTGGTGCCTGGATCGCGATCCGCCGCGCAGCGACCGCGCTGGCCGAGGTCGCCACCGAACGCTGGGGCGAGCGGGCCGGCTCCCTGGGCAGGTACTGGACGCAGTTTGAGGCCCGCGCCCACAGACACGGCGCCACTGCCTTCGCGGACCAGCTCCTGACCGCAGCGCAGGCGGGGCCACAGCCGGCGCGCGACGTTCCGGAATGGCTCGCCGACCGGATCGCGCTGTCGTACCAGGCCCGACTGCTCGTCGGCGAGAACGTCACGCCGGACCAGAACGCCCGCGACAACCTTCTTGCGTACGCCGGCCTCTACCGTGGTCGTTTTCCCACTGCGGCATACGCCTGGATGGGGCCACGATCCGATGCCGACCCGCACGCCGCGATTGCCGCCATCCGGACCCTGGCCGGCTAGCGCCCGCCGACCGCCGATAGGTGGAGCGCGAATTCGGCGCCGGAGCGCCGTCCACGCGATCCCAACTGCGAATGACCGAGGTGCCTGGAGTCTGACCGCCGGTTAGCCCCCAGCAGCCGCCACCGCCCCGAGCGTGACTGTGTCGTTCTGCTTCTTGCACCGCGGCCGTCGGCGGGCGTCAGTGTGCGGGGGTCGGCTCGATGTAATCGGGGTCGGGGTCGGTGGTGAAGCGGGTTGCGGCGATGGTTGTCGAGCCGGTGAGCCAGGCTTTCGCGATTCTGTGGCCGCCGTCCATCAAGCGGCCGTCGGCCGACAGGATCACCGGGTAGCGGAGATCTGCCTTCTGGATACGGTCGGCGTGCTGGGCGACCATTCGGCAGGTGACTGGTCCGCCACCGAACCAGCAGTCCTCGTCGAACTCCCGGATGGTGTCGATCGGCACACGCTCGACCGGAAGATCTTCCGCCAACTTCCAGAGTCGTTCGGTCAGGTAGAAGGCTCGGCCGCCGGGCACAGTGCGTGAGTGTCGTTCAGGCATCGCACCATCATCACTCGTTGAGCCACTCCCCACATGCCTAATCGTGACCCAGTGGAGCACGCGGTAGTTGACGAGGAGGTGGCCGCTGGGTGAGGTGGTACTGCGGGGACGCTGCGACGTACGCGGGAGCGGCGTTCAGGCACGGCGGCAGGCCGGGATTGGGCTGTCTTAACTGGCTGGCCAAGGGGTCGACACGTGGGTAGGGTCGCCCGGGTGTCGACGTGGACCACGCCTGAGCGACCCGAGCCGCCGTACAACCCGATCGATGAGCGGGCAGCACTCGAAGACCGCCTCGAGTTCCAGCGGACGACCTTGCTGCTGAAATGCGGCGGGCTGACGCCTGAACAACTGGCGCTGCGGTCGGTGCCGCCGTCGAAACTCTCGCTGCTCGGCCTGGTTCGGCACCTGTCTGGAGTCGAGGCCTGGTTCCATGCGTACGACGGCCAGCCCGACCACCTGTTCTTCTGGGACTACGCGCCCGGCTCGACGGCAGGCTCCGAGGAGGTCGACATCGCGTATGCCGCCGACGACCTGGCCAGCTATCTAGCAAGCGTCGCCCGGTCGCGTGAGGCCGTGGCCGGTCGCAGTCTCGACGAAGCCAGTCCCGGCGAGGACTACACCCTGCGGTGGATCTACCTGCACATGATCGAGGAGTACGCCCGCCACAACGGCCACGCGGACCTCCTCCGCGAACGCATCGACGGCACTACGGGCGAATAACCAACCCGCCGGTTGGCTCAATCCAGCGAGACGGGCCAGTCGTTCTCGGGGAGGAGTTCGCGGAGGGTCGACGTTCGGTGGCGGCCCAGAACGACTTCGGTATCAACGTTTGCCGGGTCGATCTGGCGGATGAACTCTCGGCAGCGGCCGCACGGCGGCACAACGTGCACCGGGTCCCCGTCCGCTCCCTGCCAGACGGCCACGATCTTCGCGATCTTGTACTCACGAGCAGTCACCATCGCGGCGATGGCAGCGTGCTCGGCGCAGAATCCCGTGCCGGAGGCGGTGTCGATACACACACCGACGTAGACGCTGCCGGTATCAGTGATGAGAGCCGACGCCACATCGCCGAAGAGTCGATCACCGACATGGTGAGGATGGAGTACGGCAGCGGCCGCGTCGATCAGGCTGTCGTTACTTTGAACGATCACGCACGGAACCTAGCGGCCCGGTCCAGCTAAGGGCTATGGGATTTCGCCAGTGGCCCAGGGCAGAGGCACGATCGTCTGGCCTGGGCCGTTCGCTTCCGACGTTCAGGTGGTCTCGGGCTCGGTGGCGGTTGCGTACCGGAAGCGTCGTACTTCCTGTGGCCAACCGCAGGCCACCGCGATCTTTCCCGCCCACAACCGCGCAGCCTCCTCATCGGCCACGTCGACGACGGCGAAGCCGCCGAGGTACTCCTTGGTCTCGATGTACGGACCGTCTGTGAACAGCGGGGCACCGCTCGACGCGTCGACGCTGAACACGGGCGCAGCGTCGTCCAGGCCGCCGGTGAAGATGAGGACGCCGGCAGCCTTCATCTCTGCCCTCAGCGCGGTGGTCCGCTTGGACGCCGCGCGTAGATCGTCGTCCGTGAGATCGGGCACCCATTCGTCGTTGAATGCGATGAGGTACTCCGTCATGTCTCCTCCTTCGCGGGGCGGCCCCTACGGCCACTCTCCACCTTCTCCACGAACGGCGGCAGCCCGATCCGACACCGCATCAGAAGATCACAGGTCGCACCAATCGCCGGGCTGCCGCTGCCGAGGTAGTCCCCGAGCACCCGCCGTATTGCGCCGGGCAGTCGGCAGGAGGCTCAGGCGTGGGTGTTTCGTGTGGCTGGGCGGTGGAGGACGTAGCGCGGCATGGTGCCTGACTCGCCGTACTCGCTGGGGTCGGCGATCCCGTCGTACGTGAGGCCAGCGCGTTCGGCTGTGGCGCGGGAGGCGAGGTTGAGTTCGTCGATGGTCGCCACGACGCGGTCCACCGGCCAGTTCTCGAACGCCCACGCGGCCACGAGAGGGATCGACTCGGAGGCCGCACCTTTGCGCCTGCTCGCGGGGAACACCACGTAAGACAGGTAGGCACTCCCCTGTCCTCGATCCGCGACGTCGATGCCGCCTGCGAGTACGTCGCCGAGCCAGATCCCCCAGGCCCGCTTGCTCCCGGAACTCACCCAACTTTCGCGCGTCTCACGGATGTACCGCACGACGTTCTCCCGCGGAGCAGGCCCCGGCGCCTCGAACCACCGCTGCTGCTCCACATCATCACCAGCGTGCCAAGTATCGACATCGCCCGTCGTGAGCACCCGCAAGACCACCCGAGCCCCCACCAACACAGGCCAATCCGAGTCCGTAGTTCCAGCCACCAACGGACCGTAGCAGTCGGCCGTGCCGCCTTGGCCTCCGCTGAAATACCGTAGGTCAGTTGGGCATCCAACAGAGGCAGAACGGGTGGCCGGCGGGGTCGGCGTACACCTGGACGCCGCGTGGGGCTGTGCGGTCGTCGGCGGCTTTCAACAGTCGTCCGCCGAGGCTGATCACCTGCTCATGGGCAGCGTCGTGGGCCTCAAGCCCTTCGAGGTAGAAGTCGAGATGCATCTGCTGAGGCGCGCCATCGGGCCAATCCGGCGGCACATGGTTCGGAGCGGACTGGACGCCCAGTGCCCACTCGCCATCGACCCAGATCGCGCGCCATCTGTCGCCCCACTCCTCGACAGTGCCACCCAGGAACGCCGCCCAGAACGCACTCTCCGCATCGATATCCGCAGCGTCGAACACGATCATCCGATGTTTGATGTCCATAGCTCGCCAGTGTGGCAGCACGCGGTACGTCGCCCGCGCGATCAGCGTGGACGCAGACCGGACACACCTCCTGGGCTAGGGTCGCCGCGTGGGTCAGGTTGGGGATGGGACTTCGCGGTTGGTGGTTCTGCGGGGGAATTCGGGGTCGGGGAAGAGCACTACGGCGCAGGCGGTGCGGGAGCGGGTGGGCCGTGGGGTTGCGTGGATCGAGCAGGATTATCTGCGCCGGATCCTGCTGCGGGAGCACGACAGACCCGGTGCGCCGAACGTCGGTCTGATCGACCAGACCGCGCGCTACGCGCTGGAGAACGGCTATCACGTGATGCTCGAGGGCATCCTGTACAGCCCGACGTACGGCGACATGCTTCGGCAACTGATCGCGGATCACGTGGGCCGGACGGGCGTGTACTACTTCCAGCTCTCGTTCGACGAAACCGTCCGGCGCCACGCGACCCGCCCACTGTCCGAGGTCGTCACCACCGAGCAGATGCGCGACTGGTACCAGCCGTGCGACCTGCTCAACGTCCCAGGCGAGCAGGTGATCGACCCGTCCAGCAGCCTCGACGAGACCACCAGTCGCATCATCACCGACCTCACCTGGACCACGGGCGGCCGCGCGGCCAACCCACTCGACTGAGCTCAGTGCAGCAGCGCAGGGAACCAGGGGTGGTCGGGAGCGATGCGGTTGCGGAGCCAGTGACGGCGGTCAGCGTCCAGGAGGTGTACGACGTCCGTGAAGTCGTCGTTGTCCTTCGGCCGGCCACCGCGTGACTTGAACAGAAGCACGATCTCCGGCGCGAGGTACGGCGTACCGTCCAGCGACGTCAGCGTGATCTCGGTGAGCGGCTTCCGGATGGTGCCGCGGCCGCGGTGGAAGACCCACTCGTCGGCGTCGGACGCGGCGAGCAGGATCTGGATCGGGCAGGGGTTCGCGTCGTCGGGGAAGACGAGCGCGTCGGGGCCAGGGGTGAGTTGTTCGTCCGGTTCCCACGGACGGCGCGTGCCGGACTCGGGGTGCTGGACCATGGGGCGCGGCATGGTGAACGTCTTGGCGACCTGATCGAGATCGCGGGCCAGAACCAGTACATCCACGTCGCTGTGCGGCCGACGTACCCGGCCCGCGAACAGATCCAGCGCCCACCCGCCGGTCACCCAGTACGAACCCGGATAGCCGTCGAAGAGAGAACGGGCCGCCAGCAACTGATCAAACGAATCCACAACAGGACTCCTCGCATGAGTTGGATGCGGTGAGCCCCGAGAGGGTCAGAGCCGCCGGGGAGATCGGCGAGGCGGCACCGCGCAGATAGACCGCATGTGCACCACCTCCTTCACGCTCTGACTCGACCGCAGGTTAGCAGCGCACCGCGCCGACCACCCAAGCAACTACCGAGCGCGGAAGTGATCCGCCGCCTCCCGGACAGTGCTCCTCCGATCGGGGTCCAGCTCGCCGTCGATCAGCTCACGGACGATGTCGGCGTGACCGGCGTGCTGGGTGCTCGCCTGCAGCGCGCGACAACTCCTGCTTCACGTCGGTAGGTCCAGTGCTGTGAGGAGGTTGTCGACGACCTTCGATGGTGGCGGCGTGGCGTCGACGATGAGGGCGCCGTACCGCGCGTTGTTGAGTTCCGCGGTGGCGTGCCAGGCGAGGATGCGTTGGACCTCGGCCTCGGTCGAGCCGAAGCCGTTGGTGCGGGCGGCGAGGCGTTGGCGGAGAGTCTGGGCGTCAACGCTGAGGCTGACCACGTGGGTGAACAGTTCCCAGATCTCGTTGTCGTTGCCAACAGTTCCGCACACGAACCCGACCCGATCGCCGACCTTCCCGCCGAGTCGGCGCACCGTGTCAGGCGGCAGCCTGTACGTGTTGTGCAAGAACCAATCGTCATCCCGATCCGCCGGCAGCACGACCTCCACGCCAGACCCATTCGCAAACCACCGCGCCAGCCCTTGGTCCGCATCAAACGCGTCGTACCCACGCCGCCGCAGCTCCCCACACACCGTGGACTTCCCCACCCCAGACCCGCCAGTCACATACACCAGAGACACCCGCGCATTCTCCACCCAGCAGTGCGGTCGAGCTACGGGTTCTGGCGGAGGAAGGCGATGCCGTCGATGGTGGCTGGGGCGGTGGAGGTGGAGACGATCTTGACGGCGCCGGAGCGGTAGGGGGTGATCGGGAGGTAGGTGACCTTGCGGGCCGTGGTGGTGGCGGCCAGGGAGACGGTCCCGATCTTGATGTTGGCGTGGTAGATGTCGACGCGGCCTTGACCGGGACCGTGGATGGCGACCAGCGCGATGCGGGCGCCGGCTTCGGCGGTCTTGGTGAGGTAGGCGCCGTTCGCCTTCAGGATCGAGGTGGTGCCCTTGAACGCGAGCGTGCTGGTGGAGCGCGTCACCGTGCCGGCCGACGTGAGCGCGCGGTCGTCCTGCGGTGCCACCGAGCAGAGCTGCGACGACCACGCGGTCGTGTTGCCCAGGTAGTCACGCGCCCGGACCATGAAGCACTCGTCCCAGCCGAGGCGTGGGGTCCACGCGATCGACCGGATCTTGGTCTTCTGCCAGGCCGTCGGATAGATCCACGCGCCCAGCGGGTTCCCGGGAGACGCGACCTTGTAGACGATGTCGTACGAATCGACGTCGGTGTCGTCCTTGTACCCCCAGCTGAACACCGCCGACCCGAGCTGCACCCGGTCCCCGATCCGCAGTGTGATCAGACCGGGCGCCGTACCGTCGACTTCACTGCAGTACGACGTACTCCACCCACTCAGGTTGCCTGCGTAGTCGCGTGCACGGACCTGCCAGCAGGTGTCCGTGCCGAGCGGCGCGGTGGTGCTCGCGGCGGTCCCCTTCAGCGCCTGCCAGCCTGCCGGCTGGTTCCAGGCGCCGTACGGCGAGGTGCGGTTGGGGCGCGTCTGCGTACGCAGGTCGTAGGTGGCGACACCGGACGCGGGAGAGTTCGGGTCGGTCGGGTCGGTGAAGGCCCACTCGAACGAGAGGCTCGTGTTGTCGCGGATCCGGTCGCCCGCGGACGCTCTGGTCAGCACCGGCGCAGTTGTGTCGGGCCGCTGCTGCGGATCGCCAGCGAGCCAGGTCAGGCTGATCACCCGCGCCCGGTTCTGCGGGTCGGCGTACACGATCTTCGTCGCACCGGAGCCGTCAGTGCTGAGGCTGGCAGGTGCGGTGCGGATCGGTCCGTAGAGCCGCTGGCCGAGAGACTGGTCGTTCAGATCGGTGACCAGCAAGTTCCCGGACGCGGTCTGGACCGTGAACCCGTTGCCGACCTGGGCGTCGGCGGCCACGATCAGATTGCGCGGAGCCTCCGGGCCCTTCACGTCGACCAACTGGTTGCAGCCGCTCAGCAGCGCCCAGCGTCCGTTGACGCGGCCCGGACCGACCGTGCACGCGCTGGCGACGAGGATGGTCTTCTCTGTATTGGTACTCAGGTCCTTGCCGACCAGCTGACCGGGCTCAGTCACCTTCCACACCGTGCTGCCTGCCATGGCGAACGGCGGGGCGTAGTCCGCGACCTTCGCCTTGGTCGCGACGTCGTACACCTCCGCAGTGGCGGCGTTCGGCGTACGGTGCGACACGAGCTTGCCGCCCTTGCCCAGCACGACCTCATCGGTCGCCGGGAACGTGAGCCCGCCGACCTTCGCAGTACCGGAGTCGAAGGTGAGCAGCGACGACCCCTCCAGCTGGAGCGGCTTGGTGTCGTTGGAGCCGCCGGCTGCGGTCCAGGTGGTGCCGTTGTTGCTGGTCTCGTAGACCGCGTGGTCCGTGGTGTCCGACGCGACCACACGCGCCCCGGACATGCCGACATCAGCCACCGTGCGGCCGGCGACCAGCGTCCCCTCCCCCAGGTGCTCTGGTGGATCGGCGGCCATGACCTGGCTGGCGGCCAGCGGAACGAGTACGACGACACTGGCGGCGGCAGCCACCTTGGCCCGCAGATTCAACACAAGACTCCCCCTCGCGGCGCTCCCCAGCACCTCTACACAAGGGGGCACCCTAGCCACCAACCGCCAACCAAGGAAAGTCGCCCCATCACCGACGGCCAGGGCCCGTGTTTCGCGTGCAGTGAACACGCTCTGCTGGGGGCGAACACGTGTAGTCGCATGACTCTGCTGAGTGACAGGTTGCTTGGCATGCCATGGGTCGTGAGGGGCGAGTTCCGCAAGCTGTGGATCGGGCAGCTGGTGTCGGCGTCGGGCAGTGCGATCACCACTGTGGCGCTGCCGCTGGTGGCTGTCGTCACGCTGCAGGCGTCCGCACTGCAGATGGGTCTGCTGTCCGCTCTGAGCATCGCGCCGCACCTCGTCTTCGGCCTGCCGGCCGGTGTCTGGGTCGACCGGTGGCCGCTGCGCCGCATCCTGATCGTCACGGACCTCGGCCGCGCCGTACTGCTCGGAACCATTCCGTTGGCCGCGGCAACGGATTCGCTGCGCATCGAGCAGCTGTACGTCGTCGCCGTACTGACCGGAGTGCTGACTCTGCTGTCCGACACGGCGTCGCTGACCATGCTGCCGTCGCTGGTGCCGCGGGAGGACCTGATGCGGGCCAACAGCGCCACTCTGCTCAACCTGAACCTGGCCTCGACCACCGGTCCGTCGGTGGCCGGCTTCCTGGTGCAGCTGGTGACTGCGCCGTTCGCGATCCTCGTCGACGCCGCGTCGTACCTCGTCGCCGCTACGGCGTCGTACCTGATCCGCGAGCCAGTACGGGCGTCTGCGGCCCACACCCGGGCGCGCCTGACCACCGGGCTGCGGGCGATCTTCAGCGACCGCATCCTGACGTCTCTGACGCTGTCCGCGACCACGGCTGCCCTGGCCGGCGCGATGCAGGGGCCGCTGGTCGTCCTCTACCTGGTGCGTGAGCTGCACTGGTCGCCCGGGTTCGTCGGCGTCGCTCTGACCGCGTTCGGTGTCGCTGCCGTGGCAGGGACCTTCGTCGCGACCGCGTGGTGCAGCCGGGTCGGAATCGGCCGCGCGTACATCTCCGGCGTACTCCTGGCTTCACTGAGTGGTGTTGCCCTGGCCACGGGCGTCACTCCGATGATCTACGTCGCTCAGGCGCTGTCCGGGCTCGGCATGTCGCTCTTCGGTGTTCCCCAGCGCACTCTCCGTCAGTCCCTGGCCCCGGCCCACCTGCTCGGTCAGGTCACAGCCACCTGGCGGACGGTCGTGATCGGAGGCCAAGCCGCAGGCGCGGCCACCTCAGGCGTCCTGGCGACCGCGATCGGCATCCGGCCGACCCTCCTCCTGGCCACCGCAGGCATGCTCCTCGGCGTCCTGATCGCGCTCGTCTCCCCGCTCCGGACCTTCCGTTCACTCCCGGCCATCGACCCACAGCCGCGATCGATGGCTGAAGACTGATTGCGAAACGTGATGAGTGTGACGGCTGCTACCGCGTGGGGCGGGAGGCGCTTATTGCAACAAGTGGTAATTCATCCAGAGGGAATGGAATTGGGAGGACAAGCGCTTACCTGGTGAGCGATACTGGAAAGTGCGCCGTTTTCCGGTCGCGAAAACCCCTTACCGAGCATGATGGGAAGTGCGCCCGTCCAGATGCCGTCCGAGCACCCTGCCCAAGCGCCGTCGATCGCTGCCCCTACCACCCGAGTCCCTGCACGCAGCCGCAACCTCTGGCGGCTCCGGCCCTACCTCCGGCCACACCGCTGGCGCCTGTCGGTGATGTTCACCACCGCCATGCTGGGTGTGGGCGTCAGCCTTACCGTTCCACTGGTCACCCGGGCCATCATCGACGGCCCGGTCACCCGCCACGAGCTGGACCTCCTGGTCCCGCTCGCTTTCCTTGCCCTCGGGCTGAGCATCGCCGAAGTCCTGCTGGTCTGGGCCCGCCGGTGGGCGCAGTCCCGCACCGTCAGCGACCTCGAGGCCACCCTCCGGCACGACCTGTACGTCCGGCTCCAGTCGCTGCCGATGGAGTTCCACACCCGCTGGCAGAGCGGTCAGCTGCTGTCCCGGGTCACCACCGACCTGTCCATCATCCGCCGGTTCATGGGCTTCGGCCTGCTGTTCCTGGTGATGAACATCCTGCAGCTGGGGGTCGTCACCATCCTGCTGCTGCGGCTGTACTGGCCGCTCGGCGTCGTGGTCCTGCTGGCCGCCGTGCCGATCATCACGCTGTCGCTGAAGTTCGAGAAGAAGTACCTGCTGATCTCCCGCAAGGTCCAGGACCAGCAGGGCGACCTGGCCACCCGGGTGGAGGAGTCGGCGCTCGGCTTCCGGGTGATCAAGGCCTTCGGCCGGCGCGGGCACGTGCAGCGGCAGTTCGACGACGAGGCGGTCACGCTCTACACCACCGAGGTGGAGAAGGTCCGGCTGGCGTCGCGGTTCTGGAGCTTCCTCGGCGTGATCCCGAACCTGACCCTGGTGATCGTGCTGCTGCTCGGCGCCCTCGCGGTGGGCCGCGAGGCGATCACGCTCGGCACCCTGGTCGCGTTCATCACGCTGATGCTGTCCCTGATCTGGCCGGTTACCTCGCTCGGCGCGATCCTGGCGATGGCCCAGGAGGCGATGACCGCGGCGGACCGGATCAGCGAGATCCTCGACACCTACTCGGTGATCAAGTCCGGTCCGGACGAGCTGGTGAACTCGAAGGGGCATCTGCGCTTCGAGCATGTCGGCTTCCGGTTCTCCGACGACTCCAGCGAGATCCTGCACGACATCAACCTCGACCTCACCCCCGGTACGACGCTCGCCCTGGTGGGCGCGACCGGGTCGGGCAAGACCACGCTCACCGCGCTGGTCCCCCGGCTGTACGACGTGACCGCGGGGCGGATCACCATCGACGGGCACGACATCCGTGACCTGTCGCTGGTCTCGCTGCGGACCGCGGTCGCCTCCGCGTTCGACGACCCGACGCTGTTCTCGATGAGCGTCCGGGAGAATCTGACGCTGGGCCGGCCGGACGCCTCCGAGGCCGACGTCCAGCAGGCCCTGCAGGTCGCGCAGGCCGAGTTCGCCAACGAACTGCCGTGGGGCCTGGAGACCCGCGTCGGCGAGCAGGGCATGTCACTGTCCGGCGGTCAGCGCCAGCGGCTCGCGCTGGCCCGGGCCGTGCTCGCCAAGCCCGCCGTCCTGGTCCTCGACGACACGTTGTCCGCACTCGACGTGCACACCGAGGCCCTGGTCGAGGAGGCACTGCGCAACGTGCTCTCCGAGACCACCGGCATCGTGGTCGCGCACCGCGCGTCGACCGTGATGCTGGCCGACAAGGTGGCCCTGCTCCAGAACGGGACCATCACCCACGTCGGAACCCATCACGATTTGCTCGAGCAGGTGCCGGCGTACCGGAACCTGCTCGCGGCGGAGGAAGAGGAGGTGCACGCATGACCACGACCCAGCAGACACCTCCTCCTGAGGAAACCAAGGACGACAAGTCGCAGCAGGACACCTGGCGGGGTCAGTTCGACGAGGACCCCGACAGGGAGTTGTCGAGGGCAACAACCGTCCGGCTGAAGGAGGACTCCCGCAAGCTGCTCGGTGAACTGCTCCGGCCGCACGCCAAGCTGATCTGGCTGCTGGTCGTGATCGTGGTGGTCGAGAACGGTGCCCGCCTCGCGGTCCCGTACCTGGTCCACCTCGGCATCGACAACGGCATCCCGCCGATCATCGCCGGCGAAGGCTCGCGGGAACTGATCACCGTCGTGTCCCTCGTCCTGGTGATGGCCCTGCTCCAGGCCTTTACCCGGCAGCTGTTCCTGATGCGGTCCGGCCGGCTCGGGCAGACCATCCTGCTCGGCCTGCGCAAGCGGGTGTTCGACCACTTCCAGCGGCTCAGCCCGTCGTTCCACGACAAGTTCACCTCCGGCCGGGTGATCTCGCGGTTGACGTCCGACGTGGGCGTGATCGACGAGATGCTGGCCAACGGGTTCGACGGCCTGGTCACGGCAGCTCTGACCCTGATCGGTACGTCGATCCTGCTGCTCACGCTCGACCTCAAGCTCGGTCTGATCGCGCTGCTGTCGTTCCCGGCCCTGATCCTGCTGACGGCCTGGTTCCGGAAGCGGTCGGCGGTCGTGTACCGGCAGACGCGTGAGGCCGTCGTCCTCGTCATCGTGCACTTCGTCGAGTCGATGACCGGGATCCGCGCGGTCCAGGCGTTCCGCCGGGAGCCGCGCAACGAGGAGATCTTCCACGGCGTCAACGACCGGTACCGCCAGGCCAACCTGAAGTCGTTCCAGCTGAACGCGATCTTCATGCCGTCGATCAAGGGCGTCGGCAACATCACCATCGTGGCGATCCTGGCGTACGGCGGTTACCAGGCCTACCACGGTCACGTGACGGTCGGCGTACTGACGGCGTTCCTGCTCTACCTGCGGCAGTTCTTCGAGCCGCTGCAGGACATCTCGCAGTTCTACAACACCTTCCTGTCCGCGAGTGCGGCGCTGGAGAAGCTGTCCGGCGTCCTGAACGAGACGCCGGATGTCCCCGAGCCGATCGAGCCGGCCAAGCCCGGGCGCGCGCGGGGTCACCTCGAGTTCCGCAACGTCCGGTTCAACTACGTCGACGACGTACCGGTCCTGCCCGGTCTCGAACTGGACGTGCCGGCCGGTCAGACCCTCGCCCTGGTCGGTACGACGGGGGCCGGCAAGACCACGATCGCCAAGCTGGTGGCGCGGTTCTACGACCCGTCCGACGGCCAGGTGCTGCTGGACGGGATCGATCTGCGGGACCTCACCGAGGACGACCTGCGCAAGCGGGTCGTGATGGTGACGCAGGAGAACTTCCTGTTCACCGGCTCGGTGGCCGACAACATCCGGTTCGGCAAGCCGGAGGCCACGATGGAAGAGGTGGTCGAGGCCGCCAAGGTGATCGGCGCGCACGACTTCATCACGGCCCTGCCGAACGGGTACGAGACGTCGGTGGAGAAGCGCGGTTCCCGGCTGTCCGCCGGCCAGCGCCAGCTGGTCGCGTTCGCCCGGGCGTTCCTCGCGGATCCCGCCGTACTGATCCTGGACGAGGCGACCTCCAGCCTCGACATCCCCAGCGAGCGGCTGATCCAGCGCGCGCTGCGGACCATCCTGGCCGACCGTACTGCGATCGTGATCGCGCACCGGCTGTCCACGGTGGAAACCGCGGACCGCGTGATCGTGCTCGAACACGGCCGCATCATCGAGGACGGCGCCCCGCGCAACCTCATCACCACCGGAGGCAGCTACGCCGGCCTCCACCAAGCCTGGGAAGACTCTCTGGCCTAACCCCCTCCCCGAACTGCCCTCGGTCCCCCAACGGACCGAGGGCAGTTCGCTTTCCCGGCCGTCTGCTACGTCGTGTGGGGACAGCTTGGGGGAGCAGAAATGGTGCACGCGGGTTCGAGCAAGCGAGGTAGCCTCGGCCGTGATGAGGTGGTTGGAGGAGGGCTCGCCGTCGGCGGTTGCCGGGGCGTTGCGGGAGGTTGCGCCTGCGTTGGGCGATTGCTCGATCGTGCTTCGCGAGATGCTGGGCGAGGAGGATCCGCTGTGGTGGGCGGCGAGTGCGGTCGTTGGCGAGCGGTTCGTGGCGAAGTTCGCGTGGTCGCGTCCTGCCGGGCTTCGGCTGGCGCATGAGATCGCCGTTGTGGCGGCGTTGGCGCGCGAGCCGGGCATTCCGTTCCTGCCGAATGTAGTTGCTAGCAGCACCGATCCACTGCTCCTGGTGACCGAACTGGTGCCCGGCAAGTCGCTGTTCGAGGTCGTGGACTCGCTCGACCGGGACGATGTGGGTCGGCAGCTCGCCCACTTTCTGGCTGCGTTGAACCGTTCAGCGACCCGGGAACGCGTCGAAGCCGTCATCGGCGACCTTCCCCCCGCGATCCTCCAACCAGCCACAACCAACGACCTGCGCGACCGGTTCATGAAATGGGCGCGTCCAGATCAGCGCCCCGCCGTCATGCAGTGGTGCGACTGGGCAGACGACGTACTGGCGACGCCGGGCCGGAACGTACTGGTCCACGGCGATCTGCACGGCGGCAACCAGGTATGGGAGGGCGAGCACCTTCGCGTGGTCGTCGATTTCGAGACCGCCGGCCTGGCCGAGGCCGAGTACGACCTGCGCGCCTTCCCCGGAACGGGTCCCGGCGTCGAACTGCTGACCGCCACCCTCCACCACTACAACCACCTCACCGGCCATGAACTGTCAGCCGAGCGCGTGATGGCCTGGCATCTGCGCACTGCCCTCGGCGACGCACTCTGGCGCAGCGAAGCGGGCGTCGCGCTACCGGATCACCGAACACCGCACGCCTGGGTTGACGACCTCGCCCAGCGCTTCACCGCCCTGGGCATCGACCCGGACGCGCGGCCGCTCCTCCGTTCTGTCTGACAGTTCGTTCTGTCGGAGCAGGTCGGTAGCGTGACGGACATGCTCACGACGCTGGCGGTGGAGAACTACAGGTCACTGCGCCGCGTCGTGATGCCGCTGCGCGGGCTCAACGTCGTGACCGGAGCCAACGGGACCGGCAAATCCAGCCTGTACCGAGCGCTTCGCCTGCTCGCCGACGCCTCACGCAATGGGGCCGTCGCGGCGTTGGCCCGAGAGGGCGGTCTTCAGTCGACGCTATGGGCTGGGCCGGAGCAGGTGCGCAAGAATCGGCCGGTGCAGGGCACGGTGCGGACCGGGCCGGTGAACCTGCGACTGGGATTCGCGGGTGACGACTACGGCTATCTGATGGATCTCGGGCTGCCGGTGCCGCACGGTTCTGTGTTCGATCTCGATCCGGAGATCAAACGGGAAGCCCTGTGGGCGGGGCCGTTCCTGCGGCCGGCATCGCTGCTGGTGGAGCGCGTCAACCGCGAGGTGCGGATCCGCGCCGGCTCCGGCGGGTGGTTGCGCGGTGGTCACCAGCTCCAGACCTTCGACAGCATGCTGAGCGAGTTCGCCGATCCCGAACGCGCGCCGGAGCTGCTGACCGTGCGCGAGCGGCTGCGGTCCTGGCGCTTCTACGATCACTTCCGCACCGACGCCGATGCGCCTGCCCGTCGTGTGCAGATCGGCACGCGTACGCCGGTGCTCGGTCCGGACGGCGCCGACGTCGCAGCCGCGTTGCAGACGATCCGTGAGATCGGCATCAAGGGTGCGCTGGACGAGGCCATCGAACTGGCGTTCCCGGGCAGCAGCCTGGCCATCGTCAATGCCGGCGGGCGGTTCGAGATCTCGTTCCGGCAGCACGGGTTGCTGCGGCCGTTGTCCGGGGCGGAGTTGTCCGACGGGACGCTGCGGTACTTGCTGTGGGTCGCCGCGTTGCTGACCCCCCGACCGCCAGAGCTCCTCGTACTGAACGAGCCCGAGACCAGCCTGCATCCGGACCTCCTGCCCGCCTTGGCGAATCTCGTCGTCACCGCCGCCAAGGAAGCCCAGGTCATCGTCGTGACGCACTCCCGGCCGTTCCTCGCCGCACTGGATGCCCTGGATGACCTGCACACGATCGAACTCGTCAAAGACCACGGCGCCACCACGATCGACGGCCAAGGCCCACTCGACGAGCCCGCCTGGAAGTGGCCGTCGCGCTAGGCGGCTGACGGGAGATCGATGACTCGGGCGGTGGCGGTTGCGGTGGCGACGATCTCGTTGTCGGTGCCGTAGAGCGTTCCTTCGAGCGTGGCGTGGTCGTCGACGCGGGTGACGACGCGACCGTGGCCGATCAACCGGCCCATGCGAGCCGGACGGACGAACGTGGTGTTGAGGTCGAGCGTCTCGATGAACCGGCCGGGCGGGAGCGTGGCCAGCAGCGCCGGGCCGACGGTGTCGTAGAGCATCGCGGCGAGGAAGGCGCCGAGGACCTCCCCGAACGGATTGGTGAACGCCTCGACGCCGGCGAACGCGACGGAGATCGTACCCTGCTCCGGATCGGCCTCGAGCAGCTCGAACCCGAGTGTGCGCGCCGCGTGCGGTATCGGCGCCCGCCCTTCCACGCCGTCCCAGAACACTCCGGTGCGAGTCATCCTTGCCTCCTCTGGTCGACTCTCCCGCCAATAGCGAATCACAGATTCACTATTCATGCTAGGTTCTTCGTGTGCCGCAGGTGCTGAAGGATGACGTCCGGACCCGGATCCGCGCAGCCGCACTCCGGGCGTTCGCCGTCCACGGGTACGCCGGCGCCACTATGGCCGGTGTCGCGGCCGAGGCCGGGATGGCACCGGCGAACCTGTACCGCTACTACCGCAACAAACAGGAGTTGTACGACGCCGTCGTACCGGATGAGGTCGTCAACACGCTGGAGCAGGTGGTCGGTCGTCGGGTCGAGGACTTCGCCGCGCTGGTGAAACGTGACGGCACGACCACGGATGTCGCCGACGAGATGATGCGGTTCTGGCTGCAGTACCGGCTCGAGTCCGTCGTGATCCTCTCCGGTGCGGCCGGGACGCGGCACGCGGACGTCGTCGCGCGCATCAACAGCCTCTCCGTGGAGGCTCTCGTCAACGCGCTGCCGGCCGACTCGGTCGCGGCCGGAGACCTCGACCTGTTCGAATCCATCTGGACGAACACCTCGAGAACCATCGCCCGGATCCTGCTTCACAACGAGACCGAGGCGGACCTCCGTGCCACGATCACCAGCTTCTGGCGCTACCAGATCGCCGGCCTGACCGCCCTCCTCCGCCACCTCGCCCAGCGCTAGCCAGATTCACGCTGCTGTCGCGGCGGCCTGGGGCGGAGGTGACAGCGATCTGAAAGTTGCGCCGCCTAGCGTCGGCGCATGGCCAGCCGTCCGACCATCCGCGAAGTCGTGGGCGTGGCCGAGTTCCGTGCTCTGTGGATCGCGCACGCGCAGTCCCGGCTCGGCGATCAACTCGCCCGGGTCGCAATCGCCGTACTGGTCTTCGACCGGACCGAGTCCGCCGCCGTCACCGCGTTGACGTACGCCCTGTCGTTCCTGCCGCCGTTGGTCAGCGCACCACTGCTGACCGGGCTGGCGGACCGGTTCCCGCGCCGTACGGTGATGGTGGTGACAGACCTGAGCCGCGCGGGTCTGGTGACCGTGATGGCGATCCCCGGGCTGCCGGTCGCCGTACTGGCCGCACTGCTGATCGTCGTCGTCGGACTGCAGCCGCTCTACAGCGCTGCTCGCAACGCGATCCTGCCGACCGTCCTGGAGGGAGACCGGTACGTCGTCGGAGTCGGCCTGGCCAGTGCGACCGACAGCATCGTCCAAGTAGCCGGATTCGCAGCGGGCGGAGTGCTGGTCGGCCTGACCGGATCGCACGTCGCGCTGGGGCTGAACGCGTTGACCTTCCTGGTCTCGTCGACTGTCGTCCGGTTCGGCGCAAGTCTCCACCGGCCGCCGGAAGCAGCGGAGCCGAGGACGGTCGGGCAGTCGCTGTCCGGCGGGTTCCGGGTGATCTGGGCTGACCCTCGGCTCCGCAGTCTGCTGGGCTTGCTGTATCTGTACGGCTTCTACATCGCACCCGAGGGGATCGCGGCGGCGTACGCGGCCGAGGCCGGCAGAGGTGAGGCCGCGGTCGGTCTGCTGATGGCCGCTGACCCTGTCGGAGCTCTCGTCGGTTCATTGCTGCTGACCCGCTGGATGCCGGCGCATTGGCGGACCCGGTCGCTGGCACCGCTCGCGGTGGCATCCGGGATCCCGCTGATGGTGAGTGCTGCCGTGCCATCGGTGCCTACGGCGATCGGGCTCTGGACACTGGTCGGCGTGCTGTCGTCGTACACCATGCTTGTCACCCCGATGTTCGTCCGTCTGGTGCCGGATGGCCGGCGAGGGCAGGTCATCGGGCTTGCCTCGGCGGGGTTGCAAGCGGTCCAAGGTCTCGGTGTCGCGGCTGCCGGAGCGGT
Organism: Kribbella sp. NPDC050281; assembly: GCF_040655855.1. Classification (NCBI taxonomy): domain Bacteria; kingdom Bacillati; phylum Actinomycetota; class Actinomycetes; order Propionibacteriales; family Kribbellaceae; genus Kribbella; species Kribbella sp. NPDC050281. Next base: position 8,342 of record NZ_JBFAKS010000070.1, on the reverse strand, counting down.
GGCGGGCCTGACCTCACCGTCAACCGCAGTGGGCGTCATGGGTGCCGCCGGTGCGTCGCTCGCCGTGTTCGCCGGTCGGTCCTGGATCGCTGCCGCGAACCGGGCGGCAGACGTGCCGTGACATTGCTTGCGGCAACTATTCCGGCGACGCGGTCTCCAGACGGAAGGCCTCGACTGCGGTGGGGAGGGTGTAGAAGAGGCGGTCGGGTCCCAGGCGGTCGAGGAAGCCGGCGGCGTTGAGGTCGTCGCGGAGCTCCTGTTTGACGCGGGCCAGGGCGAGGACGATGCCGCGGGAGGTGAGTTCCTCGCGGAGCGAGTCGAGTGCATCGATGGCGGTGATGTCGATCTCGACGTTCGCCTCGGCGTTGAGGAGCAGCCAGCGGACCGGCGCTTCGGCGTCGTCGACCGCGGCCATCGCGCGGCGGCGGAAGTCCTCGGCGTTCGCGAAGAACAGTGGCGAGTCGTAGCGGTACACGACCAGACCCGGGACCGGCCTCGCGTCCGGGTAGTCGTCGATGTCATGCATGCCGGCGATCCCCGGGACGTAGCCCAGGATGCCGTCGTGCGGGCGGGCGACGCGACGCAGTACGTCGATGACCGACAAGGCGACCGCGACCAGGACGCCGTACAGGACATCCAGCGCGATCACGCCAACCGTGGTCGCCATCGCCAGCAGGAACTCGCTGGTGCGGAAGCTGGCGATACGGCGGAACTCGGCCAGTTCGATCAGCCGTAGGGCGGCGAACACCACGAGCGCGCCGAGTGCGGCGATCGGGAAAGTCGACAGCAACGGTCCGGCGAAGAGCAACGTCGCGACGATGACGGCTGCGGCGACGAGCGAGTACACCTGGCTCTTCGCGCCGGTGGCCTCCGCGAGTGCCGTCCGGCTTCCGCTGCTGCTGATGGGGAAACCACGAACCAGGCTGGTGGACACGTTGGCCAGGCCGAGAACGAGCAGTTCACCATCGGGGTCGACACGCTCTTGACCACGGGAGGCGAACGCGCGCCCGGTCAGCACTGTGTCGGTGTAGCCGACGAGGGCAACGCCGAGGGCCGGCAACGCGAGCAGGCCGACGTCCGCGACCGAGATGTCCGGCAGCCGCGGAACAGGAAGGCCGCTGGGCACGCTGCCGACCAGGGTCACTCCCTTGTCGCCCAGCCCTGCCGCCCACGCCACCAAAGCGGCGAGCGCGACCACGATCAGCGGACCAGGGAGTCGCGGCGTCCAGCGGGCGAACGCGAGCAACAACCCCAGCGAAGCCAGTGACAACACCAGCGGCGCCACCTGCCATTCGGCGTACAGACGAATCACGGACAGTACCTCGGCGGGCGGTGAGTCGCCGCTCACCGGAGCACCGGTCAGGCGGCCGAGTTGGCCCGTGATCATGATGACCGCGATGCCGGCCAGGTACCCGACCAGTACCGGCTTGGACAGCAGGTCCGCGAGGAACCCGAGACGCGCCAGCCATCCCAGCACGCAGATGGCACCGACGATCAGAGCCAGTACGGCGGCCAGTTGCGCGTAGCGGACCGGATCACCCGCTGCGAGCGGCCCGATCGCCGTGGCTGTCAGCAACGCGGTCGTCGACTCCGGGCCGAGCGACAGCAGCCGCGACGAGCCCAGCAGGAAGTACAACAGCAGAGGCCCGATAGCCGCCCACAACCCGGTCACCGCCGGCAACCCGGCCAGCTGCGCGTACGCCATCACCTGAGGCACGAAGTACGCCGCCACCGTGACCCCAGCAATCAGATCCGGCCGCAACCAGCCCAGCCGATACTCCCGAAGCGTCGCCACCCCGGTCACCGACACAGACCATCTACCCATGCCCATCCCCTACCCACGCCCTGCTCCACGAGAGCACAAGTACAACACCGCCACCCCACCCACACCCCACAGCCCGCCGAGACGTTCAAGCGCACGTGGCAGCCCGCAACACACCGGGCGGGCGACGAACTACCTCGGGTCGGGTTTGACGGATTCGAAGCGGACGAGGATGAGGGAGCCTGCGGCGGAGAGGAGGAAGCCGGCTATTGCGACGGGCCACCAGCCGGAGCGGACCGCGTCGTCGAGGACGAAGACGCCGACGGCGGCTGGGGTAATGGTTTGCAGGGCGATCATCGGAGTGGTTGCCAGCGTCACCGACCCACGCTGCAACGCGAGGGAGTAAAGAATGAACGCCATCGCCCCACTGATAGGCAGCGTGTACGTCGTGGGGCTGCGAAACAACTCACCCACCGACCCGTCCTGCAACAACCGCGCCGAGATCGCGACCCCGGCGTACCCGAGACCAGCCAGCAGACCAAGCAACGCCGTAGACACACCACGCTGCGACCGACTCGCGAGCGCACCAAGAAACGCGATCGCGACCAAACCGACGATGACTCCGATCGTCAGCCCGTGATGCTCCGTGCTCTCCCCCGCATCCCCTGCCGACACAGCCAGCAGCCCGAGCCCCACACAGACCGCAAGCACCGCAGACCACTCGAGCGCACTCAGCTGATCCGACATCAGACGCGTCGCAAGCAACGCGGTCACGACCAGACTCACCGCGATCCCCGCCTGCGCGAGGTACAGCGGAAGGAGGCGAAGGGCAACGAAGTGCAGCGCGAAGCCGGCCAGGTTCAGCACCAGCGCACCGAGGAACGCCGGCTGTTTGAGCAGCGCGACCACGAACCCGCCGAGCCGCCGCGGATCCAGCTCGGACTCGGTCGGGACCTTGCGGGAACCGACTGCCTGCAGGATCGAGGCGATACCGAAGAGCACCGCGGCGCCGAGCGCCGCCCCCAGACCTAGGACCACTCAGGAAACCTTGCGGCGTGGGACCCAGAAGGTCATGTAGAGGCTCAGCACCGCGTAGTACAGAAGGTAGGCCAGCGAGACGGCGACCACGATCGCGTTCGGGTCGGGCATCTGGGCGAGGAGTACGGCGTACGACACCAGCCAGATCGCGGTGGTCAGCAGGTTGAGTGACCGGAACGCCTTGGTCCGGGACGGGTAGACGTACTTGACCGGGATGAACACCAGGATCGAGCAGACCACCAGGATGATGCCGGTGGCGACCGGGCTGAGGCTGAGGACGACGACGTAGAACGCAACCACGTTCCAGTAGCTGGGGAACCCGAGGAAGAAGTGGTCGTCGGTCTTCGCGTCGACCCGGCAGAACTGGTAGCTGGAGGCAAGCAACGGCAGCGCGGCGAGCACCGCGCCGAGCGCGCCGGCGGGAAGGTAGTCGCCGGTCCAGAGCAGCACGATCGGGGCGAACGCGTAGGTCAGGTAGTCGACGATGTTGTCCAGCATCGCGCCGTCGAACCACGGGAGCGTCTCCTTGACTCGCAGCCGGCGAGCCAGCATCCCGTCGGTCCCGTCGATGACGAGCGCGGCCAGGCCGAGCCAGAGCGCGCGGACCGCGTCCCCGTCGATGGCGGCGATGACGATCAGCAGCGCGAGCACCGTTCCGCTCGCGGTATAGGCATGCAGTGCCAGTCCGGCCAGACGCAACCGCGTCGACCCGACGAACGGTTCCTGCACCGCGTCGTGTGTGGTCAGGACGACTCCCAGAACTCGGTCGACGCAACGCGCCGAACTACCGAGCCCAGCGTCTCACAGTCCCTGGACCGCTCTGAGCAGCCTGTACCGTTCCGCCGTGGAACTGTTCACAGACTTTACTGGGATGCCATACGGCCCCGGGTGACCGACGGCGTCGTCGAGGTCGCCGCCGGTTCCAGCATGGTGATGCTCAGTTACCGACCGGGTCCAGCAGGAACAATGGGATCTTCCGGCTGGTCTTGGTCTGGTATTCGGCGTACGGCGGGTACGCGTCGACGGAGCGCTTCCACCACTCGTCGTACTCCGCGCCCTCGATCTCGCGGGCGACGTACTCGTTGGTGACGTCGCCGTCCTGCAGGGTGACCTTCGGGTCGGCCTTCAGGTTGTAGTACCAGACCGGGTTCTTCGGGGCGCCGCCGAGCGAGGCGACCGCGGCGTACACGCCGGCGTTCTCGACGCGCATCAGCGGGACCTTGCGGAGCTTGCCCGACTTGGCGCCGCGCATGGTCAACAGCACCACCTTGAGCCCGATGATGTCGACCGCGTCGGTGGTACCGGCGGCTTCGACCTTCTCGACCTGGTTGCGCACCCAGTCGGTCGGGCTCGGCGCGTAGTCCTCATTGCGTGCTGTCATATCAGCAATGGTAATGGTGACGCATCACCATCACCAATCGCGGCGCGTCACACCGGGTCGAGCAGGAACAGCGGAATCTTGCGGGTGGTCTGGGCCTGGTACTCCGCATAGAACGGGAAGGCGGCGACCGCCCGCTGCCACCACTCGTCGTACTCCGCACCGTCGATCTCGCGGGCGGCATACTCCTTGGTGACGGTGCCGTCCTGCAGCGTGACCTTCGGGTCGGCCTTGAGGTTGTGGTACCAGACCGGGTTCTTCGGGGCGCCGCTGGTCGACCCGACCGCCGCGTACACGCCGTCGTGCTCGACCCGCATCAATGGGACCTTGCGGAGCTTGCCGGACTTGGCGCCGCGCATCGTCACCAGCACCACCTTCTGCCCGCGGATTTCGACGACGTGGGTGGTTCCGGCCGCCTCGACCTGCTGGACCAGGTCGCGAACCCAGTCCCGCGGGCTCGGGGCGTACTCGTCGTTCGTGGTTGTCATGTCACCGATGCTAAATCGGTGATGCATCACTATCGCCGGTTTTTCACCTTCTGGACCGCGGCACCTCGTGCGGATGTCATCGCGAGGGAGTCTTTGTCGTGCGTCGGTAGCGTTCGGGGTCGCCGTACTGGTGGCGTAGCTGCATTTCCGACAAGGGTTCGATCCCGGTGAAGACGGACCAGAACAGGCAGTTCCGCACGGAACTGTCCCTCGCGTCGAAGACGATGCTTGTTCCCGATCCCTCGTCCGGGACCTCCTTCAGCTCCCAGGTGCCGGTGCCGGAGATCCGTTTGTGCTCGAAGGCGTCGTCCTCCTTGCTGCAGTTGGTGTTGAGCGCGATGTTCATGGCCACGAACCGGCCGTCGTCGTAGAACTCCATCCGCCCGCCGGACTGGCTTTCCCAGCTGCCGATGGCATCTGCCCGCGTCGCCGCGGGTTCGATGGTGCATCCGGACGTCAGCGCGGCTGTCGACGCGACCAGGGCGGCCATCCGCAGGTGAAGTCTCACAGTGTCGGTGCGAGGTCGGCGAGCGCCGCCAGGCCGGCTTCCCAGGACTGGGCGGACTCGTCCGGGTGGGCCAAGGTGGGCGGATCCAGGCGGTCGAAGCCGGACTCGACCACACCGAGCCGGGCACCGTCGCCCTCCGGCGTGAGGGTGAACTCGACCAGGTTCGCGTTACCCGGCGCCGGGTCGGTGTCCGCCTCGACGGCGTACCGGTAGGCGAAGCGACGGCCGGGCTCGACCTTCTCGACGAAGCCGAGGTAGCGCCCGTGCTCATCCCACTGCAGCACGATCCGGCCGCCGGGCTTCAGGTCGATGTCGGCCCCGCCGAACGCGTACCACCGGCTGAAGTTCTCCCCCTGGGTCAGCGCTGCCCAGACCTGGTCCGGCCGCGCCTCGACGTACACCTCACGTTCCACCCTGCTGTCCATGGCCACCACCCTGCCAGCGCCGGTAGCCACAGACCAGCCGGTCGGGGTTCACGGCGCGCAGGACTGCAATTGCCTGGCGGTCGCGATGGTGGCCTCGATCCAGCGCCGGCGGAGGAAGTGCGCCTTGAGCAGCCGATGTACGCCGTCCAGCACGACCAGCCGGCCGCGGTACGCGACCAGGTTGATCGGGTGGTCGAGGTCGGAGTCCATCACCCGCTGGTAGCTGGCGCGGAAGTTCATCGGGGTCTCGGCGACCTGGTTCGGGGTGATCTTGAACCGTTCGCCGTCGAGCTGCCACAGCGGCAGGTCGAACATCCAGACCAGGTCGGCGATCTCCACCGGTTCGACCTTGAGGTCCAGCGCCCACAGCTTCTCCAGCTGCCAGCGGTCCGGCGGGAACGCGTCGCGCACCGCGTCGGGCATCTGCGCGACCAGTTCCTCGAACGACACGTCCGGCGCCGCCCGGTCAGCATCCTTGCCGAAGCCCTCGCTCGTCACGATCGTGCAGGCTACGCCATCACGAGCGCAGGCCTACCCGTGGGCCAGGCGGTGGATGATGACGACTGCCGAGTCGTCGCCCGGGCCGCCGGCATTCGCCACCAGCGCTTCGGCGCCGCCCAGAAAGCCCTGTCCGACAAGGCGTTCCGCGTGCCCGGCCAGCCGGTCGGTGCCGCGGCCGATGTCGCGGCGAGGTGTCTCGACCATCCCGTCGCTGTACAGGAAGAGCGCGTCGCCGAGCTTCAGCTGCCCATGGTTGACCGCGAACTCCGGCGCCTCCATCAACCCGAGCAGCGGCCCGTCGGACTCGCGCGTCTGCCAGCGCCCGGCCCACGCGTCGAACAGGATCGCGGGCGGGTGACCAGCGGTCCGTACGTCGAAGTCCCCGGATTGCAGGTCGACCGCGACGTGCACCACGGTGGCGAAGTCGTCGTCCCAGTCCTGCCGGCGGATGTAGCGGTTCGCCGACGGCAGGAACTCCTGGGCCGGGACGACGCCGAGCAGCCCGCCGAACGCACCGGACAGCAGCAGCGCCCGGGTGCCGGCATCGATTCCCTTGCCCGAGACATCGACCAGCGCGACCTCGAGTGTCTGCTCGTGCGTCGTCGACACCACGAAGTCACCGGAGAACGTCGACCCGCCGGCCGAACGGATCGCCACCTCGAGCCGCCAGCCGATCGGAATCTCGGGTAGGTCGCTCTGGGCCGTCAACGTGTCGCGCAGCTCCATCAGCATCGATTCGCCGCGGGTCCCCGGAACGCCGAGCTGGTTGCGCACCTTCGCGTTGGTGATCACGATCCAGCCGATCACCCCGAGGACCAGCACGAACCCGGTCTTCGGCAGCGCCGCCGGACGGGACATGACGACGAACGAACTGACCGTCAGCGTGAACAGCGTCAGGACGAGCAATTGCTTGAAGCGCAGCAGCAGACCGCCGAGCAGCAGCGGGATGATCAGCGCCGACGCCGGGAAGTGCGTCTCCCAGCTCAGGCTGGCGACGGCGAAGAGCACCGTCAGCAGCAGGATCGCGGCGAACGCCATCGGGTGCGACCGGCGCGCACGGCGTACCAGCGCGTCGACCCGGCGGCCGACCCGTCGCACTACTCCAGCGAGACCGCCGCGCCAGTTCATGGTGTGAAGAACATAACGGCACTCCCTGGTCCGCGCATATCACCGTCATACAACTGTTGGCTGCCGTCACTTGCGAGTGAGACCTGTCCGCTGGCATTTGGGGCACCAGAAGAGGTTGCGCCCGGCCAGGATCTCGGTCCGGATCACCGAGTGGCAGACGAAACACCGCTGGCCCTGCCTGCGGTAGACGTACACCTCGCCGCCATGATCGTCCTGCCGTGGGTCACGGCCCATCGCCTCAGGTGTGTGGTCGTCGGCAACGGTATCGATGCGGCCGGTCTCGACGCCGTACTTCATCAGCTCGAGCAGGTCGTTCCACATGCCTTGCCACTCGCGCTTCTTGACCAGGTGGCCGCGCGTCATCGGGTGCAGCTTCGCGCGGAACAGCACCTCGGCGCGATACACGTTGCCGACCCCGCTCAGCACCTCCTGGTCCATCAGCAACCGGCCGATCGGCAGCTTGCTGCGATGGATCCGCTTCCACGCCAGCTCCGGGTCCGCGTCGTCGCGCAGCGGGTCCGGACCGAGCCGGGCGATCAGCACCTCGCGTTCGCCGTCGGTCAGCACCTCGCACACGGTCGCCCCGCGCAGATCGGCGTACGACGTGGCGTTCTGCAGGCGGAGGCGGACCTGGCCGACCGGTTCGGGCACCGGCGCCGTACCGAAGTCGACCTTGCCGATCAGACCGAGGTGGATGTGCAGCCAGCCGGCGCCCTCGAAGTCGGCGAAGAAGTGCTTGCCGTGGGCCTCGGTCTGCCGCAGCACGTGGCCGTTCAGCAGCGCGGCGCCGTCGACGAACCGGCCCTGCGGACTGGACGCCTGGACCGGGCGGCCGCCGAACGCGTCCCAGACGTCGCTCGCCAGGCGGTGCAGGGTGTGACCTTCAGGCATGATTCCTCTTATGGGGATGACCAATGGAACGCAGGGCTCGCCGGGAGCCAAGGGCCGCAGCGGTCCGCCCACGCCGGCCGTGGTCGGCACGGGCCGCTCGATGCGGGCCCGCGACGTCTCCCGTCCCCGCCGGCCCGCCGACCGCCGCCCGGCCAAGACCGGGACAGCCGCCGACGCGCCGGAGGATCACGACAGCGGCGGCAGTTCGCCGGTCGACTCGTAG
>NZ_JBFAKS010000069.1:0-28610 GCF_040655855.1 Kribbella sp. NPDC050281 | reverse complement strand
TCGTGCTCCGCTAGACGCCGCCCACCTGATCGGCGCGGGGGCCCCGCAATTGGGCGGGCCCACCGGAGTAACGTCCGGAGAGGCGGTGTTCTCTCCGGACGTTGCTCATGAATGAGGGAGTGAGCCCTGATGGGTGAAGCAAGGGCGAAGCAGCTGGCCGACCGGATCCAGGTGCTCGTCGCCGAGTTGCTCGAGCGCCGCGTCAAGGACCCCCGGCTGGGGTTCGTCACGGTGACGGACGCCCGGCTGACCGGCGACCTGCGCGAGGCGAGCGTCTTCTACACCGTGTACGGCGACGAGCAGGCGCGGGCCTCGACCGCGGCCGCACTGGAGTCGGCGCGCGGGCTGATCCGCAGCGAGGTCGGCAAGGCCCTCGGTCTGCGCCACAGCCCGAGCGTGGCGTTCTTCCTGGACGCCGTGCCGGAGAACGCCGGCCAGATCGAGGAGCTGCTGGCGAAGGCCCGGGAGGCCGACGCCGAGGTGGCCAAGGCCGCCGCGGGCGCCAAGCCGGCCGGCGATGCCGACCCGTACAAGCATCGCGAGGACGACGAGGACGAGCCGGCCGAGTGAGCGGTCCCGACTTCACCCCGTCGTCCGACGGCGTCGTCGTCGTCGACAAGCCGATGGGGTTGACCTCGCACACCGTCGTGGCCCGGATCCGGCGCCTCGCCGGCACCCGCAAGGTCGGTCACGCCGGCACCCTGGATCCGATGGCGACCGGCGTCCTCGTGGTCGGTATCAACCGCGCCACCCGGCTGCTGGGTCACCTGCAGCTGTCGGACAAGTCGTACGACGCGACGATCCGGCTCGGCGCGACGACCACGACCGATGACGCCGAGGGCGAGATCGTCATCACGGCCCCGATCGACGGCATCACCGCGGAGGCGATCGAGGCCGCGGTGGGCGGTTTCCGCGGCGAGATCTCGCAGGTCCCGTCCAAGGTCTCCGCGATCAAAGTCGACGGCCGCCGCGCGTACGAACGCGTCCGCGCCGGCGAAGAGGTCGCCCTCAAGGCCCGGGCCGTCACGGTGTCGCGCTACGACATCCTCGACGTACGCCCCGGTGCGGAGTGGATCGACGTGGATGTGTCGGTCGACTGCTCCAGCGGGACGTACATCCGTGCGCTGGCACGTGACCTCGGGGCCGAGCTCGGCGTCGGCGGTCACCTCACGGCGTTGCGTCGTACCCGGGTCGGCGCGTTCGACCTGTCGACCGCACACACGCTGGAGTCCCTGGCCGAGGACTTCGTCTGGCGCCCGATCTCCGAGGTCGCCGCCGAAACCTTCCCGCGGTACGACGCCAGCCCCGAACAGGCCGCCGCCATCCGTACCGGTCGGCCCCTGTCCGGCCTCAAACTGGCCCTCGGCCAAACCGCCATGTTCGACCCCACCGGTACCTTCCTGGCCCTCTACGAACCCCACGGCCCCGTAGCCAAACCCACCGCCGTCTTCGTCAGCTAGGCGCACATCCGTTTCTGTCGGTGGGCGGTCCTACGGTCGGAGGATGAGATATGGGTTCGTGTTGCCGATGGGGGATGCTCGGGATGCGGCGGAGTTGGCGGCGCTCGCCGAGGAGAGCGGGTGGGACGGGTTCTTCGTGTGGGAAGCCGTCTGGGGGATCGACGCCTGGGTGATGCTCGGTGCGGCGGCGATGACGACCGAGCGGATCCGGCTGGGGACGATGCTCACGCCGTTGCCGCGCCGGAAGCCGTGGGACGTCGCCGGGCAGACGTCGACGGTCGACAACCTGAGCAACGGCCGGGTGACGCTGGCCGTCGGTCTCGGGGTCTCGGGAGATGACCGGTTCTGGCTGTTCGAGGACGATCCGGGCCGCAAGGTCCGCGCGGAGCTGATGGACGAGTCGCTGGAGATGCTGCAGTACCTGTGGCGTGACGAGTCCTTCGAGTTCGCCGGCAAGCACTACCGCTCCAAGAAGGTCGCCGACCTGGTCCCGCCCGCGCCGCCACCCCCGGTGCAACAGCCGAGGATCCAGACCTGGGTCGTCGGCGCCTGGCCCCGACCGAAGTCCATGCGCCGCGCGGCTTTGCAGGACGGCTGGCTCCCGAACTACGTCGTACCACCCGGCGAGAAGCCAGGCGAGTGGACGCCAGACCTCCTGGCCGAAGGCGTCACCTGGATCCGCAACGAGCGAGCCGCCCACGGCCTGACGATGGACCGTTACGACATAGTCGCCGACGGCACGACCACCGCCGACGACCCCAACGCCGCCAATACAATCCGCCCCTGGGCAGAAGCCGGCGCCACCTGGTGGATCGACGCCGACTGGACCTCCCTGGACCCAGCCACCGTCCGCCCAGCCGCCGAACGCCGCCTGAAGGCCGGCCCACCCCGCGTGGACTGACATCCGGGTGGGCCTGGCTGGCTACTCTTGAGGGGTGCGTTCTCGTCCGACCTTGCAGTGGGCTCCTGGGCCTGACGTGTTGGCGCTTGAGCCGGGTACGGCGGACGTCGGGCCGGTTGCCAACGTGGTCGCAGGCGGGGGAGTCGTCGTACTGAGTGGGGCAGGGATCTCCACCGAGTCAGGCATCCCGGACTACCGCGGCGAGACAGGCAGCCTGCGCACCCACACCCCCATGACGTACGGCGATTTCACCGCAAGCGAATCCGGCCGCCAACGCTACTGGGCGCGAAGCCACCTCGGCTGGCGCACGATCGCCCGAGCAAACCCCAACACCGGCCACCGCGCGGTCGCAACGATGCAAGCCCGCGGCTACCTCACCGGCGTCATCACCCAGAACGTCGACGGCCTCCACCAAGCAGCCGGAGCCCGCGACGTGATCGAACTGCACGGCAACCTCGACCGCGTCATCTGCCTCACCTGCGGTACGACGTCCCCACGGGAAGTCCTCGACCGTCGCCTCAGAGCCGCCAACACCACGTTCGAGGGCGAGGCGACCCGGATCAACCCCGACGGCGACGTGGAACTGCCCGACGACATCGTCCGCACGTTCACCGTGGTGCCGTGCACCGTCTGCGGCGGCGTCCTCAAACCCGACGTGGTGTTCTTCGGCGAGAACGTCCCGAAGTCCCGCGTCGAGCGCTGCTACCGCCTGATCGACGACGCGAACGCCGTACTCGTCCTCGGCTCGAGTCTGACCGTCATGTCCGGCTTCCGTTTCGTCCGGCACGCCGCGAAGGCCGGCAAGTCGGTGCTGATCATCAACCAGGGCATCACCCGCGGCGACCCGTACGCCGACCACCGCGTCAACCTCCCGCTCGGCCAGGCCCTGACCGAACTCGTCGATCAGCTGTAGAAACACCTCCGGGCCGGACCGCGCGTGATGTGGTCCGGCCCGGGGGCCGCTCTACGGATTGGAAAGGGTCAGCGTTGCGCGCTGGTCCGTAGGCGGTTCAGGGAGGCCTTGACGGCCTGTGGGGAGGCGGCGGCTTGCCGGGCCAGCACGCGAGCGTGCGCGGCCCACTCCGACTGCTCCGCGGCGGTCACTCTAGCCGGGGCACCGGTCAAGGTCTTGAACGTCAGCGACGCAACGCCGGCCTGGCCTTCGAAGCGCGGGTGATAGTTCAGCGCCCGGAGCACGTTGATGTCCTTGCCCTGGATCCACGCCTGCCCGTCCGGCGCGCAAGCATCATGCCCGGTCGACGGCCCGAACGTGTCCACGTACGTCGCTCCGCCCGCGGCCGCGGCGGCAGAGATCGCGGTGTTGAGCGCCTGCTCGATCGAGTACAGGTACGCGTAGTCGCCGTCGGCGAACGGCAGGATCGACGGGCAGGTGCCCTGCTCCGGCGCGATCTTCGGGTAGCCGACCAGCAGGACCGTTGCCTGCGGCGACCGTGCTCTGATGCCCTGGACAACGATCGCGATCCGCGTCTGGGTCTGCGCGATCTTCGCCCGCAGCGTGTCCACGCCGTCGACCGTGAAGTGGGCCTTGCACGGCGCCCCGGCCGGATCGGAGGCCCGCAGCCCGGGGCAGGTGCCGACGATGTCGCCGAACACGCCGAAGTCGTTGCCGCCGATCCCTAGCGTCACGAGATCCGTGTCCGGCGTCAGCGCGTCGAACTGCGGAGCGGCCGTCCCGAGGATCGTGCTCTGCGGCTGCGTCATGTTGGTCGTATCGGCGCCGCCGCAGCTCACGTCGGTGAACTGGTGCACCCGCAGCATCGTGGCGAGCATCTTCGGATAGTTGCTGTACGAGCGTGCACACCCGAGCGACAGCAGGTCCGGCAGCGGGACCAGCGGCGCCGACGTGTACGAGTCCCCGAGTGCGACGTACTTGTGGAAGGCGGGCTCGGCGCTGGCGTTGGACACGGGCAGCGCGGCGACCAGAATCAGTGACGCGCAGGCGGCGACCAGGCGGCGTAGCTTCACAGGACCCTCCCCAGGCTCGGCAGTGCGGCCCCACCCTAAGTTGAGTCACCGCCTGATCACAAGGGGTGATCGAGCCGCGAGCACAGACCTGCCGCACGGGACGCCCTCGGGACATGGAATCCTGCTCTCATGCGTGTCTGGCACGGTTTGGACGAGGTGGGTGCGGATTTCGGCCCGTCGGTCGTCACCATCGGCAACTTCGACGGCGTGCACCGGGGTCACCAGGAGGTGCTCGCGCACGCCAAGGCGCGGGCGGCCGAGCTGGGTGGACTGCCGGTGGTCGCGCTCACCTTCGACCCGCACCCGATGATGGTGCTGCGGCCGGATCGGGCGCCGCTGATGCTCAGCGAGCCCGAGGAGCGGGCCGCGCTGCTGGGCAAGCACGGCGCCGACGCCGTGCTGATCCTCCCGTTCACCAAGGAGGTGTCCAGTTGGCCGCCGGAGGAGTTCATCGACCGGGTGCTGGTACGGACGCTGCACGCCAAGGCGGTCGTGGTCGGGGAGAACTTCCGGTTCGGTCACAAGGCGGCCGGGCACGTGGACACGCTCGTCGCGGCCGGTGCCGAGGCCGGTTTCCAGGTGGAGGGTCTGAGCCTGGCCGGCGATGAGCAGCCGTGGTCGTCGACGTACACGCGGGAGCGGATCGCCGAGGGTGATGTGGAGGCGGCGGCCGAGGCGCTCGGGCGCCCGCTGCGCGTGACCGGCGTGGTGGTCGAGGGCGACAAGCGCGGCCGCGAGCTGGGCTACCCGACGGCGAACATCCCCGCCGACCCACGGGCCGCGGTCCCGCTGGACGGCGTGTACGCGGGCTGGCTGACCGTCCTCGAGCCCGCCTCCGGCGCTCCGACGTACGACGAACCGCTGCCTGCGGCGATCAGCGTCGGCAGCAACCCGACGTTCGATGGCGTGGACCGCAGGGTGGAGTCCTACGTGCTCGACCGCGACGACCTGGAGCTGTACGGCGCCCGGATCGCGGTGGATTTCGTGGCCCGGCTGCGCGGCACCCAGATCCGGTTCGACTCGATCGACGAGCTCCTGGTGCAGATGAAGGCCGACGTCGACGGCGCGCGTCGCATCTTGACAGGGAATTAGGGTGACGCGTCCACGGACTGATACGCTGGCTGCTGCCGTCTGAACGGCCGCGGACAGAGAGTGCTCGGGTGAAGAATGCCCCGGTGCGCCGCGCAACGGAAATCGAGAGGAACTCTGTGTCATCTGTTGATGCTGCAACGAAGAAGAAGATCATCGGTGAGTACGCCCTGACCGAGGGTGACACCGGGTCTCCTGAGGTCCAGGTCGCGCTGCTGACGCACCGCATCGCCGACCTGACCGAGCACCTGAAGGAGCACAAGCACGACCACCACAGCCGTCGTGGCCTGCTGCTGCTCGTCGGCCAGCGCCGCCGGCTACTGAACTACCTGGCGAAGAAGGACATCAACCGCTACCGGTCCCTGATCGAGCGGCTCGGCCTTCGCCGATGACGTCGCGAGGAGCGGCCCCCGAGTCCCGGGTGGCCGCTCCTGGCGTATTCGTGCCCAGGCACGAGCTCAACAACTGAATACATAGCAAGACCGACGAACGAGGCGACGCGAAGCGCGTGGCGGGAGGACGACCGGTCCTCGGTAGTGGCTTTCGGGAGAACTCACAGTTCACCCGCGGGCCTCGATCGAAGACCGGCACCCCGGTAGCTCGCGCCTCGCTGTCGCCCACAGTGAGAGAGGGGTATCCCGTGACGGGATCCACCGGTACGCCCATGGAGGGCACCGAATTCGCCGAGGCCGTGCTGGACAACGGCAGCTTCGGCACCCGCACCATCCGCTTCGAGACGGGCCGTCTGGCCCAGCAGGCCGCCGGCTCCGCCGCCGCCTACCTCGACGGCGACACGATGGTGCTGTCGGCCACCACGGCCAGCAAGAAGCCCAAGGACCAGTTCGACTTCTTCCCGCTGACGGTCGACGTCGAGGAGCGGATGTACGCCGCGGGCCGGATCCCCGGCTCGTTCTTCCGCCGGGAGGGCCGTCCGTCCGAGGAGGCCATCCTGACCTGCCGGCTGATCGACCGCCCGCTGCGGCCGTCGTTCGTGTCCGGCCTGCGCAACGAGATCCAGGTCGTCATCACGGTCCTGGCGCTCAACCCCGACAAGCTGTACGACGTGCTCGCGATCAACGCCGCGTCGATGTCGACCCAGATCGCGGGTCTGCCGTTCTCCGGCCCGATCGGCGGCGTCCGCGTCGCGCTGATCGACGGCCAGTGGGTGGCCTTCCCGACCCACACCGAGCTCGAGGACGCGGTCTTCGACATGGTGGTCGCGGGCCGGGTCACCGAGACCGGTGACGTCGCGATCATGATGGTCGAGGCCGAGTCGACCCCGGGCACCTTCGAGAAGGTCGCCGCCGGAGTCCAGGCACCGACCGAGGAGATCGTCGCCGCGGGCCTGGAGGCCTCCAAGGGCTTCATCAAGACCCTGGTCGAGGCGCAGGCCGACCTGGCCGCGCGGGCCGCGAAGCCGACCGGTGAGTTCCCGGTCTTCCCGGACTACGCCGACGACGCGTTCGCCGCGGTCGAGGCCGCCGCGTCCGAGGAGCTGGCGCAGGCGCTGACCATCGCCGGTAAGCACGAGCGCGAGGATGCCACCGACGCGGTCAAGGCCGCCACGGTGGACAAGCTGGCCGCCGACTTCGAGGGCCGCGAGAAGGAGCTGTCCGCGGCGTTCCGGTCGCTGACCAAGAAGCTGGTCCGGCAGCGGGTGCTGAAGGACAAGGTCCGCATCGACGGCCGCGGGCTGGCCGACATCCGGCCGCTCAAGGCGCAGGTGCGGGTGCTCCCGCGGGTGCACGGTTCGGCACTGTTCGAGCGCGGCGAGACCCAGATCATGGGTGTCACCACGCTGAACATGCTCCGGATGGAGCAGCAGCTGGACACGCTGTCCCCGGAGACCCGCAAGCGCTACATGCACAACTACAACTTCCCGCCGTACTCGACCGGTGAGACCGGCCGGGTGGGTTCGCCGAAGCGCCGCGAGATCGGTCACGGCGCGCTGGCCGAGCGGGCCCTGGTGCCGGTGCTGCCGTCCCGCGAGGACTTCCCGTACGCGCTGCGCCAGGTCTCCGAGGCGCTCGGTTCGAACGGGTCCACCTCGATGGGTTCGGTCTGCGCCTCCACCCTGTCGCTGCTGTCGGCCGGTGTGCCACTGAAGGCCCCGGTCGCCGGTATCGCGATGGGCCTGATCTCCGGTGAGGTCGACGGCGAGACGCAGTACGTCGCGCTGACCGACATCCTCGGCGCCGAGGACGCGTTCGGTGACATGGACTTCAAGGTCGCCGGCACCAAGGACTTCGTCACCGCCCTGCAGCTGGACACCAAGCTGGACGGCATCCCGGCCAGCGTGCTCGCGGGTGCGCTGACCCAGGCCAAGGACGCGCGGCTGACGATCCTGGACGTGATGGCCAAGGCCATCGACGCGCCGGGTGAGATGAGCGAGTTCGCGCCGCGGGTCATCTCGGTGAAGGTCCCGGTCGACAAGATCGGCGAGGTCATCGGCCCGAAGGGCAAGATGATCAACCAGATCACCGAGGACACCGGCGCCGACATCTCGATCGAGGACGACGGCACCGTCTACATCGGCGCGACCGACGGTCCGTCGGCCGAGGCGGCGCGGGCTGCGATCAACGCGATCGCGAACCCGACCATGCCGGAGAAGGGTGAGCGCTACCTGGGCACGGTCGTGAAGACGACCAACTTCGGTGCGTTCATCAGCCTGCTGCCGGGCAAGGACGGCCTGCTGCACATCAGCAAGCTGCGTGGCCTGGCCGGTGGCAAGCGGGTCGAGGCGGTCGAGGACGTGCTCTCGGTCGGCCAGAAGCTGCAGGTCGAGATCGCCGAGATCGACGACCGCGGCAAGCTCTCCCTGATTCCCGTCCTCGAGGAGGACGAGAAGAAGGGCTCCGCCGAGGAGAAGAAGGCAGAGGCCGAGTCCGCCGAGTGACCCGAGCGATCACCAGCACACTGCTGAGCCCGGAGGCGGGCGGTCCGGTGAAACGGACCGTCCTGCCCTCCGGGCTTCGTGTGCTGACCCAGTCCGTGCCGGGCTTCCGCTCGGTCACCTTCGGCCTGTGGGTCGGAGTCGGCTCCCGGGACGAACCGGAGCAGTTGGCCGGTGCGACGCACTTCCTCGAACACCTGTTGTTCAAGGGCACCGAGCGCCGCGACGCGCTGGAGATCTCCGCCGCGCTCGACGCGGTCGGCGGCGAGATGAACGCCTTCACCGGCAAGGAGTACACCTGCTACTACGCGCGGGTGCTCGACTCCGATCTCCCACTTGCCGTCGACGTCATCTGCGACATGATCACGTCGGCCACCCTGACGAGTGAGGACGTCGAGAGTGAGCGCGACGTCATCGACGAAGAGATCGCGATGCACGCCGACGAGACGTCGGACCACATCCACGATCTCTTTGCCGAGCAGCTGTGGGGCCGGTCGCCACTCGGCCGCTCGATCACGGGGACGCCGGAGTCGGTCGCAGGACTGACCCGCCAGCAGGTGGTGGGCTGGTACCGCCGCCGTTACAAGCCGGCCAACATCGTCGTCTCGGTCGCCGGCAACGTCGACCACGCCGACGTCGTTCGCCTTGTCCGCAAGGCGTTCGAGCGCCACTGGGTGACGGCCGAGGCCGAGCCGGCCCCGGTACGCCGGCCGATCGCCAAGCAGGTGCCGATGTACGGCGGGGTGCGCGTGCACCACCGCGACGTCGAGCAGGCGCATCTGGTGCTCGGGATGCCGGGTCTGGTCCGCAGTGACGCACGCCGGTACGTGGCCGGCGTACTGCACGGGATCGTCGGTGGCGGCATGTCGTCGCGGCTGTTCCAGGAGGTCCGGGAGAAGCGCGGCCTGGCGTACTCGGTCTTCACGTTCGGCTCGGCGTACGCGGACTCCGGGATGGTTGGCGTGTACGCCGGATGCCTGCCGAAGAAGGCCACCGAGGTGCTCGACGTGGTCCGGTCCGAGCTTCAGTCGATTGCCAGCGGCAACATTACGCCGGACGAGCTGCTCCGCGGCAAGGGCCAGATGCGCGGATCGGTCGTGATGGGCCTGGAGGACACCGGCGCCAAGATGACCCGGATCGCCAAGGCCGAGCTCGTGTACGGCGAACTGCCCACCGTCGACGAGATCCTGCACCGGATCGACTCCGTCACCCTCGACGACGTCTCCGCCCTCGCCGCCGATCTCTACGCCGGCACCCCGGCCCTGACTGTGATGGGCCCGTTCGACGAGGACGGCACGGCCTTCGCGGTCTGAGGTTCCCCCTCGACAGCCCCGCGGCGCAGGAGCAGACTGTCGAGCGGGGGAGGGGGTCCCAGCATGACCACGACAACTACATCGGCAACTCAAGCATTGGCCGACGACTTCCGCGGTGACCTGGTTTCTCCGGGCGATCCGTCGTACGACGAGCAGCGGAAAGTCTGGAACGGGTCGATCGATCGACGGCCCGCACTCATCGCCCGCTGCACCGGAGCCGCCGACATCCGGGCCGCGCTGGCGTTCGCTCGCCGGACCGGCCTGCAGGTGGCGGTCCGCGGTGGCGGCCACAGCTTCCCGGGCCACTCGACCTGCGACGGCGGCATTCTGATCGACCTCGGACGGATGAAGGGGATCCGGGTCGATCCGGTTCGCCGTACGGCGCGTGCGCAGGCGGGTGTCCTGCTCGGCGAGCTGGACCGCGAGACGCAGGCTTTCGGTCTGGCCACGCCGTCCGGCATCGTCACGCACACAGGGGTCGCCGGACTCACGCTCGGCGGCGGGATCGGCTGGCTGATGCGGAAGTACGGGCTGAGCATCGACAACCTGGTCTCCGCCGACGTGATCACCGCCGAGGGCGAGCTGGTGACCGCGAGTGAAGACGCCAACGGGGATCTGTTCTGGGGCATCCGCGGGGGCGGCGGGAACTTCGGCATCGTCACCGAGTTCGAGTTCCGGCTGCATCCGGTCGGGCCGATCATCTACGGCGGCCCGATCATGTGGCCGATGGAGAAGTCGCCGGACCTGATGCGGTTCTACCGCGACTGGATCACCGACGTACCCGACGACCTCACCACCGCGGTGATGCATCGGTGGATCCCGCCGCTGCCCGCGATTCCGGCCGAACTGCACGGCCGCCCGGTGGTGGTCGTGCTGGCCTGCTACGCCGGGTCGGTCGAGGAGGGCGAGCGCGTCGTGGCGCCGCTCAAGGCGTTCGCACCGCCGCTGCTGGACCTGTGCGCGCCGAAGCCGTACGTCGACCTGCAGGCGATGTTCGACCCGAGCTTCCCGCACGGCCGGTGGTACTACATGCGCTCCTCCGATGTCACCGAACTGTCCGACGAGGTGATCGACATCGCCGCCGCGCGCGGGATGGCGATCGACTCGCCGTACACGTCGTACCCGATCTTCCAGCTGGGCGGCGCGATCTCCCGGGTGAGCCCGGACAGTACGGCGTTCGGCGCGCGATCGAGCGGGCACACGTTCAACTTCGTCGGAGTGACGCTTGGTCCGGACGGGTTCGAGGAGCAGCGGCAGTGGGTCCGCGACTCGTGGCAGGCGCTCGAGCCGCATCAGTCCGGCGTCTACGTCAACTTCCTGAGCGACGAGGGCACCGACCGGATCCGGTCCGCGTACGGCGCCACGACGTACGACCGGCTGAAGGACCTCAAACAGAAGTACGACCCGGGCAACCTGTTCCACCTCAACCAGAACATCCGGCCCCACTGAGCGGTAAAGTGACCGACGTTGTGTCGCGTCACCACGTGATCTGCCTCTGGATCCCTCGCTGAACGGGATCGCACGCACTTGACGGCCGACGTGCCGCACCGCGCTGGATCGAGCCAGCGCGGTTTGGCCTGCCGTCTGCGAAAGAGGATCACCGTGCTCGCTCCGCTGTGGGATGCGTTCCGCACCGCCCGCGAATCCCTGTCCGACGCCGTCCGGGTCGCTCCGGGCTGGTTGCTGTTCTACTCGGCTCTCGTCCTCGGCCAAGCCGTCCTTCCGGGCGCCCAGGTCGTCCTGCTGCGCAGGCTGATCGAGGGCCTGGACCGAGGCCACGCCTGGGTGCCGTTGATCGGGCTCACGGCGGTGGTGGGCCTGATGTATCCGCTCGCGCAGGTGGCGACCGGCTGTGGCCAGCGGATGATGCTCCGATTGAGGTTGCACTACCGCGCCGACCTCGCGGACGTCGCCGCGCGGCTGAGCCCGAGCCGCCTGGCCCGCCCTGACGTGACGACGGATCTGGAAGCCGCCCAGTCGGCGACGTGGCCGATGGCGGACGTGCCCGGACGACCGGTCCAGGTGCTGGGCGCGGGCGTGACCTCGGTGGTGCTGTGCGCGGCGATCTGGTCGATCAATCCGTGGTCCGGAGGACTCGTTCTCGCCGCGCTCGTACCGACGGTGGTCGCGTTCACCGCCATCGCGCGGATGGAGTCCGCGAAGTGGCCGAAGGTCGCGGAGAAGGACCGCGTCGCCGGGTACGCCACCGAACAGCTCATCCAGCAGCGCCCTGCGACCGAGCTGGCCGCCCTCGGCTCCGGCGTCAAGGTCGCACGGCTGGTCACCGAACGCCGGGCCGGCGCGACCCGGATCCAGGACGGGATGATCGGGACGGCCATGACGGCGGAGCTCGTGGCTGCCGTCGCGACCGTCCTGCTGTTCGGCGGCGCGCTGGTCGCCCTGGTGCTCGGCGGGGCGACCGGGGGAGCGGCTGCCGCGGCCGTTGCCGGGACCATCTCCGGACTGAACGCGATCCGGTTGTGCGGCTACGCGTTCGGCACGATCGTCACGACCGCGCCGCAGGCCCGGATCTATCGCCGGTTCGTCCGGAGCGCTCCCGAGCGGGAGCCGCAGCTCGTCGTACCGAGGGTCGAGTCTGTTGCCCTGGACAACGTCACCTTCCGCTATCCGGGCGTGCTGGAGCCAGCGCTGCGGGATGTCTGTATCGAGGCACGGCGTGGTGAGCTCGTCGCCCTGGTCGGCGTGAACGGGGCCGGCAAGTCGACCGCGGTCAATCTCCTCGTCGGCAGCCTGGCGCCGGATGCCGGGCGGGTGCTGATCGACGGCCGGGACGCCGCGGAGCTGAGCGAAAGCGAGCGGCTCGGGCATTTCGGTCTGCTCGTGCAGGAGTTCGGGCGGTTCGAGTTCACGCTCCGCGATGCCGTCGCCCTCGGCTCGCCGGAGCCGGTGTCCGATGACGAGATCCGGGCCGCGCTGACGGGCACCTTCGCGGCGGAGGTACCGCTCGGCACGCAGTTGGGCCAACAGTGGGGCGGCACCGGAATCTCCGGCGGGCAGTGGCAGCGGCTCGCACTGGCGCGGATCCGGCTGCGGAACGCCGGCGTGTGGATCCTCGACGAGCCCACGTCGGCGATCGACGCCGAGGCCGAGCGGGAGATCTTCGCCGAACTCCGGCGCAGCAGCCACAGCCGGATCACGATCGTCGTCTCGCACCGCGCCTGGACCCTGATGGAGATGGACCGCATCTACGTCATCGACGCCGGTTCGGTGGTCCAGCAAGGGACGTATCCGCAGCTGATGGCACAACCGAACGGCCGCTTCGCGCGACTGTTCGCAGCACAGCCGGAGTGAGCAGGCCAGCTGCTCCGGTGCTTGGGTACGGTGCTCCACCACAGCATGCGTGGGGACGAACACTCAGTGCACACGTGACCGGATTGACCGCGACGCGGTGACTGCGCATTTGTGAGCACCTGCGGTTTTGGCCGAGATCTGACGTGACGTCTGATGACTCGTCGCGCTTATCGGATTAAGGTAGCCCGGGCTTGCCCATCGGATCACTGGTCGTCTGAGGTCTTGGGAAAGTAACGCCTGCGTTACGCGCCGCCGCTTTGCGCCTGACAACGTTGACATGCGCAGTTTCGACCAGAGAGCATGACGCTTGATCCGCCCGCCTAGCGGCGCTTTGCCGAGGAAGTTGGTTCGACCGTGCGACGTCTGACTGGGGTTGTGGGGGTGACAGTCGGCCTTGCGCTGTTGCTGTCCTCCTGTGGTGACGGTAAGAGCAGCAGTGGCTCTGGTTCCGGCGACAAGAGCGAGATCATCGCGATCGCCGCCGATCCGCTGGAGTACATCAACCCGCTGAACGAGAACGGCAGCCCGGGGATCCAGGTGGCGATGGCGATGTTCGCGCCGCTGGTGACCACGGACCCGAACACGGGCAAGCTGCAGAACGTGATGGCGGACTCGATCACGCCTGACAAGACCAGCCAGACCTGGACGATCAAGCTGAAGCCCGGGAACACCTTCCAGAACGGCCAGGCGCTGACCGCCAAGGACTACGTCGACAGCTGGAACATGACCGCGCAGGGCTCGAACGCCTGGAAGAACAACGGCTTCTTCTCCAAGGTCGACGGGTACGACGCGCTGAACCCGCCGACCCCGGACGGCGCCACCCCGAAGCCGACCTCGGTGAAGACGCTGAGCGGACTCAAGCAGGTCGACGACCTGACTTTCACGGTCAAGCTCAAGGTGCCGTTCTCGCAGTTCGGGCTGACCCTGCAGTACCTCGGCCTGGCGCCGCTGCCGGAGGAGGTTCGCAAGAACCCGGACGCCTACAAGCGCAAGCCGATCGGCAACGGCCCCTTCAAGATGGCGGCCGACTGGAACGCCGGTGACGACATCAAGCTGGCCAAGTGGGACGGCTACAAGGGCCCGAACGTGCCCGAGGCGCAGTCCATCACCTACCGCTTCATCGCGAACGCGGACACGGCGTACAACGAGTTCCTGGCCGGCAACGTGGACTTCGTCGACGTACCCCCGACCAAGGTGAAGACCTTCAAGAGCGACGCCCCCGACGGCTGGGTCACGGCGGTCAGCTCCGGCGCCAACTACCTGGTCATCCCCGCCTGGGACGCGCGGTACAAGAACCCGAAGCTGCGGCACGCGTTCTCGATGGCGATCGACCGGAAGGCGTTCGCGGACCTGGTCGGGCTGTCCGACCCGGCCAAGGGCCTGATCGCGCCCGACATCGACGGCTACCGCGACAACGCCTGCAAGTACTGCGACTACGACCCGGCCAAGGCCAAGCAGTTGCTGCAGGAAGCCGGCGGATTCTCCGACCCGGTCATGATCAGCTACAACACCACGTCGGCGACCGGCCAGATCTTCGCCGAGGCGATCGGCAACATGCTGCGGCAGAACCTCGGCCTGACCGTGAAGTACGCCGGCAAGGCGGGCTCGGACATCACTGCGCTGGCCGACACCCGCAAGCTGGACGGCCTGCGGTTCGGCGGCTGGGGTCACGACTACCCGTCGATCGAGGACTACCTGACGCCGATGTTCAAGTCCAACGGCGACGCGAACTTCGCCGGCTACAACAACCCGGCGCTGGACGCCCTGCTGGCCAAGGGTGACGCCGAGCCGGACCAGGAGAAGGCGATCAAGATCTACCAGCAGGCCGAGGACATCGCGCTCGAGGACATGCCGCTGATCCCGCTGTACACCAAGTCGAACGCGTACCTGCACTCGGCCAAGATCGAGCCGCGCGTCTCGAAGTACGTCGGGGTGTCGGCCCTCTACGCCACGTTCAAGTGATCCGGTTCATCCTGCGCCGCATCCTGGCGGCGATTCCGATCGGACTGATCGTCACGCTGGGGGTCTTCGCGCTCGTCTTCGCGATGCCCGGGGACCCCCTGCGGGAACTGGCCGGCGACAAGCCGATCCCGGCCGCCGTCCTGGCGGCCAAGCGGGCCCAGTACCACCTCGACGATCCCTTCATCGTCCAGTACCTGCTGAGCATGAGGGACATGTTCACCGGCAACTTCGGTACGACGTTCGCCGGTGCGGACATCGCCGACCAGTTGCGGCTGCGGATCCCGGTCACGCTGAAGCTGGCGACCCTGGGCCTGGTCTTCCAGTGGATCGCGGGTCTGCTGTTCGGCCTGTACGCCGGCTTCAAGCGCAACGGCGTGATGGACCGGTTGTTGCTGCTGGCAACACTCGTGGTGCTCGCGGTGCCGGGGCTGGTGCTGTACTTCACCGGTCAGTACCTGTTCGGCGTCGAGCTGAAGTGGCTGCCGGTCTCCGGCACCCGCGACGGCTGGCCGATGTCGTACCTGCTGCCGGCGATCTGCATCGGCATCACCGGGTTCGCCGGGCTGGCCCGGCTGACCCGGACGTCGATCGTCGACACCGCGAACTCCGACTTCGTCAAGACCGCCCGGGCCAAGGGTCTCGGAGAGCAGCGAATCCTGTGGCGGCACGTGCTGCCGAACGCACTGCTGCCGGTGGTGACGCTGATGGGCATCGACTTCGCCGGCATCTTCGCCGGCGCGGTGCTGGCGGAGAGCATCTTCAACCTGCCCGGGCTCGGCCAGTTCATGTTCCAGGCGATCAAGCTGAAGGAGGGTGGTGTGGTGGTGCTGCTGTCCACACTCGCGTTCCTGATGTTCATCCTGATCAACCTGGCCGTCGACGTCATCTACGGCGCGATCGATCCGAGGGTGCGCAATGTCTGAGACCTCGCAGGTCTTCGGGGCCGAGACGCAGGACCTCGAAGGCCGGACCCTGTCGAACACCCAACTGCTCCGGGCGTTGCTGCGCAAACCGCAGTTCGTCATCTGCCTGGTGCTGGTGCTGACGTTCTTCCTGATGGCCGCGGTGCCGCGGCTGTTCACCTCGGTCGACCCGCACTTCTGTGCGCTCGCCAAGAGCGCGCACAGCCGTGAGCCGGGGCACCCGTTCGGCTTCGACATCCAGGGCTGCGACTACTTCGCCAACGTGATCTACGGTGCCCGGCCGTCGGTGCTGGTCAGCCTGGTCGCCGGGATCGGCGGGTTCGTGGTGGCCGGCATCCTCGGCCTGCTGGCCGGCTACTTCCCGGGGCTGGTGGACACCGCGATCTCGCGGGTCGCGGACGTGTTGTTCGCGCTGCCGGGCCTGATCGCGCTGATCGTGATCCTGAACTCGGTGCCGAACCGCAGCATCTGGATCATCGTCGCGATCATCCTGGTGACCGGATGGCCGCAGGGGATGCGGGTGATGCGCTCCACGGTGTTCTCGGTCCGCAACCGCGAGTACGTGCTGGCGGCCCGGTCGGTCGGCGTGCCACCACTGCGGATCCTGCGCAAACACGTGTTCCCGAACGCGATGGCGCCGCTGCTCGCGATGACCACGCTCGGCATCGGCGGCCTGATCGGGCTGGAGGCCGTGCTGACCTTCCTCGGCGTCGGCCTGCAACCGCCGTCGATCTCCTGGGGATCGCAGTTCGGCGTGGCCGCGTCGTACCGGGAATCCCCACACCTGTTCCTCTGGCCGGCGTTGTTCATCTCGACGATGACGATCTCGTTCATGATCATCGGCGACTCGATCCGCGACGCCCTGGACCCGAAGTTGCTGAGATGACGACAACTGGTGAAGTACTGCTGAAGGTCGACGACCTGACCGTGGAGTTCGACACCCCGCACGGCCCGGTCCGGGCCGTCGACGGAGTGTCCTGGCAGGTCCGGGCCGGCGAGACGCTGGCGATCCTGGGGGAGTCCGGGTCGGGCAAGAGCGTCTCGACCCAGGCGCTGACCGGGATCCTGGAGATGCCGCCCGGCCGGATCGTCTCGGGTACGGCGGAGTACCGCGGCGCCGACCTGATCGCGATGACCGTGAAGGAACGCCGCAAGGTCGTCGGCGACCGGATCACGATGGTGTTCCAGGACTCGCTGTCGGCACTGAACCCGGTGCAGTCGGTCGGGACCCAGATCGCCGAGTGCTACCGGGTGCACCGCGGCCTGTCGAAGTCGGACGCGCTGAAGCGGGCGGCCGAGATGCTCGACCAGGTACGGATCCCGGCCGCGGCGCGACGGGTGCGCGACTACCCGCACGAGTTCTCCGGCGGCATGCGGCAGCGGGTGATGCTGGCGATGGCGCTCGCGCTGGACCCCGACGTACTGATCGCGGACGAGCCGACGACCGCACTCGACGTGACCGTGCAGGCGCAGATCCTGGAGCTGATCGCGGACCTGCAGGCCGAGCGGGACATGGGCGTCGTGCTGATCACCCACGACCTTGGCGTCGTGTCGGACGTCGCGGACAACGTGGTGGTGATGTACGCCGGCCATGTCGTCGAGCGGGCATCGACCGCGGAAGCGCTGGACCATCCCATGCATCCGTACACCGAAGGTCTGCTCGGCTCGATGCCGTCGGCGGACCTGAAGGGCCAGGAACTGCCGACGATCCCCGGTACGCCGCCGTCGCTGCGGGCGATCCCGTCCGGATGCGCGTTCCGGACCCGGTGCCCGATGGCGATCGACGACTGTGCCAAGGAGGTCCCGCCGTTGCTCACCGTCGCACCGGGACGAGACGCCGCCTGCATCCTTCGTACGTCCATCTCCGAGCGGGAGGCGGTCTGATGGCCGAAGAGTTGCTCGTGGCAACGGATCTGGTCAAGCACTACGACATCAGCCCGGCGCTGTCCTTCGGCGCCAAGACTCTGGTCCGAGCCGTCGACGGCGTGGATCTGACGCTGCGCAAGGGCGAGTCGCTCGGCATCGTCGGCGAGTCCGGCTGTGGCAAGTCGACGCTGGTCCGGCTCCTCGCCGCCCTGGAGAAGCCGACCTCGGGCCAGATCGAGTACAACGGTGTCGACGTGAGCAGACTGCGCGGCAGGCAACTGCGCCGGTGGCGCCAGAACGTGCAGGTGGTGTTCCAGGATCCGTACTCGAGCCTGAACCCGCGGATGCGCGTCGGTGAGATCGTGGCCGAGCCGCTGGAGGTTCACCCCGACGTCTCGAAGGGCATCGACATCCGGGCCCGGGTGCGCGAGTTGCTCGACCTGGTCGGCCTGCGGGCGGAGGACGAGTCGAAGTTCCCGCACCAGTTCTCCGGCGGGCAGCGGCAGCGGATCGGGATCGCGCGGGCGATCGCGCTCAACCCGGACGTACTGCTGTGCGACGAGCCGGTGTCCGCACTGGACCTGTCGGTTCAGGCGCAGGTGGTGAATCTGCTGATGCGGCTGCAGCGTGAGCTCGGCCTCAGCATCATCTTCGTCGCCCACGACCTGTCCGTCGTCCGGCACGTCTCGGACCGGGTCGCGGTCATGTACCTGGGCCGTGTCGCCGAGCTGGGCGAGCACCAGCAGGTGTACGACGTACCCGCGCATCCGTACACGCAAGCGCTGCTGTCCGCAGAGCCCGGCCTGGCTCGGCAGGGCCGCCAGCGCATCGTCCTGGCCGGCGATCCGCCGTCCCCGGTCCTGCCGCCATCGGGCTGCCGCTTCCACACTCGCTGTCTCCGTGCGCAGTCACGCTGTAGCACTGAGGAACCACAACTGCGGGACCTCACCTCCGGCCAGACCGTCGCCTGCCACTTCGCCGAGGAAGCTCAAACCACCTACGCCTCCGCGGCCTCGGTCTGATGCTGATCGACCCCCGGCCGTCGGACGATCCGGCGCTGACCTTGCTGCTGGACCTCGCCCTGAAGGAGCTGTTCACCCGCTACCCGGACAGCCCCTCGACCCACTGGGTCGATCCGGCCACCAGCTTCCTCGTCGCGCTGGAAGACGGTGAGGGGCTCGGCTGCATCGGACTGATGCCGGTGCAGGACGGGGTCGGCGAGATCAAGCGGATGTTCGTGCACCAGCACCACCGCGGCCGCGGGATCGCCCGGCGGTTGGTGGCGTCGGTCGAGGCCGTGGCCAGGCACCGGGGTGCGACAACGCTCCGCCTCGCCACGGGCACCCGCCAGCCGGAGGCGGTCGCCCTGTACGAATCGCTCGGCTACCAAGCGACCTCGCCGTACGGGAAGTACGTTCACGATCCGCTGGCCCGGTGCTACGCGAAACGGCTTACCTGACTGCCATGGCCTAGGGTGGCCGCCGTGAAGGGAAGGACGAGCGACCCGACGGGTGCGCTGCCGGGGCGGTCCGTGGTGCTCGCCGGGGTGGTCGTGGTGGCGGGAGCGTTGGCCGCGTGGTGGATCCTGACCGCTGTCCGGGCCGCGAACGAGGGGTTCGACATCACCGATGAGGGCTACTACCTGCTGTCGTATCGGTGGTGGGCCCAGAATCCGTTGGCGTTGACCGGGGTGCAGTACCTCTACGGGCCGGTGTTCCACTGGCTCGGGTACGACATCGTCAGCCTGCGGCTGTTCCGGTTGCTGACGCTGGTCGTGGTCCACCTTCTCTTCGGCTACAGCTTCATGCGCTGGCTGCGCGGCCGCCGGCCGAACGCTGCGCCGACGAAGCTGTGGGAGCTGGCCGGGATGGCCGTCATCCTCGCGGCCGGTGGGGTGTCCTACACCTGGATGCCGCAGTCGCCCGGCTACAACGACGTGATCCTGATCGGCGCGCTCACGCTGGTCTCGTGTGTGCTGTGGATGGCGACTGCGATCGACCGCGGTAGGCCGGTGCCGTTCTGGGTGCTGATGGTCGCCGGTGTGGTCATCGCCGCGATGCTGCTGGCGAAGTGGACATCGGTCGTGGTGATCGGCCTGGCCGTGATCGCCGCGCTGGTCGTACTGGCCGGGCAAGGTGTGAAAGCCGTTGCCCGAGGCATCGGTTTCGCTGTCGCCGGGATCGCACTCATCGCGCTCGTCGTCCAACTGTTCGTGATCAAGCTGAACGTCGCGGTGCCCGGGATCATGACCGTGAACAGGTTCATCGCGGGAACGTCGTACTCGCCGACTGAGCTGTTGCACATGTATTGGTCCACTGCCGTCGACCTGCTCGGCCAGACGCTCCGCGACCACTGGCCCCTCCTGGTCGCCGCCGTGATCGCGGTGATCGCCCGCCGGCGCTGGCTCCAGGCTGTCGCTGCGGTCCTCGCCGTGGCCGCCTTGGTCCTCTCGGTACGTCGGGTTGTCGTCGACGACGCTGCGATCGGCGGCTCGGCGCATGTGTTCGACTACCCGGTGACGCTGCTGGCCGCCGTACTGGTGGCACTGGTGGTTGCCGTCGCGGCGTTGATCGCCGGACGAGTGCGGCTTACGGGGCGGTCGGTGCTGAGCCGCGAGAACGCCCGGGGGTGGGTTGTGCTCGCGCTGCTCGCGGTGTTGCCGATGGTGCAGGCGTTCGGGACGAACAACCCGCTCTACGTCATCGGGTTCAACGCGTTCGCCGCGTGGGCCGCGGTGATGATCGCGGTGGTGACGGGGATCTGGGTGACGCCGATCACCGCGCGGCTGCTCGTCGGGCTCGTCACGGTCGCGTCGCTGGTCGCGGTCGCATCGCTCTCGTACACCGGCCTGTTCCTGTACCCGTACCGGTCGAAGGGTCACGCCGACCTGACCGTGGCGGCGACCATGCCGGAGCTGAAGGGCCTCTACCTCGACGAGACCGCGGCGCAGAACTACACCGCGCTCGAGGCCCAACTCAAGCCGTACCTGAAACCTGCCGGACGCCCGATGCTGGCGTTCGACAAGATGGCCGGGCTGGTCCTGATGCTGGGCGGCAAGCCGGTCGGCGAGGCCTGGGTCGCGCCGAAGGAACGGCCGCGGACGGCCGCCGGCATCGAGGAGGTCTGCCAGAAAGGCCAGCCGTGGAGCCCCGGCCGGCCGCCGATCATCATCCTCAACCGCCGCATCTCCGACGTCGAGATCACTGCCCTGCATGCATGCCTGCTGGACTTCCGGGCCGACTATGAACTGTTCGCGCCGGCCAAGGACACCATGAATCTGCAGGTCTACGTCCCGCGCCGCGAGCGCCCCGTCAAGACACCGTGATGGCCTCGCGGGGCCGGATGAGATCCTGTAGCCCTTCGACCACACAGCTGAGAGGGTGCGGATGATCAAGGTCGGTGTGCTGGGGGCCAAGGGCAAGATGGGCGCTCAGACGTGCCTCGCGGTGGAGGAGGCCGAGGACTGCGAGCTGGTCGCGCGGCTCGACCTGGGCGACGAGCTCGAGCAGCTGACCGCGGCCGGCGCCGAGGTGGTGGTCGACTTCACCCGGCCCGAGGTGGTGATGGACAACCTGGCCTGGTGCATCGAGCACGGGGTCAATGCGGTCGTCGGCACCACCGGATTCGACGACGAGCGGCTGGCCACGCTCCGCGGACTGCTCGAGAAGAACCCGGGCAGCGGCGTACTGATCGCGCCGAACTTCTCCATCGGCGCTGTGCTGATGATGCAGTTCGCCGCCAAGGCCGCGCGGTACTACGAGTCGGTCGAGATCATCGAGTTGCACCACCCGGACAAGGTCGACGCTCCTTCGGGAACGGCACGGCGTACCGCCGAGCTGATCGGCGCCGCGCGGCGTGAGGCCAACGCCGGCCCGATCCCGGATGCGACCACGACCTCGCTGGACGGTGCCCGCGGTGCGGATGTCGACGGGATCCGGGTGCACGGCATCCGGCTGCGTGGCCTGGTCGCGCACCAGGAGGTCCTGTTCGGCGACACCGGCGAGACGTTGACGATCCGGCACGACTCGATGGCGCGGGTCTCGTTCATGGCCGGCGTACTGCTCGGTGTCCGGCGGATCGGCGGCACGCCCGGGCTGACCGTGGGGCTCGAACACTTCATGGACCTCGACTAGGTGAACGCCAAGCGTGCGGCGATCGTGATTGCGGCGGTCTTCGTCGCGTACGCCGCTCTGCTCGGCTGGCGCGGGGTGTTGCTGATCGGAACGGGGGACCCGATCGCGGTCGGACTCGGGATCGCGGTGCTGGTGATCCCGGTGCTCGGTGCGTTCCTGGTCTGGCGGGAGTTGCAGTTCGGGCGTCGTACCGAGGTCTTGGCGCGTGAACTGGAAGCGGCCGGTGGGCTGCCGGTCGACGACCTCCCACGCCGTCCGTCCGGTCGGATCGACCGGGCGGCCGCGGACGAGGCGTTCGAGAAGTACAAGGCCGAGGCGGAGGCTGCGCCGGGGGATTGGCGGGTGTGGTTCCGGCTGTCGACGGCGTACGACGCGGCCGGTGATCGCAGGCGCGCCCGCGCCACCATGCGGACCGCGATCGCACAGCATGAAGGGCATGAAAAGCCGGTGAACTGACCAGGAGTTACCTGTGAGTTGGCTGTGAAGGACAGCGCGGTAACTGACAACGCAGTGTGGAACGGGATACTTTCAGGGGAAGTGCGTGGCAACCGCCACGCACAGGTCGGAGACTGGGTGGAGCCGTCCTGTGCCATCAGACGGGTCTCGCCGCGGCTCGGACGACATGCAGAGCGCAGGGTTCGGCGGTTTGCTGCGACAGCATCGGCGAGAGGCCGGGCTGTCCCAGGAGGGACTGGCCGAGCGTGCCGGTCTGAGTGTCGATGCGATCGCGGCCTTGGAGCGGGGACGTCGGCGTGCGCCGCGAGCACATACGTTGCGGCTGCTCGCGGATGCGTTGCGGCTCGAGGATCCGGAGCGCGCCCAACTCACCGCGGCCGCGCGCCGCGACACCGAGTCGCCCCGGCCGCCGATGCGTCAGCCGCCCGCGCCGCCGAACAACCTGATCGGCCGCACCACCGAAATGACCGCAACCAAACGTTTGCTGGATCAGCGCCTCACTCGCCTGCTGACGCTGACCGGTCCCGGTGGAGTCGGCAAGACCCGCATCACCGCCGCCCTGGCGAATGAGCTGACTGACAGCTTCCAGGACGGGGTCTGCTGGGTTCCACTGGCGACACTGACCGACCCTGCCGCCGTCATTCCGGCGGTCGCCGCATCTGCCGGACTGCACCCGATGGACGGCAACCGGCTGGCGGAGGAGATCGCCGAGCAGATCGGCCGGAGCCAGATGTTGCTGGTCTTCGACAACTGCTCGCATGTCGTCGCAGCGGTCGGCCAGGTCTGCACGGCGCTGCTCGAGAACTGCCCGAACCTGTCGATCCTGGCGTCCAGCCGGGAGTTGCTGCGTGTCCCCGGCGAGAGCGTGTACGTCGTGCCGGCGCTGGCACTGCCGCATGACCAGGACCAGATCGAGTCGTCGGCGGCAGTGCGGTTGTTCGTCGAGCGGGCCGTCGCGCGGGGCTACGACCCGGACGGCGAGCTCGACCAGGTCGCCCGGGTGGTCCGACGCCTGGAGGGCATGCCGCTGGCCATCGAACTCGCCGCGGCCCGGACGAACGTGATGACCATCGAGGAACTGGCTGCCGAGTTGGAGACCTCGTTCGGCATCCTCGCCGGTGGTTCACGGACGGCGTCGCCGCGGCAGCAGTCGATGCGCGGCGCGATCGAGTGGAGCCACGATCTGCTCACGCCGACCGAGCGCGAGGTGTTCGCCCGGCTGTCGGTGTTCGTCGGCGGATGGACGTTGAGTGCCGCCGCGACGGTCATGTCGGGCCGGGCCTCGCCGGGTCCGCAGGAGCGCGCCGAGGCACTCGACCTCACCGGACGCCTGGTGGACAAGTCGCTGATCCGGGTGATCCGGAGGCGCAACGTCGCGCGGTACTACATGCTCGCTGTGATCCGTGAGTTCGCCGCGGATCGCCTCGCCGCCGACGGCGTGGTAGAGGAAGCGAAGCAGCGGCACGCGCAGTTCTACGTCACTCTGGCCGAAGAGTCGGAAGGGCAGTTGCGCGGCCCGAACCAGGAGGAGTGGCTCGAACGCCTCGACGCCGAGCTGGGCAACCTGCGTGCCGCCATGGCCTGGTCGCTGCGCACCAGTTCGGTCCGCGAAGCGCTGCGGCTGTCCGGTGCGCTGTGGACGTTCTGCTACTTGCGCGGCCACTACGCCGAGGGCAGTCAATGGCTGGAGCGTGCGCTGACGCTTGCGGACAACGTGCCGACGTCCGAGCTCGACGGACTAGGGCCGTTCTGTGCGAAGGCGAACCTGGGCGCCGGCATGCTCGCCTTCCTGCAGTGTGAGTACGACGCAGCGACGACCCGGCTGGAGACCGCACTGACGCAGTACAAGGATCTCGACGACACGGCCGGTACGGCGCTGGTGATGCAGCGGCTGGGCGGTGTTGCGCGGGAACGCGGTGACTACGAGGCCGCGGAGGACCTGCACTGCCAGAGTTACGACCTCTACGAGAGTCTCGGCGACCGGTCGGGGATGGCGTGGGCGCACAACTACCTCGGTTTCGTGGCCTGGCTGCGCGGCGATCTGGACATCGGCGCCCGGCGGTGCCAGCGGGCGCGGGACAGCTTCCGGATGCTGGGTGACGGTGAGGGGCTGGCGTGGTCACTGATCAGCTTGGGGACGATCGCGCAGTACCGCGGCGACCTGACCGGGGCCGAGGACCTGCTGCAGGAGAGTCTGGCGCTGTCGCAGCGGCTCGGATACCGCGAAGGGGTCGCGTGGTCGCTGAACCAGCTCGGCATCATCGAACGGCGCCGCGGTGTCACCGAGCGCGCGGTCCATCTCCTCGACGAGAGTCTGGCCGAGCATCGCGACCTGGGTGATCGGTGGCGGTCGGCCAGTGTGCTCGAGGAGCTCGCGTCCGTCGCCCAGCAGCGGGGGAGGAGCGAGTACGCCGCCTTCCTCCTCGGTGCCGCGGACGGGGTGCGGGAAGTGATCGGCGCACCGATTCCGGAGATCGAGAAACCCGACTACTCCTCGACCCGGGCCGCGATCGAGGAGTCGCTGGAGCGGCGGGCCTTCCGGACCGCGTGGTCGGCCGGCCGGGCCGCACCGCTCGCCGCAGTGGCGGACGGCTATCCACCACCGGGATCGGCCTCCAGCCCGGACCACAGTGGCCGGCTGTGACTCTGATCGGACTCTGATCGGGCTCTGATCCGGCCCGGCAAACGAACCGATCAGCAGTCCACCAGGTCTGCTGATCGGAAAGTTGCCTCGCGGAGCACCACGACCTGGGGGATCGACGGTACCCCGCGAGGGATCTAGGAGCGCGGGATTGAACGGCCCGGCCGGCTGTGTCTCTGTCTGACCCCCCAGGCAGTCCCCCCACCTCACAGCCGGCCGAAGCCGTGTGGCGAACGTCCGTGCCGTCGAGCCCTCCCGGTCGACGCCCCGTTCCTCCGCGCTGACTCAAGGTTGCCGAAATCACGCTGTGTCGCACAGGGACGGAACCCTGACATCGCCCTGACAAATATGTCATGACAACGAAAGTCCCGGCCGGATTTCGCCGACGGTGACCGGGAACTGCCCGTGGGTAGGGGAAATCCAGCGGAATTCGGCGCATTTCTTTGTCTCATCGGGCAGCACTCAAACGCTCGCCCCGATCAGTGCAGATATCCCGAGACCGCTTTGGTGAATCCCGCGATCCGGCGCAGCGGCGCGTTGTCGCCGTACCCCGGCTGTCCGGCGCCGGTCTCGTCGCCAGGGGTCGGCATCGACGGTGCCGGGATGCCGTGGCCGGCGCAGGTGACGTCCTTGGCCGGCGCCTTGCCGGTGGTGAGGAACGTGTTGACGATCGTGTCGGCGCACGCGTTCACACCGCCGTACACCCCGTGGTCGCCTTCCTGTGTGACGGTGACGAGCCGCGAGCCGGCGTACCTCTGGTGGGCCGAGACCGCGAGCTCGTAACTGGTCGCCGGGTCGTGGATCGACTGCACCATCAGCGTTGTGGGCAAGCCCTTGCCGGTGGGTTGCGGCATGGTCAGGTTCGGGCGGTTCCAGAAGAAGCACGGGTTCTGGTTCATCGTCCAGCCGACCAACGGGTAGTGCGGGCCGAGTCGCGCCGCCAGTTGATCGCCGTACTCGCGACCCTGCGGCCACGGGGTGTCGTTGCACGTGACTGCCGTGAAGGTCGCGTCCTCGGCGTCGTCCTCACCGACGACGCGACCCATCGGTGGCAGGCCGACGGTTCCCCGGGCGGCCCGTCGTACCAGCTCGTGCTGGCGGGTCAGGGAGAGAGCGTCGACCTGATTCTGTGCGGCGCGTGGGCCGCCCTTTGCCTGCGCTCCGGAAAGGTCGCGCAGAAATGCGAGGTCGATTGCCAACGAATAGAAATCAACCTTTGTATACATGTCCCCGGAGACGATCTGGTCCAGGGTGTTCTGGTCATAACTGATCTTCACTGTGCCGTCCAGGAACTCCTCGACCGCCGGCTGCTTTTTCAGGTCTCGCCGGAGGTGTTCGTAGGTCCGCAGTACGGCGCCGGCCGAGCTGCCCAGGTGCAACTTGGAGTCGTACTTCGCGGCCCAGGTCGCGAAGTCCTCGCGGAACCGGCGCTCGAAGGCCTGTGGCTGGGCGGCGAACGTGTCCAGCCACGGCCGGGTGAAGTCGGTGTTCGAGTCCAGCACGAACCGGCCGACGTGCTCGGGGAAGTAGGTCTGGTAGTACGCGCCCATCCAGGTCCCACCGGAGTACCCGACGAAGTCGATCTTGTCGAAGCCGAGCAGTTGGCGGATCAGATCGAGGTCCTGCACGGTCTGCGCGGTGGTCACGTACGGCAGCAGGCCGCGCGACTGCCGGTCGCAGTACGACTGGCTGAGCTGCGACGCCGCGGCGACCAGAGCGAGGTTGGCCGGGTCCCGGTCGCGGGCGTCCATCGTGTAGCCGGGCGCGCCCTGGCAGGTGACGTTGGTGCTGTCGCCAGTGCCGCGCGGATCGAAGCCCACGGCGAGGAAGTCCTCCTGCAGCGGCGCCTGACCGGCCAGGTACGGCGCCATGCCGAGGCCGGCGCCACCCGGGCCGCCCGGGTTGCCGAACACGACCCGGCTCGGCTTTCCCTTCGCCGGCGCGACCTTGCTGACCGCGAGCTGGATGTCGTTGCCCGAGTACTGATTCGCCCAGTCGCGCGGCGCGGTGATCTTCGCGCAGTACGTCCGCAGCGACGGCTCGCCGCACTCCTTCCAGGCCGGTCTCTGCTTCAGGTACTTGTTGGCCACGGGATGCGGGCGGTCGACAGCCGTCGTGGCTTCGGTCGAGGCGGTCGCCCCCGATCCAGGGATGACGAGAACGGCGGCAGCGGACATCCCCAGACCGACGGCCAGGGCGAGGTACTTCATGGAAACTCCAGCGAATGGCCTTGCGTAATCGGACCGTCGCAATCTGTCATGCCCGCCGTTCCCGGTCGAGCACCACCCCCGGCCGGTCGCAGATCCGCGAGGTGCTAAGGGGGGATTGTCGGTGAGGGCTTCTAGAGTCCTGCCCACGAGAGACGAGGAGACGTCGATGGCCGGTTGTGGTGACCTACTGATCGGACAGCTGGAGTTCTACTGGGACGTCCACCTCTGGCCGCGATTGCAGGGGTTGACCGATGAGGAGTACCTCTGGGAACCGGTGGACGGGATGTGGTCCGTGCGGCCGGACGACGACGGGCAGATGGTCTACGAGCTGACGAACCCGGTGCCGGATCCATCTCCGCTGACCACGATCGCCTGGCGGATGGTGCACATCGGGGTCGGCTGTTTCGCGATCCGCGTGAACGCGTTCTTCGGTGATGGTCCGGACGACGCCGACATGTTCGACCCGCGGCACATCCCGGCCGAGATCCCCGCGACCGCGGCCGACGGACTCGAGTTCCTGCGGCATTGGTACGGGCGCTGGCACGACTCCATCCGCGGTCTCGACAAGGACGCGTTGTGGAGCCCGCTGGGCCCGAAGGGCGCGTACTTCGCCGACGACCCGATGCTCGGCCTGATCACGCACATCAACCGCGAGGTCATGCACCACGGTGCCGAGATCTGCCTGCTCCGCGACCTGTTCCGCGCGCAGGTGGGGAGCAATCGCCATGCCCGCGTGTGAGGGACGAGTTCTGTCTGGCGTGAGGCTCAGTCGGTGGGGCCGGGGTCGGTGTGGAGGCGGATCTGCTTGATGCGGACCGACTCGTCGCCGTACAGGTCCAGCTCGCGGTGGGCGCCGTCGGGGGCCCAGCCGGCCTCGGTGTAGAAGGCGCGCAGGACGTCGTCGGTGGAGTTGACCCAGACCGTGACGCGACCGAAGCCGTCTGCGCGGATGGTGTCGACGACCGCGTTCAGCAGCCGGGAGCCGTGGCCGGCGCGGGTCGCGTCCGGCTGGACGGCGAGCTCGGCGATCAACGCATCGCGCTGTGGGTCCGCGTCCGGGTCGTCCGACGGAGTGATCGCGGCGAAGCCGACGAGCGTCCGGCCGGCCAGCGCGACCATGACCCGGTTGCGCGCCTCGCCCGGAGCGAGCAGCGCGGCCCGCCACTGAGCGGCGAACTGCGCGGGGTTGAGGTCGGCCAGCACATCGGCCGGCAGCAGACCGGCGTACGACGCACGCCAGGCGGAGACCTGGATCTCGCCGATCTCGTTGGCCTCGGCCGGAAGGGCCAGCCGCACGCTCGTCTCCGCCACCGGGCTCTCACCGGACAGCTCCGACAGGTTGGCGGGTTCTGGTACGCCGAAGTCACTCATATGCACAATCCTCGCAAGACAGTGTTGGGGGGCGCGCCCCCCGGGCCGCCCCCCACACCGGGTGGGGGAGGAAAAGAACACCCCCCCCCACGGG
>NZ_JBFAKS010000068.1:0-29024 GCF_040655855.1 Kribbella sp. NPDC050281 | reverse complement strand
GTGATCTCGAACGCCTCGTGTACGACGAACTGCGTGGCGCCGATGGTGTCGGTGTTGCACCGGGCGTTCGGGATCGAGCGTGGGCTGATGACCACAATCCACAGCTACACCAACGATCAGGTGCTGCTGGACTCGCCGCACAAGGATCTGCGTCGCGGTCGTTCTGGCGCCGTGAACCTGATCCCGACGAGCACGGGTGCCGCCCGCGCGGTCGGATTGGTGATCCCTGAGCTCGCGGGGAAGATCGACGGCGTCGCGGTGCGGGTCCCGGTCGAGGACGGCTCCCTGACCGACCTGACGGTGCAGCTGTCCGACGTCGCCACGGTCGAGCAGGTCAACCAGGCCTTCGCCGATGCCGCGGCCGGACCTCTCAAGGGGATCTTGCGCTACACCACTGATCCGATCGTGTCCCACGACATCATCGGCGACCCGGCGTCATGCATCTTCGACGCCCCGCTCACGCAAGTCCAGGACCACCTGGTCAAGGTCTTCGGCTGGTACGACAACGAGTGGGGCTACACCAGCCGCCTGGTCGACCTGACCGAGCTTGTCGCCCGTTCGCTGTGACAGGACAGGTCATGAACAGCAAGACGGTCGTCCGACTTCAGGGCGATGTGGATCCCGAGCAGGTCGGCGTCAAGAACGCTCGGGTGGCCGAACTGGCGAACGAGGGAGTCCGCGTGCCGGAGGGCTTCGCGGTGACTGCTTCGGCGTACCAGGCCTTCATCGAGGCAGATCGGCTCGGTCCGGTGATCGCGCGAGAGATCCGCCGGTTCCGCGCCGGCCGGGATCTGGTCGTGGTCGCCGCGGCGATCCGGACAGCCTTCCTGGCGGCGTCCCTGCCCCGAGTGGTGTCCCGTGAGATTCTCCGGGCCTATGACGAACTGGGCGGCAATGGGACGGAGGTCGCCGTACGCTGCAGCCCGGTCGCACCGCAGGACGAGGAACAGGACGAGCTGTTCCTGCATCTGAACACCGGTGACGACGTGCTCGCCGCGTGCCGGCGCTGCTTCGCATCGCTGTTCAGCGCTGTTGCCGTCGGCAACCGTGAGCTCACCGGTCCTGACCATCTGGCCGCGGTGATGCCGGTGACCGTGCAGCGGATGGTGCGGTCGGACCTCGGCGCCTCGGGGACCGCGCAGGCTGAGAGCACGTTCGTACGGATCCGGGCCGGCTGGGGTCTGGGCGATCCACCGGCCGGCGACGCCGACCAGTACTCGGTGCGTCCGGGCGCGCGCCCGATGATCGTGAAGCACCGCGGCGCCAAGCGAACCAAGACCGTGTACGCCGATCCGCGCGGAACCCGGACAGTTCCGACCAACCCGGCGGAGCAGGCCGGCCTGGTGTTGACCGACGACGAGCTCCAGGAGCTGGCCCGCTGGTCGGTCATCGCGGACAGGCATTTCAAGCGTCCAATGGAACTTGAGTGGGCCAAGGACGGCTGCTCCGGCGAGCTGTTCGCTGTCGAGGTCCGTCGCCGGACGCTGCCTGCGGTGACCATCCATGGTCCGGTCCGTGCCGGCGCGTCGGCTCAGGTGACGTGATGTTCGAGGTCCGAATCCACGGCCGGGGCGGCCAAGGCGTAGTGACCACAGCCGAGCTGCTGTCGGTCGCGGCATTCACGGATGGCCGGCAGGCCCAGGCGTTCCCGACCTTCGGGTCGGAGCGGACCGGCGCGCCGGTGGTCGGCTTCTGCCGGATCGCCGATCGGCCGATCCGGACGCACGAGCCGATCGCCGCACCGGATGCGGTGGTCATTCAGGACGCCACCTTGCTGCATCAGGTGGATGTCTTCGACGGCCTGGGCACCGACGGGTATCTGCTCGTCAATACCTCACAGTCGCTGGCCGAGCTCGGGCTGGAGACCTACGTACGGCGGTTCCGGCCTGACCGGGTGCTGACCGTGCCCGCGACCGAGCAGGCGCTGACCCACCTCGGCCGTCCGCTGCCGGGTGCCGCGCTGCTGGGAGCCTTCGCCGCGCTGACCGGTCAGGTCCGGCTCGAATCGGTGATGTCGGCGGTCGAGGACCGGTTCGCCGGAGCGATTGCCATCGGCAACGTCGCGGCGGTCCACGACGCATACGACCTGGCTCGCCGGCAGCTCGAGGAGGCTTCTCGTGTTCACACAGATTGAGGGTTCGCGTGGTGTGGCCGAGGCCGTCGCGCGCTGCCGGCCGGAGGTGATCTGCGCGTATCCGATCTCCCCGCAGACACACATCGTCGAGGCCCTCAGTGTGCTGGTCGCCTCCGGTGCGCTGACGCCGTGCGAGTTCGTCAACGTGGAGTCCGAGTTCGCCGCGATGTCCGTCGCCATCGGCGCGTCCGCGACCGGTGCCCGCGCCTACACCGCGACCGCGAGCCAGGGCCTGCTGTACATGGCGGAGGCTCTCTACAACGCCTCCGGCCTCGGCCTGCCGATCGTCATGACGGTGGCCAACCGCGCGATCGGAGCCCCGATCAACATCTGGAACGACCACAGCGATGCGATGTCGCAG
The DNA here is from genome assembly GCF_040655855.1 of Kribbella sp. NPDC050281. Classification (NCBI taxonomy): domain Bacteria; kingdom Bacillati; phylum Actinomycetota; class Actinomycetes; order Propionibacteriales; family Kribbellaceae; genus Kribbella; species Kribbella sp. NPDC050281. Next base: position 26,529 of record NZ_JBFAKS010000068.1, on the reverse strand, counting down.
CGCGACTCCGGCTGGATCCAGTTGTACGCCGAAAGCAACCAGGAAGCCGTCGACCTGCATTTGCAGGCCTTCCGGATCGCCGAGGAGCTGTCGCTGCCGGTGATGGTCTGCATGGACGGGTTCGTCCTGACCCACGCGGTCGAACGCATCGACCTGCCGAACCAGGCCGAGGTGGATGTGATTCTGCCGCCGTACGAACCGCGCCAGCTTCTGGATCCCGCCGAGCCGGTGTCGATCGGTGCGATGGTCGGGCCGGACGCCTTCACCGAGGTGCGCTATCTCGCGCATGCCGGGCACTTGCGGGCGCTCGAGGTGATTCCGCGGGTAGCGGCCGAGTTCGCCGCGGCCTTCGGGCGGGACTCCGGTGGTCTGGTCCGGCCGTATCGATGCGAGGACGCCGAGACAATCGTGGTCGCCCTTGGTTCGGTGCTCGGCACGATCAAGGACACCGTCGACGAACTGCGCGACGAAGGTATGAGCATCGGCGTGCTGGGGGTGACCTCGTTCCGTCCGTTCCCGTACGACGCGGTGCGAACGGCGCTCCAGGGGGCGCGACGGGTGGTCGTGCTGGAGCGGGCACTCGCGGTCGGGATCGGCGGCATCGTCTCGGCCGACGTGCGAACCGCGAAGGCCGGTCTCGCTGCTCCGGCGTACACGGTGATCGCCGGCCTGGGCGGCCGGCCGGTCACGAAGAAGTCGTTGCGTGGGTTGTTCGCCGACGCGGCGGCAGACCGGCTGGAGCCCCTGACGTTCCTGGATCTGAAGCGCGATCTGGTCGAACGCGAATTGCGGCGGACAGGCTGAGAGGACCGACCATGCCAGTGCAGCGGATCAAGTTCTACCAGACCGGCAGCTTCGCGGTGGGCAACCGCCTGCTGGATCCGGAGCAGCGTTCGGTGCAGGCCGATACCCACCGGACGAACTCGCTGAACTCGGGACACCGCGCCTGCCAGGGCTGCGGTGAAGCGTTGGGCGCCCGCTACGTGCTCGATGCGGTGATGCGTGCCACCGGCAACCAAATGGTCGCGGTGAACTCGACCGGGTGCCTGGAGGTCTTCTCGACGCCCTTCCCGGAGTCGTCATGGCAGATTCCCTGGCTGCACTCGCTGTTCGGCAACGCGCCGGCGGTCGCGACCGGTGTCGCGGCGGCCCTCAAGGCGAAGGGCCGCACCGACGTACGCGTTGTCGGGCAAGGTGGCGACGGCGGCACCGTCGACATCGGGCTGGCCTGCTTGTCCGGGATGTTCGAGCGCAACGACGACGTCCTGTTCATCTGCTACGACAACGGTGGCTACATGAACACCGGCGTCCAGCGGTCCGGTGCGACTCCGCACGGTGCGACGACCACCACCACGCCGGCCGGCAACTCGTTCAGTCAGGGCAAGAGTCTTCCGGCCATCGCGATGGCGCACCGGATCCCGTACGTCGCCACGGCGACCGTCGCGGATCTGCGCGACCTCGAGTACAAGGCCAAGCGGGCGATGGAGTTCCACGGCGCGCGCTACCTGCACGTGCTGGTGCCGTGCCCGCTGGGCTGGCGGACCGGATCCGGGGAGACGATCAGGACCGCCCGACTGGCCACGGAGACCGGCGTCTTCCCGGTCTTCGAGGCGATCGACGGCGAGGTGACCGACGTGACGAAGATCCGGCGGCTCCTTCCGGTCACCGACTACCTCCGGCCGCAGGGACGTTTCGCGCACCTGTTCGGCGACAGTCCGCGCGAAGACGTGGTCAACAAGATCCAGGCCGAGGCCGACCGCAACATCCGGATCTTCGGCCTGACCGAACCCGACGAGGTGAGTTAGATGCCCGAGGCAAACAAGCACGGTCCGTTGCCGTTCGCGATCACGCTGGACGTAGGGTCGAGCCTGGCGAACAAGACCGGCTCCTGGCGGACGGAACGTCCGGTGTACCTCGATCGGATGCCACCGTGCAACGACGCGTGCCCGGCCGGGGAGAACGTCCAGGAGTGGCTGTCCCACGCCGAGGAAGGTGACTACGAAGCTGCTTGGCGGCAGATCATGGTCGACAATCCGTTCCCCGCCGTGATGGGCCGGGTCTGCTACCGGCCGTGCGAGACCGCGTGCAACCGGGCCACGCTGGACCAGCCGGTCGGCATCAACTCCGTCGAGCGGTTCCTCGGCGACGAGGCGATCAAGCAAGGGTGGCCCATCGCGGTCGAGGCACAGGCCAGCGGCAAGCGGGTGCTGGTCGTCGGTGCCGGTCCGTCCGGGCTGTCGGCGGCGTACCACCTGGCAATGCTGGGCCATGACGTCACGGTCCGGGACGATTCGCCGGAAGCCGGGGGCATGATGCGGTACGGCATTCCGTCGTACCGGCTGCCGCGGGACGTGGTGGACGCCGAGATCCAGCGCATCGTCGACCTGGGCGTGCGGCTCGAGCTCGGCACCCCGGTCACCGAACTCACTGGGGCGCTCACCGAGTTCGACGCCATCTTTCTGGCCGTCGGGGCGCATGTCGGACGTCGTGCCGACATCCCGGCCGGCGACTCGGCTCGCATCGTCGACGCCGTGTCGTTGCTGGCCGGCCTGGAGAACGGAGAGGAGCCGCTGCTAGGCCGCCGGGTCGCGGTGTACGGCGGTGGCAACACCGCGATGGACGTAGCCCGCACCGCGCGGCGGCTCGGGGCGACCGACGCAGTGGTGATCTACCGCCGGACCCGGGAGCGGATGCCGGCTCATGACATCGAGGTCCGCGAGGCACTCGAGGAAGGTGTCCGGCTGCGCTGGCTGTCGACCATCGTGTACGCCGACGGCGACCGGGTGCAGATCGAAAAGATGCGGCTCGACGAGACCGGCTTCCCGCAGCCGACAGGCGAATTCGAAGAACTCGGCGTGGACTCGGTGGTGCTGGCCCTCGGCCAGCAGGCCGATCTGGCGCTGGTCCAGCATCTGCCCGGCGTCCGGGTCACCGATGGTGTGGTCGACGTCGACGCCCAGATGATGACCGGCCACCCCGGGCTGTTCGCCGGTGGCGACATGGTGCCGGGGGAGCGGACCGTCACGGTTGCCGTCGGCCACGGAAAGAACGCTGCCCGGAACATCGATGCCTGGCTGCGCGGTACGGCGTACGACCATCCGGACCGGCCCGAACTCGCTACCTACGACCGGCTGAACACCTGGTATTACGCGGACGCGTCGGCGACGCTCCGGCCCCAGCTGGACATCGCCCGGCGGATCACGACCTTCGACGAGGTGACAGGCGGTCTGACCGCGGAGACGGCGCTCTTCGAGGCGCGGCGCTGCATGTCCTGCGGCAACTGTCTCGAGTGCGACAACTGCTTTGGCGTCTGCCCGGACAACGCGATCATCAAGCTCGGCCCTGGCCTGGGGTACGAGATCGACCTGGACTTCTGCAAGGGCTGCGGCTTGTGCGCCGCCGAATGCCCGAGTGGAGCCATCACGATGGTCCGCGATCGCTTCTGACGAACAGGTCAGGCCGACGGCTTCAGACCGGTGGTGAGGATCCCGTAGTGACCGTCGTACCTCGTGTAGAGCGCGCAGGTGCTCCCGGTGGTCTCGTCCGTGAAGATCTCGAACGGGGATCCGGTCAGATCGAGCCGCGCTCTTGCATTCGAGACGGTCAGCCGGTGGGTGCGCTGAACGACCTGATAGCCGGACCCGGTAAGGCTCACGACGCTGTCCTGACGGCTGTACTTGTCCCGGAACAGGTGGAACCGGTAGTCCATCGCTTCGAGTGCCGCGATGGCTTCGGCAACGGTCATCGCGGTCGGCCGGGCGATCTTTCGCCGCACCAGCCGGCGCGCGGAAGGCGGTACGAGCTCTGGCGGCGACGGCGGTAGCGAGGTGGTGGTGCGATCCCGTAGGCATTCGGCGAGCGCTCCGGGGAAACGATGCAGCTGTTCGATGGTGTGCGCCGCGAGCATGCTGACGACCTCGGCGGTCGTGGCGGCAGCCACCTGAGCCCGGACCCGGTGCCGCGAAAGCTGTACGTCGAGCTGCGCGACGACCGGCCGGGCCAGACCCGGCTCGCTCAGTCGGGTGAGGCGTACCCTGCTGTGCGCGGCCGACGAGCCGAGGATCGGCACAAGATGCTCGTTCACCACCGCGGCGGCGTCGGTCGGCAGGATGCCCTTCGTAGTGACCTGAAGCAGCGCGGCCGATCTGGCCGGCAGCGCGTTCCGAGCTGCGACGAGCATGATCCCCCCGGCTGTGTGCTGCCGCGACGGAGCGCGCCTCCGGGCGGGCCACATCTGCAGACTGGCACGGCGCGCGAGGATTGTTGCAGGTCCGTTGGACTCCTAAGTCGGGACGTTTGTCCCCTACCACGCATCGACCGAGGCTGGTGAACGGTCAGGCTACGTGATCGTGGCCACCTCCGAGCCCGTCGGCGACTTGATTGAGGAACAGAATCCTGGCCGACGCCGAACCGGGACAGCGTCCCGGTCAGAAAGTCCCGGCGGAACCGGGACCGTAGCCTCTGCCTCGCCAGTGCGTGCAGGACGAGATTGGAAGTGGGCCTCGGGACCACGGGTCCCGGGGATGGCACGAGCGGAGGAGTGACCACCATGCAGACCCGGCCGGCGTTGGGCGAGCTCGGACTGAACTGCGGGAAGAAGACGCGGTTGCGGCGGATCCTGTTCGATCACGGGTTGCGGAACGGGACGGCGTTGTTCCTGCCGTACGACCAGGGGCTCGAGCACGGGCCGCGAGACTTTTTCGCGAATCCGCAGGCATCGGATCCGGCGTACATCATCAAGCTGGCGATCGCCGGAGAGTTCAACGGGATCGCGATACAGATCGGGCTGGCGGAGAAGTTCTTCTGGGACTACGCCGGTGAGATCCCGCTGATCCTCAAGCTGAACGGCAAGACCGACATCCCGTCGGACGCGGCCGCGCTGTCCCCGGTGCACGCGAGTGTCGAGGAGGCCGTACGGCTCGGTGCCGACGCGGTCGGCTACACCCTGTACGTCGGATCTCCTGCACAGGAGGCGGATTTCGCGCAGTACCGACAGGTCCGCGCGGACGCCGAGCGGTTTGGGATGCCCTTGATTGTGTGGGCGTACCCGCGCGGTGCGGCGATCGAGGCGAAGGGCGGCAAGGACTCGTTCTACGCGGTCGACTACGCAGCCCGGGTCGCGAGTGAGCTCGGCGCCGATGTGGTGAAAGTGAACTTCCCGCATCCGGAGAAGCGCGACAGCGTGAAACCGCCCTACGAGGAGATCTTCACCCCACAGCAGGCGATCGACGGCGTGGTGCGGTCCGCGAACCGCACGCTGGTGCTCGTGTCCGGCGGATCGAAGGCCGGCGACGAGGCGATGTACCGCAAACCGAGCAGGCGATGGACGCCGGTGGCGTGGGGCTGATCTTCGGCCGGAACGTGTGGCAGCGCGGCTACGACGAGTCGCTGGGTTTCGTCGATGCCCTCAAGGAGATTCTCGCCCAGCACCCGAGTCAATGAGGGGAACAGATCGATGAGCAAGTACATCCTCGTGGGTGTCGATGACGGGCCTGAGAGCCAGCTCGCGTTGCGCTGGGCCGTCGAGGCGGCCGAGGGGCGCGGGGCTGCGGTGCGGGTCGTCCGGGCGTACCTGAACGAACTCAGCCGGTGGCCGGCAGTCGGTGTCGAAGGCTACGTTCCGCCGCCGATGCCGATGGACAAATACGAGCACGAGGTCGAAGCCGCCGTGCAGTACGCGCGGGACAGGCTCGGATACCAGGGTGGATCCGGATGGCTCGCGAACGACGCTCCCGCGCACGCGATCCTCACCGAGGCCGGGGAGGCAGACATGGTGGTGGTCGGGACCAGGTCGCGCAACAAGATGTCGGCCGCCGTGCTCGGTTCTGTGGCAACGTCGGTCGCGGCGAAGGCGCCGTGTCCCGTGGTCGTGGTGCGCGGTGAGCGCCGTACTGGACCGGTGGTCGTGGGCACCGATGGTTCGGCGGAGTCGGAGCAGGCCGTGGCCTTCGGCTTCGAGGAGGCCGCCCGGACTGGGCAGCCACTGAAGGTCGTCTACTGCTGGCACCCGCAGGAGCAGCACGCCGAGTCGATGGAGAGCACCCGGGGACTGCTGAAGAACTGGCTGGCCGAGAGCCTCGCACCGTACCTGGACAAGTACCCGACGGTGCGGGCACAGGCCTCGGTGGTCGAGGGCCGGGCGAGTGCCCACCTTGTGGACTTGTCGGCGACCGCGTCTCTGGTGGTGGTCGGGTCCCGGGGCCGCGGCGGTGTCGCCGGTCTGCTGCTGGGATCCGTGAGCCAGAGCCTTCTGCACCACGCGGACTCGCCCGTCGCGATCATCCGCAGGCTTGAGGAGTCATGATGCGCCACTTGTTGACAGTTGCCGACGTGATGACCGCCGACGTGGTCACCGTCGCCGAGGACACGCCGTTCAAGGCAGTCGCCGCCATCTTGGCGGAGCACCACATCAGCGCGGTCCCGGTGCGCAGCGCGTACGGCGGCGTGGCCGGTGTCGTCTCCGAGACGGACCTGCTGCGCAAGGAGGAGTACCAGCGGTCCGGCAGGCATTGGTTCCACCGGAAGGCCCGGACCAAGGCCGGCGCCTTGACGGCCGGGGCACTGATGACGCGCCCCGCTGTCACCGTGCAGGGCGGATGCACCCTGGACGAGGCGGCCCGGTTGATGGCGGACCGTGGGATCACCCGCCTAGTCGTGACGGACGGGGACGAGCTCACCGGCATCGTGACGCGATCGGATCTGCTCAGCGCGTTCCTTGCCCCGGACCAGGAGATCCTTGCCCGAGTACGGCGTGACGTCGTCGACCGCAATTTGTCGGACGACCCGTTCGCCGTCGAGGTGAGTGTCCGTGAGGGCGTGGTCACAGTTGCCGGTCAGGTCGCGAAACGCAGCACGGTCGCGTTCGCCGAGCAGCTCATCGCCGGCGTCGACGGTGTCGTCGGAGTGCGGAACGAGCTGAGCTGGGCGTTCGACGACACGGCACCTGCCGCCGGCACTGCCGGCCCGTTCTACTAGGAGCCCGGGCGCCGTCGTCGGGCTCGTTGAGGTGGGGCGTCGTACCGTTGCCGCATGGTGTCGAGGCGGAGCTGGGTCGAGCAGATCATGGGGCTGCCGGTCAGTGTGCTGGCCCGCGGAGAGCTCGCGGACTCCGCGCAGGCGGACGCGGCGGTGCGGGCGGTCTTCGCGGAACTGGTCGAGGCCGATCGGTTGTTCTCGCCATTCAAGCCCGGCAGTGCGGTCAGTCTGCTGGCGCGCGGGGAGGTGGGCTGGGACGACGTGGACCCGGTAGTGCGTGCGGTGGCTGAGCGGTGCGACCGCGCCCGCGACCTGACCTGCGGGCGGTTCGATCCGGAGGTGCCCGGTGGCGGATGGGATCCGTCGGGGCTGGTGAAAGGCTGGGCGGTCGAGCGCGCCGGCAAGCGACTGCGGGAGGTCTCCGAGTTGGACTGGTGCCTGAATGCCGGGGGTGACGTATTGGTCCTGTGCCCGAGCAAGCGTCCGTTCACCATCGGGATCCAGGACCCTGGCGATCCTGGGCGTGTGGTGGCCACCGTGGCCCGCGCCGATGGAGCGGTGGCAACGAGCGGTACGGCGGCCAGGGGCGCCCACCTGTACGATCCACGGACCGGCGAACCGGTGCTGTCCCGATGGCTGTCGGTGTCCGTCAGCGGTCCGTCGCTGGAGTACGCCGACGTGCTCGCGACCGCGGCGTTCGTGGCGGGCGAGGAGTGGCCGGCGGTGCTCGATGCGCTGCCCGGCTACGAAGGCCTCGGAATCCTTGCTAACGGCAACCTGCTCGCGACTCCCGGATGGCCCGCGGCCGGATCGGCGGCAGGATGACGGCGATGAAACGGATCCTGCTGATCGAGGACGACGCCGACCTGGCTGGGTTGCTCGACCGCGTGCTCGCCGACGAGGGGTACGCCGTGACTCTGGCCGGCGACGGTCAGACCGGACTGCACCTGGCGTTGACGCGGTCGTTCGAGGCAATGATCGTAGACCGCGGCCTGCCCGCCGTCGAAGGCCTGGACCTGATCGCCAGGCTGCGCAGCCGTGGCGTCGTCACGCCGATCCTGGTGCTGTCGGCGCGGAGCAGCACCGAGGACCGGGTCGAGGGCCTGGACTCCGGCGCCGAGGATTATCTGGCGAAGCCGTTCGAGCTCACGGAGTTGCTGGCGCGGCTGAGGGCCCTGCTGCGCCGACACCTCGACCACGCCGGTCAGTTGGCGGTTCCGGGCGGCTCCCTGGATATCGCCACCCGCACCGTCCGGCAGGCGACGGGCGGCACGGTCGAGTTGTCCGAGCGCGAGGCGGCGCTGCTGGCGCTGCTCGCGGCGCGGCCTGGTGTTGTCTTCAGTCGCGGCGAGCTCCTGGACCGGGTCTTCGACGACGCGGAGTCGGAGACCGTGGTGGACACGTATGTGCACTACTGCCGGCGTAAGCTGGGGCGCGGAGCGATCAGCACCGTGCGCGGCCTCGGATACCGGTTGGGCAGCACATGAGCGGCCGCCCGATCGGTGACGAGGTCCTCGTCCGCAGAGCCGCTCGTGGCGTTGCCGTCCAGGTCGCGGGCCTGGTCGCGGTGGCGATGCTGCTGCTGATCGTGCTGGTCACGCTCGTCGTGGTCCGCGGACAAGCGGGTGCTGCCGACGATCTGCTCCGCTCGGCGATCGCGACCGCCGATGACGTCGGAGATCCTCCGGCCGGCACCTGGCTGGCCATGACCGGTCCGTCCGGTACAACGGTCACAGCGGGGCTGCCGGACGAACTCCTCCCCGAGCTTGCCTCGCTGCGCACCGGTTCCGCCGGACAGGTCCAGCTCACCACGGTGGAGAACGACGGCGGTGAGTACCGCATCGCCACCGGGATCACCAAGGGCAGGCCCGTGCAAGTTGTGCTCAACCTTGCGATGGCGCATCAGGAGCGCGCCCGGTTGCTTGAGGCAATGGGGTTCGCGTCGGCCCTCGGCCTGGTGTTCGCTGGGCTGCTGGGCGTCCTGATCGGCCGTCGCGCGGTCCGGCCGTTGGCCCAGGGGCTGACGCTGCAGCGGACGTTCGTGGCCGATGCGGGCCATGAACTGCGCACTCCGTTGACCTTGCTGAGCACGCGGGCCCAGGTGCTCGACCGCGCCTTGCGCCGCAGCGGCTCGAGCGAGGAGATCCTGCGCGACGCCGAGGGTGTCGTGCAGGACACGAAGCGGCTCGGAGCGGTCGTCGACGACCTGCTCGCCGCCGCCGATCCGCGCGGAGCCGAGGGCCACGAATCAGTCGATCTTGCTCGGGTCGCCGAGGCCGTTGTGGACAGCGCGAAAGCCCATGCCGAGCAGACCGGCGTGCGACTTCGGTGGCATGCGGACGGCGGCGGCTTGCTGGTGCTGGGATCGGCGAGCGCGATCCGGCGGGCGACGATAGCGCTGGTCGACAACGCCATCGACCACACACCGGACGACGGTGAGGTTCGGATCGTCGTACGGCGGCATCGGCGGGAGGTGATCCTGGCAGTCAGCGATACCGGTCCGGGGATCGGGCCGGAGGAGGCACAGCGGGTTCTGCGCCGCTTCGACACGGGCGGTCATCGCGCGGGCCGGGCGCACTATGGCCTGGGTCTCGCGCTCACCCACGATGTCGCGAACCGGCATGGCGGTCAGCTCCGACTGGTTCCGAGTGAGGTTGGCGCGACGTTCGAGCTGGTCCTGCCGGCGATTCAGGAGCCCGCTCCAAGGAAGAGCTAAGAATCCGCGGGCATCGTCGTAGCATGACGGACCGGGATGTGGCCCAGGCGATCAGCCGGCATCGCGTCACACACGTCCGGCGGCGGTCCCGTCGTACGCCGGTCTGGTGGCGTGACGCCATCGGTGTCCTGTGCTGGGGCAGCGTCCTGGTGGTGGTCGCGCTGTGGTTGTCCGGACGCGGTCTCCAGTTGCTCGCGGCCGGGCCGGCCGACCTGCTGACATCGCTCGGTCGGTTGTCCGGTCTGGTGGCGGCGGACCTGTTGCTGGTGCAGGTGTTCCTGATGGCGCGGGTGCCGATGATCGAGCGCAGCTACGGTCAGGACGAGCTGGCCCGCAGGCACCGGCTGGTCGGTTTCTGGTCCTTCAACCTGCTGATGGTCCACGTCGCCTTGATCCTTGCCGGATACACGTTGCGGGATCACAACGATGTCCTGCACGAGACGTGGAGCGTCGTCACGACGTACGGCGGAATGCTCCTCGCCGTTGCGGGAAGCATCGCGCTGACGGTCGTCGTCCTTACCTCGGTCCGGGTCGCTCGCCGGGCCTTGCGCTACGAGTCGTGGCACCTGCTGCACCTGTACGCGTACGTCGGGGTGGGGCTGTCCGTGCCGCACGAGATCTGGACCGGCGCGGACTTCACGACCTCGGCGGTGGCGCGCGCCTACTGGTGGTCGGCGTACGCCGTCGCACTCGTCGCGATCCTCGTCTACCGTGTGGCGTTGCCGGTCTGGCGCACACTTCGGCACGGACTGACCGTGCGAGAGGTCGTGCGAGAGGGTCCCCGCGTGGTGACGGTTCTGCTCGCCGGCCGTGGCTTGCACCGGATGCCAGTGCAGGCAGGTCAGTACTTCGTCTTCCGGTTCCTCGACGGCCCGGGATGGTCGCGCGGCAATCCGTATTCGCTGTCGGCGTCGCCCGCGCCCGACCGGCTGCGGGTGACTGCCAAGGCGGCTGGTGACGGCAGCAGCCGGCTGGCCGGGTTGCGGCCGGGCACCAAGGTTGCGATCGAAGGTCCGTACGGTCGGCTGACCGGCGAGCGGCGAGTCACTCGCAAGGTGGCGATGTTCGCGTGCGGCATCGGCATCACACCGCTGCGGGCGCTGCTGGAGGAGCTCCCGTACGAACCGGGGGACGCAGTCCTGGTGTATCGCGCGCACGATCTCGACGACCTGGTGTTCCATGACGAGCTCGACCAGCTGGCCCACCGCCGCGGCATCACCACGCATTACCTGCTCGGGCGGCGGATACGGAACCGGCAGTCCTGGCTACCGGAGAGCGCCGCGGCGTGGACCGACGAGGATGCGATGCGGCGGCTCGTCCCCGGCATCAGCCAGTACGACGTCTACGTATGCGGACCTGATCAGTGGATGGACGCGGTGTGCGTGGCGGCTGCCGGACTCGGTCTTCCGCTGAAGCAGCTGCATCAGGAGCGGTTCTCGTGGTGAGAGGAGTACCTGCGTGAGGCGCGGGATGAAACTGGTCATGTCGGCCGCGTCCCTGGTGGTCGTCGGTGTGGCTCTGCGGGCAAGCGCGCACCCGCACGCGGCGGCCGGCGTGGTGTCGGCAGCGCCGCCCGGCCCGCCGCGGCATGCCCCCGCGCGTCCCACGCCCCGGCCTCCGAACCGGCACGGCAGTCAGACCGCGCCGCCGAGCCGATCGAGTCCGGCCGTCCATCCATCGGCACGCCCGAGCCCTTCGAATGTCGCGTCCGTGACCGTCGCGGGAGATGTCGTCCAGACGCAGTACGGGCGGGTGCAGGTCGAGATCAGCGTGCAGGGCGGGGAGATCACCCGGGCTCGCGCGCTTGCGCGGCCGAGCGGGGACGGACAGACCGACGCGATCAACAGCTACGCCGTACCTCAGCTCGACCAGGAGTCGCTTGCCGCGCAGAGTGCGCAGATCGACACCGTGTCCGGAGCCACCTTCACGTCGCAGGGATACCGGCAGTCGCTGCAGTCGGCACTCGACGCGGCTCATCGGGCCGGCGCCCGATGACGAGCCACTCGGCGCGGCTGCGGCGCAATGCGGCGGTCGTCGGGGCCACTGGTGTGTTGCTTGGCCTGCTGTTCCTGTATCCGACGAGTACGAACCGCACAGACTCTCCAACCGCCACCGTGGCCAAGCCCGGGGTGGTCAGCACTGGATCGGCGAGTGGTGACCTCACGGTGAACGGCACATCGGCAGGGACCCGCTACGGACCGGTGCAAGTCCGCGTCACTGTCCGTTCGCACCGACTGGTCGTCGTGACCGCGCTCGCCTATCCGTCGTCGGGAGGACGCGACCGGGAGATCAGCGCGTTTGCGCTGCCGCAGCTCGAGCAGGAGGCGATCGCGGCGCAGAGTGCGCAGATCGACACCGTCTCGGGCGCGACCTTCACCTCGGACGGATACCGGCGCTCACTGCAGTCGGCCCTGGACGCGGCCCAACTGCGGGGTTGATGTCCTCCAAAAATCACCAAGAACCGTCCGGCGGTCGGAGGTCACCAGGAGCGGATGCGGCGGCCGGTGGTGCGGTGGGGTTCGATGGCCATGTAGGACTCTCGCGTTCCGCCGGCCCAGGGCTCGACCCGGTCGCGGGCGGCGTCCGTCTCCTGGGCGGTGGCCGGGCGGACCATGCCGTTCACCAGGACGCTCCAACCGTCCTGAAAGCCCTCGTCGACGAAGTCGAGCTGGAAGGCGATCGGTGCCAGGCCGTACTGCGCGACCGCGCTGTCAGCCGCGGTCCGGAAGACGATCAGGTTGTTGAGGTAGCAGTAGTTGACCGGGATGACCACGAGTTCGTCGGCTCGGTTGTAGGCGATCCTGCCGACACACCTTGCGTCGATGAGCTTCCGGCACTCCTCCTCGCGCATCGGCTCGAGTATCGGCGAGACCGGCCGATGCCGCGGGGTCCTGGGATGGTCCAGCCTAGTCAGGTCCTCGATGCTGATGTCGAGAGCCCGCGCCAGCCGGACGAGCTCTCCGCCGGTCAGCGCGAACGGGCGGGTCTCGATGTGCTCGACGCGGTCCGTGCTCAGGCCGGTTCGCTGGGCGACTTCTGCCATGCTCAGGCCGAGCGCGAGCCGGCGTCGCCTGATCCGGATGCCGAGGTCGCTCGGCCTGCCCGCGGTCTGTGACCTGGTGTCCATCGGAGTCCGCCTTCCATCGGTTTCGGCAGTTCCAGACAATCAGGCAGTCGCCATGGCGGTCAGGGCATGATGTCCTGAAGGACCAGGGCCGGTCGGCACGTCCGCACCGAAGGTCCCGGTCAAGGTGGACCGTTGTCCCTGGCACATTCCGTGCCGAGGACGAGATTCTGCCGGAAGGGCTCGCCGGACGAACCTCGTACGGCGGGGTGGGAGCTGAAGGGGACAGTGATGACGATCAAGGTGTTTCTGCTGGACGACCATGAGGTGGTCCGGCTGGGACTGCACCAACTGCTCGACGGAGAGCCGGACATCGACGTCGTCGGTGACGCCTCGACCGCCGCGGAGGCGATCGCTCGGATCCCCGCCGTACGCCCGGATGTCGCCGTCCTGGACGTCCGGCTGCCCGACGGCGACGGCATCACCGTCTGCCGGGAGATCCGTTCGTCGATGGACAATCCGCCGGCCTGCCTGATGCTGACGTCGTACTCCGACGACCAGGCACTCTTCACCGCGATCATGGCCGGCGCGGCCGGCTACTTGCTGAAGCAGATCCACGGCGACGCCCTGATCGACGCCGTACGCCGCCTCGCCGTCGGCGAATCGCTGCTGGACCCGACCATGACGATGAAGGTCCTGGAACGTCTACGCCACCCGGTTGCGGAGGAGGACCCGAGGTACGCCTCTCTGACCGAACAGGAACGCCGGATCCTCGCCGAGATCGCCGAAGGCAAGACGAATCGCCAGATCGCTCAGTCGCTCTTCCTGGCCGAGAAGACAGTCAAGAACTACGTCTCCTCCCTCCTGCGCAAACTCAACCTCGAACGCCGCACAGAAGCAGCTGTCTTCGCCGTCGAACGCACGAAGAAGAACCCACAGCCATAGGGCCCTGGGGGTTGTGGCGGCGGCCCAGGCGACCGAGTCTTGCCTGGAGATCGTTGCCGCCTCCGCACCGATTCACGACATCGGCCGCCGCACTGTCCCCAGCAGTACCCGACCCTGGCTTCGAGCGGCGTGTGCTCACCCGGCGCCGAAGGTCCCGCCGTCGCGGAACCGATCGGCACTGGCCCGGGTGCTCGAGGTGGCGCCGAGGAGGTGGGGCTGGTCATCGCGTGTCTTCGAGGGATCGCTCGAACCCGAGTGCGATTCGGGAGAGGGCGCGCAGCGCGGCCGTTGTCTCGGCGATCTCCTGGTGGGAGGTGGGCGGGTGGACGGTGCGGTACAGGTCTTCGAGGTGGTCGACGAGGTGCTCGATCTCGTGCGAGACGATCGCGTCGTGTGGTTGCCGGTGGCCGATGAGGGGCAGGATGTGGCCGCGGAAGGCAGTGATCGTGTGCTGCGCTTCGGCGAAGCGCCGCTCCTCCAGGAACCGGTTGTCCGACGCGCTGGTCTCCGCGATGCGCTCGAGACCAGCCTCCCAGCGCTCGATCTCCTGTTCCAGGGTGGTGGTCATGACTGCTCCTCCCGTTGCCGATACTTCAGCGTTGCGCCGGGAGGTGGGTGGCGCTGTGGGCAAGAGTCCCGACTCGCGAAGCCGTTCGGCGATCGGTCAGTCGCCGGTCGGCGCCCTGAACTCCACAACGGTGCCGTGCGGCTCGTTGCCGATGATCTGGACGCTGCCGCCGAGAGCCTGAGCCCGCTCTGTCAGGTTGCGTAGACCACTTCGACGGTCCCCGGTCCCGATGCCGACACCGTCGTCCGAGATCCGGGCCATCACTTCACCCGAGCCGACCGAGACCTCGACGGTTGCCATGGACGCCCGGGCGTGCCGGACGATGTTGGACAAAGATTCCCGGACGGTGGCGAGGATCTGCGGCCGGACGGCGGTCGGTACGACGGTGTCGATCGGGCCGGTGCAGATCAGTTGGGGCCGGAACCCGAGCGGTTCGGCGTACTCCGTGACCAGTGCCTGGAGGTCTCCGCGCAAGGAGCTGGAGTCAGGTGTCTCCTGGAGCTGGAAGATCGCGGCCCGGAGGTCGTGGATGGTCGTGTCTATGTCGTCGACCGCCCGGCTGAGCCGTTGCTGATGTTCGGGACGGGCGAGCCGGTGCATGCCCTGCAGCTGCAGTCCGGTCGCGAACAGTCTCTGGATCACAAGGTCGTGCAAGTCTCTCGCGATCCGGTCACGATCCTCGAGCACGGCGAGCATGTCGCGGTCGTGCTGTGCCTGGTCGCGTTCGAGCGCGAGTGTGACCTGGCCGGCGAACATCCGGACCAGGTTCGCATCGTCAGAGATCCGGGTGGACGATCCTTGCTCCACGGCGACCACGAGCAGACCGCCGGTACCGGAGCCGCCAGCCGGCAGCGGCGCCACGGTCGTACGTCCCAGATTCGCCCCTTCGGGGAACTCCGTCAGTCCAGCGTCCTTCAACAGCTGAGCCAGGTCCTCGATGACCACCTGGTCGTCCCTGGTGCTCGCGAGGCCGAGCACAGGCAGATCGGCCGCGAGGCGGCGGCCGAGGAAGCGGTGAAATTCCACCGGTCCGTCGACGGCCCGCACGACCAGGTCTGCGTCCTCGGCGAGAAGAACGGCGGCGACGTGTGCGCCGGAGAGTTCTCGGGATCGCTGAGCGATCAGCTGGAGTGCCTGCTCGGCGTCGAACTCGCCGAGCATCAGCTGGGTGATCTCGGCGGTGACCTCGTGCGAGCGCCGGCGCTGCTCGGTGTCGGCGTACAGCCGGGCATTGTCGATCACGACGCCCGCTGCGGTCGCGAGCGCGGTGACGGTGCGTTCGTCGTCCTCGGTGAAGTCTGCACCGCCCGTCTTCTCGGTCAGGTACAAGTTGCCGAAGGCATGCTCGCGGTTCCGGGTCCGGATCGGTACGCCGAGGAAGCTCTTCATCGGAGGGTGGTTCGACGGGAAGCCATACGACCGAGGGTGTTCGGCCAGATCGTGCATGCGGATCGGCTCGGGGTGCTCGATCAGCAGGCCGAGGATGCCGTGCCCCTCGGGATACGGGCCGATGGCCGCGATCTCCTCGTCGCTGACACCGTGAGTGATGAACCGGACGAGCCGCTTGCCGTCCGGGCCGACCACACCGAGTGCGCCGTACCGGGAACCGGCAAGTTCGCAGGCGGCGGTGACGATCCGGTCGAGGGTGCTGTTCAGATCGAGGTCGGCGCCGATCCCGACGACCGCGTCGAGGAGTGCGCGGAGCCGCTCCTGGGAGTCCATGATCTCGTCGACCCGGCCGAGCAATTCCTGCAAGAGTGCGTCGAGGCGCACCCGGGAGAGTCCGGCGTATTCCAGCGCCCCCTCGTCCCAGGTCCCTCGTCCCGTCCGCGAGCTCTCAGCCACGGGCCCACCATACGGACTGCCACGTTGTATGGGAACGAACGTGGCCCTAGACGCCCGCGTGCGGACGCTGTCCCCACGGGAGAAGGCGTCGGCCGTGGAGAGTCTCGATGGCCAGCCGGACCACCTGTGGATCGTCCAGCGGCAGCCAGGAGTGCAGTGGCAGGGCAGCGCGAAGCGCCGTGGTCTCGTCCGGGGTTGCGACGGACAGGTGGCCGACGGCGGTGATCGTCCAGCCGATGTGCCGCTCGAGGTCCACAGCGTCGGCCTCGAAGGCGACCACATCGCCGCGTTCGGCGGCCCGGAGTTTGTCACCGGGGCCGGTGCTGAACACGATGGTCTCGTCGTCCAGGACGAAGTTGACGAGCCGGACCGCTGGGAGGCCGCCGTGCGTGTAGACGAGCCGCCCGAGAGGGATGGATCGGAGTAGACGCAGACAGTCCGCGTTGCTGATGATCTCGAGGAGTGAGCGATCGAATTCTGGCTGCGTGGTCACTGGGGCCTCCAAACACTGGACAACTGCCTTGACCTGTCCGTGCGCCAACAATCGCTCGCGAAGAATGAGCGACGTAGGGCCGAAAGTCCTGCTTTGCATGGACCCGGTGAGCGGACAGCACGTCGAGGGCGCGAGCTGACGCGAGTCGGTCGACTGCCCGGGCCCTGCCCCAACCTTCAGGTGCTTACGACGCCGAGCGTCTCGCGGGCGATCTGCCACTCCTCGTTCGTGGGAACGACGAAGACCGCGACCTCGCTGTCATCGGTGGAGATCCGGCGAGGCCCGGTGGCCGGCTCGTTGTTGCGGTCGTTGTCGACGCAGATCCCGATGTGTTTGCGCTGGGCAACTGCTTCGTCGATCAGCTGGTGCTCGAACATCAGCGGCGTGACCGCGCTGCTTCGGGCGACCTCGAGCTGGTCGAGGAGGGCGGCGCTGTCCGCGTGCTGCTCGAGGAGCCGCTGCACCCGGGTCGGCAGCATGAAACCACCGTTGAGGATGACGGCGGAGATCTGCGGGAAGTGGAGCGAGGCGTGCGCGACCACGACCCCGAGAAGCACCTCTGGCCGGTCCGCAGCGTCACCACCGCGGCTCCGCCGAACAGCCTGTCGAGGACGTCGGCATCGTCATGCCGGCGACGACGAGGCCGCTGACCTCCCGCGTCAGCAGGACCGGGTCACCGCTCAGCAGGTGCCCACGCTGCTCCTCATGCCTGAACCCTAACCACTCTTCGAGCCGGCCGGCGCGGACCGAGCGGCCGGTTCCGCTCGGGACCTTCGGCCCTGTGGGCTCTGAGCCGGGGGCAGGAGCGTGAGAGAGGGAGGTGGCATACACATGACCACAATGCCGACGACCGGCCGCTACGTGTTCGACTTCGCCGAGGGGAGCATGGACCAGAAGGACCTGCTCGGAGGGAAGGGCGCCAATCTCGCGGAGATGACCCGTCTGGGGCTCCCGGTTCCACCGGGATTCACGATCGGGACCACGGCGTGCCGCGCCTATCTGGACACCGGGGATCTGCCGGCTGGCCTGGCCGACGAGATCACGGCGCACCTCGGCCGGCTCGAGCAGGCGATGGGCCGCCGGCTGGGTGACCCGGCCGACCCGCTGCTGATCTCGGTGCGCTCGGGTGGGAAGTTCTCGATGCCCGGGATGATGGAGACCATCCTCGACATCGGACTGACCGACGAGTCGGTCCATGGGTTGGCCAAGCACTCGGGCGACGAGCACTTCGCGTGGGACTCCTATCGACGGCTGCTGCAGATGTACGCGCGCACCGTCCTCGATGTTCCGGACGATCTCTTGCAGTCGGCCGTGTCGACGGAGTACGCCGAGTGGGGCGTCGGGACTCCGGAGGAGTTGCCGGCCGCGGCGATCGAACGTGCCTGTACGGCGCTGAAGCAGGTGATCGCCGACCACGCCGGCCGCCCGTTCCCCCAGGAGCCGACCGAGCAACTCGATCTGGCGGTCCGGGCCGTCTTCCGCTCGTGGTCGACACCTCGGGCCCGGCTGTACCGGCGCCAGGAGCAGATTCCGGACGACCTCGGCACAGCGGTCAACGTGATGGCGATGGTCTTCGGAAACCGCGGCCCGGACAGCGGAACCGGTGTCGCCTTCACGCGCGACCCGGCGTCGGGTGCGACAGGTGTCTACGGAGACTACCTTCAGGACGCTCAGGGCGAGGATGTCGTCGCGGGTGTCCGCAACACCGTTCCGTTGGCTCGGCTGGCTGAGATCGATGCGGTCAGCCACACCGAACTGCTGACCGCGATGTCCACCTTGGAACGGCACTACCGCGACTTGTGCGACATCGAGTTCACGATCGAGCGTGGCCGCTTGTGGATCCTGCAGACGCGGGTCGGCAAACGCACCGCGGGAGCGGCGTTCCGGATCGCTGTCCAGTTGGTCGACGAGGGCCTCATCACGCTCGACGAGGCGCTGCTACGCGTCACCGGCGCCCAGCTCGGACAGCTGATGTTCCCAAGGTTCGGCGAGCGGCACGGCGTACCGGAGTTGGCCCACGGCGTTCCCGCCTCGCCGGGGGCCGCGGTAGGTGTCGCGGCCTTCGACTCCGAGGCGGCACGGCGGTTCGCCGCGGAGGGGCGGCAGGTCGTCCTCGTCCGTCGGGAGACGAACCCCGACGACCTGCCAGGCATGCTGGCAGCGGTCGGGATCCTCACCACCCGAGGCGGAAAGACCTCCCACGCCGCGGTCGTCGCGCGAGGAATGGGCAAGACCTGTGTGTGCGGTGTGGACAGTCTGTCCGTGGACGCGGTGGCGCGCCGTGCCGTCACGGCCGAGGGCCTCGTCATCGAGGAGGGCGACGTACTCTCCCTGGACGGAACCTCGGGTGTCGTCTTCTACGGAGAGGTTCCGGTCGTCGCCTCGCCCGTGGTGGAGTACTTCGAGGGGCGTTTGGAGCTGTCCGAGGCCGATGACCTGGTCAATGCGGTCGACCGGCTGCTTCGGCACGCGGATGCCCGTCGCCGGCTCGGCGTCCACGCGAACGCCGACACGTCCGCGGACGCCGAGCGCGCCCGGCGGTTCGGCGCGGGGGGCATCGGCCTGTGCCGCACCGAGCACATGTTCCTCGGTGAGCGACGCAAGCTCGTCGAGCGGCTGGTGCTTGCCGAAGGTACCTCGGAGCAGCAGGCCGTGCTCGAGGAATTGCTGCAGCTCCAGCGCGAAGACTTCGCCGGGATCTTCCGTGCCATGGCCGGGTTGCCGGTCACCGTACGGCTGATCGATCCGCCGTTGCATGAGTTTCTGCCCGACCTGACCGCACTATCGGTGCGGGCAGCCGTCGGCCGTGCCACCGGTACGCCGGATATCGACGCGGAGCGCCTGCTGCCGGCGGTCCAGCGGATGCACGAGAGCAACCCGATGCTGGGACTGCGCGGTGTCCGGCTGGGGATCGTCATCCCGGGACTGTTCGCCATGCAGGCCAGGGCGATCGCCGAGGCGGCTGCCGTCGTGTCGGCGGAGGGCAATGTGGTGCGTCCGGAGATCATGGTGCCGTTGGTCGCCGGCGAAGTAGAGCTGCGTCTGGTACGGCGGGAGATCGAAGGTGTCCTCGCCGAGGTGGCGACTCGAACCGGCTGCACTGTCCCGACCCGGATTGGCGCGATGATCGAGGTCCCCAGGGCGGCGCTGGGCGCCGAGGAGATCGCTCGGTCCGCCGACTTCTTCTCGTTCGGCACCAACGACCTGACCCAGCTGACGTGGGCGTTCAGCCGCGACGACGTGGAAGCGTCGATCTTCCCGCGCTACTTCGACGCGGGGATCTTCGCGGTCTCGCCCTTCGAGTCGCTGGACGTCGCGGGCGTTGGCCGGCTCGTCCGGCTGGCCGTCGCCGAGGGACGCAGCGGCAACCCCGACCTGGTCATCGGTGTCTGCGGTGAGCACGGCGGCGACCCTGCGTCGATCGCCTTTTTTGCCGAGGCCGGTCTGGACTACGTTTCCTGCTCGCCGTACCGCGTCCCGATCGCCCGTCTCGAAGCCGGCCGCGTCACCGTCGCGCTCACCTCATCGGAGAGCGACACCCGCTGACAGGGGATCGCCGTCGCTCAGCTGACCCCCTTGCCGGGGAGGTCGGCTGGGCGCATGGTGGAGGCGTGGCCAGAACGAGGTGGCAGGACCTCAGTCCTCGCAGGCGATGCGTCATCATCGTCGGCGGCGCTCTCGAAGGTGCGCTGAAAGTCGCCGCGCTGGCCGACCTGGCGCGTCGCCCGGCCGCCGAAGTCAGAGGATCCAAGGTGTGGTGGGCGGTCGCGATCGCTCTGATCAACTCGGTCGGCGCGGTGCCGATCGCGTACTTCGTCTACGGTCGCCAACCGCGAAGCTGATCAGTCGGAAGGTCAGGTGCTGCGGCGACACCAGCATGCGTAGGGTCAGTACAGGGGAGCGACCTCGGCAGAAGTGCAGGTCGGGTCCGACCGGGAGATCCACCTCGTGATCGGCGATCCGTTGTGGCCGGCGATGGTCGGCGTCCCGACGGCGACCCGGTGGAGTGACTGTGAGGTGGTCGCCGCGACCATGAGGTTGCCGTCAGCAACCATTGCGGACATGTCGGTGAGATGCCGGCCGGACAGTTTCCGGTAGCGCTCGACGCCGGCGCTCCAGACGGCTCCGTTCACCGTCGTCCCGAGCCGTAGCCGGCCCTCCCAGTTGACGACGGTGACAGCCAGCGTCTGGCCGGCCAGGGGTGGCTCGGCCACGCTCGACCCACCGTGCGGACGTCGTCCTCGGTCAGGACCAGGTCGGTCGCCTGCCAGGCCACCCATCGATCGCCGACGGGCGGATCGTGCGCACCGGAGGCCGTCCTACGTTGTTGCCACGCGCGCATCGCCGAGCAGTCACTTTTCAGCGCCCGCTGCCGACGCCCGGGCTGCAGTCGGGCGCGCAGTCCTTGATGCGCTGGTCCAGCTTCTTGCACCGTTCGGGCCGTTGATCTTGGACGCTATGGAGACCGCTCCTCATCGGCATGGGCCACGCGGATCGCGGCTACTTGTTCCATTGAGGTCACGACCGGCGTCTGACGTGGCTCGGTCGAGGTGTCTGAGGTTGTCGCTCTCATCGCGGCTGCCCACGGATCGCGTGTGGCTCTCACATGGCCTGCGCAGCCTCGGACACCGCCCCGAGCGGGAGAGGCTCAGGGATTGCTCTGCTCGAAGTAGCGGTGCCCTCCGGCTCGACGCCCATCGATTGAGCCTGAGGAGGCAACGTGAGCCAGGAATTCCCGCGGGTCGTCATCGGCATGGACCCGCACAAGCGATCGGTGACCATTGAGTTGATGGACGGTGACGAACACGTCCTCGGTGGAGGCAGGTTCTCCACCGGCACCGCCGGCGATCGCTCGATGCTCGACACCGTTGGTGCCTGGCCGAACAGGATCTGGGCGATCGAGGGCTGCAACGGCATCGGCCGCCACATCGCCCACCGGCTGATCGCGGACGGGGAGCAGGTCGTCGACGTGCCGCCGAAGCTGTCCGCGCGGGCACGTGTGTTCGCCACGGGCCAGGGCCGCAAGACCGACGCCTCCGACGCGCACTCCGTGGCATTGGTCGGAACCCGCATGACGGGACTGCGTCCGGTGGTGGCCGATGAGCAGCTCGAGGTACTCCGCCTGCTGGTCGACCGTCGCCGCGCTCTGGGTGCGGAGCTCACCCGCAAGGTCTCCCGGTTGCACGCGCTTGTGCTGGAACTCATCCCTGGCGGGGCGAAGGTGTTCTTGTCCGCCGCACAGGCCCGCAAGCTGCTGGCATCGGTGCGTCCGCGCGACGTGGTCGGCAAGACCCGCAAACGGATTGCAACAGAGCTCGTGATCGACCTGGAGAAGATCTACGCCCGAACCAAGGCCGCCGACAAGGAACTCACCGCGCTGGTCAAGACCACCGGCACCGGCCTTCTGGATCTGCACGGCATCGGCCCCTCCGGTGCTGCTCGGCTGCTGGTCGAGGTCCGCGACATCACCCGGTTCCCCGACCGCGGTCACTTCGCCTCCTGGACCGGCACCGCACCCATCGACGCCTCCTCCGGCGACCACGTCCGCCACCGGCTCTCCCGTGGCGGCAACCGGCAGATCAACCGGGTGCTGCACGTGATGGCCGTCGTCCAGCTACGCAACCCGACCGAAGGACGTGCCTACTTCGATCGCAAGAAGACCGCCGGCAAGACCTCCATGGAAGCCATGCGCTGCCTCAAACGACGGCTCCCCGACCTGATCTACAAGACCATGCTCAACGACCTCGTCGCCGCGCAGAAGACAGGCCCGGGAGGACAACCGGGCAACGACTCTGTCTCCAGCGCGACCGGCTCACAGCCCAGTACCGGCTCTTCGGACAAGTCACTTCCCGGACCTGCCAAGACCAAGCCTAACCGCACCCTTCCAACCGCGTCTTGACACAGAAGGGAGCCATATGCGGACGAATGCCATTGTCCGCAATCTCGAATCTCAGGATGCCAGTCAGTTGGATCGATAACTGGGCGCTATCACTCGATGTGGCATCGGTCGAGGCTGGTGATCAGCTCTGGCGGATGACTGGTATCCCGAGATTCTTCAGTGCTGGCCGCTCCGTCGTACTCGCGCGGTCGAGCCCCCTGAGTTTGGTCTTGGCTGCGTCGAGGCTGATCTGTAGTCCTTCGACGTCTCCTAGCCAGCCGTTCGTCTTGGCCTCAGCGACTCGATCGTTGAGGTTGTGGATGATGTCGATGAGCCGGCCGCGCAGTCTGGGGTCGACCCGGAGCATGGGGCAGCGAACGCAGGCGTGTTCGTGTTTGCAGGGTGTTCCGTAGGGGGCGGCCGCAGTCGCCGAGCTCGAGCTTGCGGGTGTGGAAGTGCTGCTGGAACTCGCTCCATTCGGCGTCGGTGGGTTCTCGATACTCCTCGGTTGGGCGCATCGCCCGTCGACGGTCCAGGAAGCTGCGGTAGGAGCGGACCAGGTCGTCCTGGAAGACGGCGTGGTAGGCCTGGGTGGTGTTGACGCTGGCGTGGCCGAGTAGCTTGGCGGCAATGTGGATGGGAAGGCCGGCGGTTACGGCCTCGGTGACGAACATCCGGCGGAAGTCGTGTGCGGTGGCGTAGATCGGCTGGCCAGCGGCGTCAAGGAGACCGGCGCGGTTCCACGCGGCCTTGAGCAGCTTGTTGACGAAGTCGGGGGCGATGACGTTGCGGCGGTGATCGCGGATCCTCTGAAAACAGATACGGCAGCGGTGGTGTCCACACTCGTTCGTGGTGATCCCAGCGCGCCACGGTGGCGATAGCGCCGCCGTTGTCGCGGCGCAGCCGGGTGATGACGGTTGCGAGGACGCTGGCAAGCTCGGGGCTGACGAGCAGTAGTCGTTCCTCATTGCTTTTGGACGGCACGATCTGGAGCAGCGGTATGACTTCGCCGGTGTCGGGCAGCGTGTAGCTGACGAGCGCCAGCTGGATCAGCTCGAGGAGTTCCTCGACCCGCACGCCTGTGTGGCGGAGAGTTTCGATGATTGCCCACGCCCAGAAAGCTTCATCTTCTTCGCGGGTGAGGTCGCGCCGTTGTCCGGTTGAGATCACATCGACCAGCACGGCCGGAGTGGTGCTGCGTCGGACCGGCCCGGCTTGGGCGCGCTGGGTGACGCCTCTGTAGATCTGCCCACCGTGTTCGAACTTGGCGCCCGACGGGGTGGCGGACGCGGCGGTGAGTAGCGCGGCTTGATGGTCGCGATGGTCGTAGGCGCTGTCGGCGAGAGTGAGCAGGTGAGGCAGGCGCTCTCGGATGCGCTGGTGCATCCGCGCCGCGACCTGCTGCTTGTTCTTGGTGTAGCCGCTGGTGTCGCTGCGGCGAACAGGACATCGGACGGCGTGCTAGCCCAGGATGGATCGGTCAGCGCCCACTGGGCGATGTCGAGGTAGAACGCGCGCACCGGGACGAAGATGTTCAACTTCGCGAGCCGCGGGCGGCGTGTGCCGTCGCGGCCGATCACGACGCTGACGCGCTGGCGCCACTGCTCTGTGGCCTGGTCGGACAGTTGGAGTGAATCGATGCCGGGATGGTGCGCCTCGATGTCGGCCCAGAAGCTGCCCAGGGTCCGGGCAAGAGCTGAGAACGAGCTGTAGTCGAGCACCGGCCTCCGCTCGTTGAGGTAGCGGACGAGGACATCGCGGACGGATCGGCACTGCAGCCCGTAGGCGTCTATGAGCTCGTCGGTGCGGAGCTGGCCGGGTAGGAGCGCATGGCGGATCGGTTGGTCGGGGATGCGGGCGATGCCGCGGGCCAGGTCCCAGGCAACGCTGATTCCTGGCGGCGGCTTCCTGCCCTCAGGTGTGAGCGCAGCCCGGAGCTCGAGGAAGTCTTCGGTTGTCAGCTGGTCGAGGTCGCGCCCGGTGTGGAGGACAAGGTTGCTCAGCACCGCCAAGGCGACGCCGCGATGATGCGCGCGGACGCCGAGTCGGTCGGCGTGGTGTTCTGCCTGAGCGAACAGGTCCGGTCGGAACGACTCACGTGCCCGCGCGTAGAGAGTGGCCGCTCAGGTTCCGCAAGAACCGGTAGCTCGGACGGATCAGCCTGATCAGCAACAGGCAGGCAAAGCTGCGCTGAATGTTCGCCCGGCGCGTCGACGCCGCCCAGGGCCCCCCGGGCGGCGAGCTCATCGATCCAGTCCAGTCCGTCATGCGGG
Organism: Kribbella sp. NPDC050281; assembly: GCF_040655855.1. Lineage (NCBI taxonomy): Bacteria > Bacillati > Actinomycetota > Actinomycetes > Propionibacteriales > Kribbellaceae > Kribbella > Kribbella sp. NPDC050281. The sequence goes on along the minus strand of NZ_JBFAKS010000068.1, from coordinate 1,772 downwards.
TTCGCGTTCTCCCAACGCAGTTGCCAGGTGTCACCGTCGTGCTCGGCCAGCCACACCAGAATCAGATGAACGCCCTCCCCGGTGGGCTTCCGCGCAGCATGCGGCAACGCCCGCCAGCGTGACGACGACAAAACCGTGTCGGCCACAGCCTGCTCAGATGCCCGGCCGAGCGCCTCCATCTCTGGACCGGGGCTCGACAACCGCACAGCGGCCGGACTCACGCCCTCGCCCCTCGCGTCCGGCTCGGCCGTTAGGGAGGTGCGTCGATGCCGCGGTACCCGTCCGAGCATCGGTGCCTCCATGTTCTCGATCACGAGAGCACCGATCCGAACAGTGTCTGAAGGTCTGACGTGTCGTATCCGCCGGCGACTGGAGGCGATGTGACCGGTCGGCGGCCGCGCTCGGCCAGATGCCCGAGAACTCGTCGTGCGATCTCGGCCTCTTCCTCGATCAGGTAGGTGCCGGCGGTTGTGTCCAGGTGCTGGTGGCCAAGGATGACCTGGACATCACGAATGGTCAGCGACTCGTCGCGGGACATCCGCAGGGCCGCGGTGTGGCGCAGGTCGTGCATCGTCCAATTGGTCGCCAACTTTGCATTCGCGCGGCGGAACACCGCGCGCAAAGCGTCATAAGTCATGGGCTGCGCTGCATGCCCAGCCCCACGATCGCGGCGGCGAACAGTCCGCCAGAGCGGCTCGTCCGGTGCGATGTCCCCGATCTCGGCCAGATAGAGCCGCAACCAGATCAACGCCTCGGAGCTGATCGGGAGCCACTGCTCAGCCTGGGACCCCTTCCTGATCACTCGGATCAACTGCTCGCCCCAGTTGATGTCGCCCAGACGAAGGCCGAGTACCTCGGCGGCCCGAGCCCCGTTACTGACCGCCATCGAAAGGAGTGCGCGACCCGGTTACTCGTCAAGGCTTGGAACAGGGCGAGCCACTGATCGTCGGACAAGCTGCGCGGGCGCTGCTTGGGGACCGTCGGGCTGTGGCGCAACCGGCTATGCGACTTGAACGCCTGCAGCGGATTGTGGTGGGCGTTCGACCGGCCCGGTCGGCCTGCCAGCTGCACCGGATTCAGCAGTGGTCCTTCCCCGAGCTCGGACCAGAACGCATAGAAGGCCCGAACCACCGACAGCGCGTGACGGATCGTCCGCGCCTTGAAGCGATCGTCGAGATACTGCTTCCCGGTCACCAGATTCACCGTGCCAGCCGTAGCTGCGGAATGGGTCCGGGCAATGCTTCGCGGTTTGGTGGCCCGCTGCAACCACAGGATGTAGTCCCGTACTTCGTCCACACTCGCGCGGGACCAGGCGACCTCCACCACGCGCAACCAGCGCCACCACCTCAACAGGTCATAGGCATAGCCGCGGACACTCCCAGGCCGATTGCCGCAAGCGATGAAGTCACTGAGATAGCGACGAACAGGCTCGACCGGCTGGCCGGCGTGGTCAACAACGAGCCATGGGACATAGTCGTCACCGGCAACGACTCGACCCCACATCGGCAGCTCGATGCTGACCAGGTCCCGCTGCGCCACTTGTGGCCTCCAAACCAGAGGCCCAAGGTCTACCCTCACATCCAGGAATCACTGACCAGCGCGGCGGCGTGTCGGCGCGTAGTCCGGTCAACAGGCTGCTGCCGTTCTGGGCGAAGCACCTGAAGGTCGGCGCGAAGATTCTCTGCACTAGTCAAGCTCCTAGCACTAGCGCAGGGGAGCCTGTCGTCTGGTCGACGACAGCCGGCAAGGCTGCGTGCGATGATGCGGCGGGC
>NZ_JBFAKS010000067.1:0-31907 GCF_040655855.1 Kribbella sp. NPDC050281 | reverse complement strand
GTTGAGCTGGGGTCCGATCTGAAGCCAGTGGGGCGGCTGGCCGAGAAGTGGGAGCACGACGGACAGGCGACGACCTGGCGGTTCAGCCCGGATCATGTACGCACCGCCGGCGTGGGGAGGTGGTCAGTCCTCGTCGTTGCGGTTGAGTTCGGCGAGGAACTGCTCGACCTCGGCGCCGAGCTCATCCGCGGACGGCGTGGAGCCGGCCAGGAGGCTGCCACGGCTGACGGAGCCGGCAGCGGCGTCGTACTGCGTTTCGAGCGCGTTCACTACGGCGGACGCGTCCTCAGAGGCCTCGACCTGCTCATCGACCAGCCGGCCGGTGACGGCGGCCTCGTCGAGCAGAGCCTTGCTAGGGAGCAGCAGACCGGTCGCGGCGGAGACCGCGTGCACCAGCGCCAGCGCCGCGCCCGGGAAGCGGTTCTCGGCCAGGTAGTGCGGCACGTGGACCGCGAAACCCATCGCGTCCTTGCCGGCCTCGCCGAGCCGCACCTGCAACATCGTGCCGGCGCTCGCCGGAAGGCGCATCTCGCCGTCCCAGATGTTCGAGCGGGTGACCAGCTCGGGCCGCGTCGCGTGCGCGGTCAGGCCGAGCGGACGGGTGTGCGGCACGCCCATCGGGATGCCGTGTACGCCGACCGTGAGCGTCACGTTGTAGCGCTCGATCAGCTGCCGGACCGCGCCGGCGAACCGGTCCCAGTGGTTGTCCGGCTCGGGGCCCTCGAGCAGCAGGAACTCGACCCCCGCGTCGTCCTTCAGCAGGTGCAGGCTCAGCCGCGGCGGCGTGTAGTCGATGAACCGGTCCTCGGCGAACGTCACCTCAGGCCGCCGGGCCCGGTAGTCGTGCAGGAGGTCGATGTCGAACCGCGCGAGCAGCCGGTGGTCCAGCACCTCGAGCAGGTGGTCGGCCGTGACCCGGCCTGCCTGACCCGCGTCCATGAACCCGTCCAGCGAGTGCACCAGAACCTTCGGCGTCGCCGCCGGGCCGGTCGCCACCGACTCGTCGACGATCTCGTAGAGGTCGTCCGGTCGCAGCATCGTCGTTCTCCTTCACATCTGGCCAACAGGGCGGGTAGGCCCTTCTATCCTGCCCTCTCCACCTCACAACGCCCGACCTCGGGCCCACATTCCGGCGCTCGCGATCTTTCAGCTTCTTCCAAGATTCGGCACGCGGGGAGACAGTGTTGGAAAGCGCTTGCTAGGTTGCTGTCGTGCGCACCGAACCTGACTCCGCCTTGACCGTCATGCTGGCGATGAACGACGCCAGCCGGGATCGCGTGCTCGTCCCGCGGGTCCGCAAGCGCCTGGAAGCGGTCGCGACCGTGCTGCCGGTCGGTCCAGGGACCAGCTTCCTCGCCGACCCCGCGATCAAGGCCGCGCTGGCCGACGTCGACGTACTGCTGACCGGGTGGGGCTGCCCGCGGATCGGTCCCGAGGTGCTCGACGCGGCGCCGAAGCTGCGGGCGATCCTGCACGCGGCCGGTTCCGTGAAGGCGATGGTCGACCCGTCCGCGTTCGACCGCGGGATCCAGGTCTCGTCGGCGGCCACCGCCAACGCGCTGCCGGTCGCGGAGTTCACCGTGGCCGCGATCGTGCTGGCCGGAAAGCGGGCGTTCCGGCTGGCGGCGCAGTACCGGCTGGAGCGGCGTAAGTCGGACCCGCACGCGATGCCGGGCAGCTACGGTACGACGGTCGGCCTGCTGGGCGCCTCGCGGATCGCCCGGATGGTGGCCGAGCGACTCCGCACCTTCGACCTGAACGTACTGATCAGCGACCCGTACCTGAACGAGTCCGAGGCCGCGGGGCTCGGCGCCGAACTGGTCGACAACGACACCCTCTTCAGCCGCAGCGACATCCTCAGCGTGCACGCGCCGCTCATCGCGGAGACAGTTGGGCTGGTGGACGCGCGCCTGCTCGGCCTGCTGCGGGACGGCTCGGTCCTGATCAACACCGCCCGCGGCAAGATCATCGACTCCGAGGCGCTGGAGCGTGAGTGCGTCTCAGGCCGGATCGACGCGGTCCTCGACGTGACCGACCCCGAGCCGCTGCCGCCGGACTCGCCGCTGCTCGACCTGCCGAACGTCTTCGTCACGCCCCACGTAGCCGGTGCGGTCGGCAACGAAATCGCCCGGCTCGGCGAACTCGCCGTCAGCGAACTCGAACGCCTCGCCGCCGGCGAACCTCTGCAGCACGCCATCAACCCCTCCGACATCGGGAAACTCGCATGAGCCGCCTTGTTCTGCCTGACACTGATCGTGTTCTTTCTCGTCAGACCGGGTGGGTACGTGCGCACTGGGAGGCGCTTGCGGACCACCTGTTGGAGTCGCTGGTGCCGTACTTCTCCCCCGGTGCGTCGCTGATCGCGCTGCCTGGTCGGCCGAGCCGGTCGGGTACGGCGTCCGACCAGTTGGAAGGTTTCGCGCGATCGTTCATGCTGGCCGCGTTCCGGATCGGTGGAGTGCGGGGTGAGGGGTGCGAGGCGCTCATCGAGCGGTACGCCCGCGGTGTCGCGAACGGTGCGAACCCGGACCACCCGGAGTCGTGGCTGCGGCTCACCCCGCGGTCGCAGCAGATGGTGGAGGCCGCGGCGATCGCGGTGTCCCTGCACGAGACGCGGGAGTGGATCTGGGACCGGCTCGACACCCGCGCGCAGCAGCACGTGGCCGAGTGGCTGGGCGGGTTCATCGGGTCCACGACGCACGACAACAACTGGCGGCTGTTCCAGGTCGTGAGTGAGCAGTTCCTCGCGTCGGTCGGAGCGCCGTACTCGCAGGAGGACATCGACGGCGGGCTGGACCGGATCGAGGACTGGTACGTCGGTGATGGCTGGTACTCCGATGGCGACGGGCAGAACTTCGACAACTACATCGGCTGGGCCATGCACCTCTACCCGGGACTGTGGACGCGGATGGCGGCTGCCACGCCGGGTGCGGCGTACGAGGACCGGCTGAAGGTCTACCGCGAGCGGATCGGTCTGTTCCTGGAAGACGCGGTGCATCTGGTCGGCAACGACGGCGCGCCGGTGTACCAGGGCCGCTCACTGACGTACCGGATGGCCGCGGCGACGCCGTACTGGATGGGTGCGCTGCTGGACTCCACTCCCCTGTCGCCCGGGCAGACGCGGCGGCTGTGCTCCGGGATCGCGCGGCACTTCGTGCAGCACGGTGTGCCGGACGAGCGTGGGTTGCTGACGCTGGGGTGGTACGACACGTTCCTGCCGACGACACAGCAGTACTCCGGGCCTGGCTCGCCGTACTGGGCGTCGAAGGGATTCATCGGGCTGCTGCTGCCACCGGAGCACCCGGTGTGGACGGATCCGGAGGACTCGATCCCGCTGGACGACGCGGACCAGGTGCGGGCGATGCCGGCGCCGGGGTGGATCGTGCATGCGAGCCGGCATGACCAGATCGTGCAGTTGGTGAACCACGGTGCTGATCACGCGCCGATGGCCGAGCCGGAAGGTGTGGAGCCGGAGGGCGATGCGCACTACAACCGGCTGGCGTACGCGAACCACGCCGGGCCGGAGCTGTCCGACCACGCGCCGGGAATCGACAACCTGATCGCGCTCGTCGACGCGGACGGCCGGTCGAGCGCGCGCGGGCGAATCCGGCGGATCGCAGTCAGCGGACGTACGGCGTCGTCGTGGCACAAGGCGTGGCTGGGATCGGACGGACCGTGGCGGATCGAGACGGCGTCGGTCGTGCACGGCGGCTGGGAGATCCGGTGTGCGCTGGTCGAAGGGCCGGCCGGAACGTTGGTGCGCAGCGGCGGGTTCGCGGTCGCCGGGGCATCCTTGCCTGAGGCAACCGCTGGGGACCGCTCGGCGTCGGCGCGGAATCTCGACGGGCTGCTGTCCGCGGTGGTCGGTCTGCACGGGTACGACGAAGCCGGCGTGCACCGGGGTCTCGGTGCGAACCCGTTCGGTGTGCACTCGGCGACGCCGTACCTCACCGCTCCGCACAACGGGCATCCGCTCGTGCTGGTGAGCGCCGTACTGCTGACGCGGGACGCGCTGCGGCCGGAAGCGCTTGCCGAGGGCATCGATGTCGCGGTGGACGGTACGACGGTGCGGATCAGCCTGCCTGGTGGGGGCACTCAGGTGGTCGAGCTCGGGCAGACACACCCTTAGGTCAGGCTCACCAACAGTGTGCTCGCTGGATCCGATCAGTAGATTGACGGCATGAGCACGTACGAGAAACTTTTGCAGGAACAGATCCGTAACGAATTCACGGCGTCACAGCAGTACACGGCAGTGGGTGTCTGGTACGACGATCAGGATCTGCCGCAGCTGGCCGGGCACTTCTACAAGCAGGCACTCGAAGAGCGCAACCACGCGATGATGATGGTGCAATACCTGCTGGACAAGGACATCCGGCCGCATATCCCCGGTGTAGGCGAGGTGGAGAGCGACTTCAAGACGGCGCTGGAGCCGCTGGAACTCGCGCTGCAGCAGGAGATCACCGTCACCAAGCAGATCGAGACGTTGGCGCGGGCTGCTCGGGACGAGAGCGACTACATCGGCGAGCAATTCATGCAGTGGTTCCTGAAGGAGCAGGTCGAGGAGGTGTCCGCGATGACCACCCTCGTGAATGTCGCGAAGCGGGCCGGGGACAACCTCTTCCACCTCGAAGACTTCCTGGCCCGAGAGATCTCCGCAGCCACCGCCGACGACCCCACCGCTCCCACCGCCGCCGGCGGCCGAGTCTAGTACTTTCAGTTGTCTCTCGGCTGGTTGAGTGCCCCGGCTGCTGCTGGGTGGGCCGGGGGTTGGGTTACCAGCTACCGCCGCCTCCACCGCCACCACCGCCACCGGACGAGCCGCCGCTGAAGCCGGACGAGCTACCTCCGCCTCCCCCGCTGCTGGCCGGAGCGGGAGGCGGGTCGAACGTCTGCGCGACGGTCGAGCTGACCGCGCCGGCCGTCCAGCCGGAGGTGTAGTACGACGGTCCGCTGTACCAGTACGGGTCAGGCGTCAGCCGGCCCGCGGCGACCAGCCGCTCGCAGACCTTCTGCCAGCGGTCGGCGAGGTCGAACGCGATCGCCCAGGGCAGGTACTTCGAGAAGATGTCCTCACCCTCCTCGAAGCGGAGCTGCTCCGCCTCCGCCGTCGCCAGGTACTTCCGGAACCCGATCAGCTGATCCGTGACCGCCCGCCCGGCCGGATTGCGCTGCCCACGCCCGCGTATCGCGATCCAGAGGCCGATGGCAACGATCACCGCGATCACCGGGACCGCGATCACCACCGCACGACCGAGGCCGCCGGTGAACGCCGCGGTGGCTGTGCCTGCCAGGCCGGCACCGACCACCCAGAACCCGATCATCGCCATGCACGCGCACCCGGTGCCGCTCTTGAACACCTTGCCCCCACCGGCGCGCGGCATCCGCAGGTACCACGCACGCTCCTTCACCTGGGCCCGCAGCGCGGCGATCATCGCGTCGTGCGCCCGCCGCATCGTGTGGTCGCCGACCGCACCGCGGCGCAGCAGCACCTCCGACCCCGGCTGCAGCGTGGGGAACAGACCGGACATCAGAGCCTGCTCGTGTGGCGCGGTCGCGACTGCCGGGTTCAGCAGCACCGCCTTCTGATCGTTGCCGGTGTTCTCGATCCGTACGCCGCCACGCACCGCCATGTCGATCAGCGTCGCGGCCGTCTCGGTCGTGGTCGCCTTGGCGTCGATCAGCAGACCACCTTCGGCCACCGGGATCCTCGGCGGCGCGAACGCGACCGGGATCTGGTCCTCCGCCAGGTCGTCCTTCACCGGCTCGGCAGCGACACCGTCCGGCGGGAACGTGCCGGGTGGCATCCCGGCGTACCGCTGGTCCTTGTTGCCGCGCTGCGAGTACAGCCACGCGCCGGCGATCGCGGCGAGGGTGACGACGCCCGAGCCGATCAGTGCCGGCAGGCTCACGCCGTTGCGTTCCATCCAGCTGGGCGCGTCGACCACGATCGGAGTGTCGTTGCTGACCACGCCGGCCTTGATGCCGGCGACGATCGTCATCTGGTCGCTGCGGGCCAGACGGCTGGCGCTGAAGATGCCCTTGTCACCGCTGACGCTGCTCGTACATTCGTCGGTCGAGCCATGCGGTCCCTGGAAGCACTGCGTCTTCTGCACACCTTCCGGCACGCTGACGCTGACGTCGACCTGGTCGAGCACCGCGTCCCAGCCGTCGCCGGTCGCATCCCAATACAGCTCGCTGTGGTCGTCGAAGTGCCGGAGCGCCCCGCGTACGTCGTACGTGATCACGTACGTCGCGTCGTACCCGGAGATGGTCTCGTTCGCGGAGCCGATCTTGATCTGCAGACTCTGGTCGCGGTCGTCGTTGTACTTGAACGTCTCCGTGGTGAACTCGTCGGACGCGCCGGACGGGCTGTCGACGGTGATGTTCGAGACCTCGTACTCCTGGTCCTTCGAGTCGTCGTCGACGTACGGCTCCCGGGTCACCAGGTCCCGGAAGATGCCGTGCCGGCCGGTGTCGCCGAAGCTGTAGGCGATCGTCTCCTTCACGTGCAGCACACCGTCGGCGGTGACGTTGTAGTCGATCGTGAAGTTCTTGATCTCGTCACCCGTCGCCGCCGCGGCGGGCAGTGCGAATCCGCCGACTGCCAGACCGGCGACGAGCGTGCTGATGATGACCCCGAGTGCCCTACGCATGGCCGCGACCCTACCGAGCGTGAGGGTCCGCCGAGACGAGGTGGCCCGGCCGGGCGGCTGACGGTTCAGTTGAATCCGGCACGTGATGGCTCTTGTGCGAAGGGGCCGTTGGGGGAATCGTGGGTGAACCAGGAGGAACGTCATGGCAGACAAGACGAACACTTCCCAAGGCACCGGAGCCGCGCCCGCTGTGGACAGCCCGGACGCCATCCGCAACGTGGTGCTGGTCGGCCCGTCCGGGTCCGGCAAGACCACCCTCGTCGAGGCCCTGCTGGTGGCCTCCGGAGTCCTGAACAGACCCGGCACCGTCCTGGACGGATCCACCGTGTGCGACTTCGACGACGCCGAGATCAGGCAGCAGCGTTCGGTGGGCCTGTCGCTCGCGTCGCTGCCGCACGACGGCGCCAAGGTGAACCTGATCGACACGCCCGGGTACGCCGACTTCATCGGTGAGCTGCGGGCCGGCCTGCGGGCCGCGGACTGTGCACTGTTCGTGATCTCGGCGAGCGAGGGCGTCGACGAGCCGACCAAGACGGTCTGGCAGGAGTGCGCCCACGTCGGAATGCCGCGGGCCGTCGTGATCACCAAGCTCGACCACGCCCGGGCGAACTACCAGAGCGCCCTGGCGGCCGCACAGGCGGCGTTCGGCGACAAGGTGCTGCCGCTCTACCTGCCCGCTGGTGACGGGCTGATCGGGCTGCTGTCGCAGACGTACTACGACTACTCCGGCGGCAAGCGGTCGACGTCCACGCCCGACTCGTCGTACGACGACCAGATCGAGGAACTGCGCGGCACACTGATCGAGGGGATCATCGAGGAGTCCGAGGACGAGTCGCTGATGGACCGCTACCTCGAAGGCGAGGACATCGACCAGAAGGTGCTCATCGACGACCTCGAGCGCGCCGTCGAGCGCGGGTCGTTCTTCCCGGTCATCCCGGTCTGCAGCGCCTCCGGCGTCGGCACCCACGAGCTGCTCGAGGTCGCGACCAGCGGTTTCCCGTCGCCGCTCGTGCACGCCCTGCCCGAGGTGTTCTCGCCGCACGGCGTGGCGCGCACTGGCCTGACCTGCGATCCGGGCGGTCCGCTGCTCGCAGAGGTGGTGAAGACGACGTCGGACCCCTACGTCGGCAGGGTCAGCCTGGTCCGGGTGTTCTCCGGCACCATCAGGCCCGACGCGACGGTTCACGTGTCGGGCCATTTCACGTCGTTCTTCGGTTCCCAGAATTCGCACGCCGACCACGACGAGGACGAGCGGATCGGCACCCTGTCGTTCCCGCTCGGCAAGGTGCAGCGTCCGGCGGCTCAGGTGGTCGCCGGTGATCTGTGCGCGATCGGCCGGCTCACCCGGGCCGAGACCGGTGACACACTGTCCGACAAGTCCGATCCGCTGCTGCTGAAGCCGTGGAACATGCCGGAACCGCTGCTGCCGATCGCGGTCCAGGCCCACGCCAAGACCGACGAGGACAAGCTGAGCGTCGGCCTGCAGAGGCTTGCGGCCGAGGATCCGACCCTGCGGATCGAGCAGAATCCGGAGACGCACCAGATCGTGCTGTGGTGCATGGGCGAGGCCCACTCCGACGTCGTACTCGACGCCCTGGCCAACCGGTACGGCGTGACCGTGGACACCGTGGAACTGCGGGTGCCGCTGCGGGAGACGTTCGGTGGGAAGGCGAAGGGCCACGGCCGGCATGTCAAGCAGTCCGGCGGCCACGGCCAGTACGCCGTCTGCGACATCGAGGTCGAGCCGCTGCCGCAGGGCTCGGACTTCGAGTTCGTCGACAAGGTGGTCGGCGGCGCGGTGCCGCGGCAGTTCATCCCGAGCGTGGAGAAGGGCGTCCGGGCGCAGATGGAGAAGGGTGTCACCGCCGGGTATCCGATGGTCGGCATCCGGGTCACACTGCTGGACGGCAAGTCCCACAGCGTCGACTCCTCGGACATGGCGTTCCAGATGGCCGGCGGGCTCGCCCTGCGTGAGGCCGCGGCCGCGACCAAGGTCAGTCTGCTCGAGCCGGTGGATCTCGTCTCGGTGCTGGTGCCGGACGATCTGGTCGGCGCGGTGATGAGCGACCTGTCCGGGCGGCGCGGACGGCTGCTGGGGACCGACAAGGTCGGCGACGACCGGACCGTGGTGAAGGCCGAGGTGCCGCAGGTCGAGATCACCCGCTACGCGATCGATCTCCGCTCACTGTCCCACGGTGCTGCGTCGTTCAGCCGGGAGTTCTCCCGCTACGAGGCCATGCCGGAGGGCGCCGCGGCGAAGATGAAGTCATCTGCCTGACGGATCACTGTCCGGTGCCGCCGTCAGCTGAGGCGGCGCCGGACATCCCGCGACTTCAGGTACGACGCGACGTCGTCGTACCGCTCGCTCTGGTTGGCGAACTCGATGTACGACCGGACGCGGTGTAACCAGTCGAGCGTCGACGGCTTGACCGCGGGCAGCACGTCGGCGAGATGGTGCATGGCCAGCGGCGGCTCGCCACCACTCGACAGCGCTTCGTCGATCACCCGGTCGACGCCACGCTCGATCAAGGCGCGCAGGTCCGCGCCGCTGAACATCGGTGTCTGCCCAGCGAGCGCCTTCAGGTCCAGTCCGTCCGCGGGTACGTCCTGCACCAGCACAGACAGGATGTCGGCGCGAGCGGCCTCGTCCGGCGGCGGGACGAAGATGACGCGGTCGAACCGTCCCGGGCGCAGCATCGCTTCGTCCACGTCCCAGGGCGCGTTGGTTGCGGCCAGAACGAGCAGACCGTCGTTCTCGGAGCCGATCGCGTCGAGCTCCTGCAGCAGTACGTCGACCAGCCGCCGCGCCTCCGAACCACCGTGCTTGTGCCGCGCGAACGCCAGCGCGTCCAGTTCGTCGAGGAACAACACGCACGGCGCATTCGCCCGGGCACGCTCGAAGGCGGCGTGCAGGTTGCGCTCGGAGACCCCGAGATACGGGTCCATCACGTCCTCGATCCGGACGTTGATGAACGGTAGACCGCACTCCCCCGCGGTCGCCCGGGCCAGCAGCGTCTTCCCGCAGCCGGGCGGCCCGTAGAGCATCACACCGCCGCCGGACTTCCGGCCGTACTTCTCGTACAGCTCCGGGCGGCTCAGCGGCAGGATCACCATCCGGTGGATGACCCGCTTGATGTCCTCCATCCCGCCGACCTGGTCGAAAGTCGTGGTCTCCTTCGGGGCGTCCAGCTCGAGCGGCGCGTCCGCCTCGGGACCGACTTTGATCTTGATGCCACTGCGCTCGGCGATCATGTCGTCGACGAGCTGCTGCAGGCGACCGGTCCCCTCGACCACGCCCTGCTGACGAGCCGCCTCGAGCAGGCTCCGCAGCAGTGCGAGCCGCCCGTTGGCCGCGGCCAGTTCACCGACCGGCACGAACTGGTCCTCCGGCAACCCCTGCTGGTCGAGCAGCACGACGTACTGGTCCAGGGCCTCCTCGGTGTCGCCGGCACTCACCAGCGACTCGGCCAGGACCAGCCGCAGCAGTACGTCGTCCGGGTTGGTGTCGACCGCCTTGCGCAGAGCGGCGATCCGATCGTTCGTCATGAGCCCCATTTCCTGTTGATCCAGCGGCGGACCAGCGGCGGCGCCACCCAGGAGTACACGCAGAACGCCAGCCAGGCCATCGCGAAGGCGAACGACAGCGGGGCCAGCCCGACGATGCGCAGGCCGTAGATGATCGCTACCGCGCCGATCCAGACGACCAGCGGGTTGAAGCGCTGGAACGGACGCAGCGGCACCATCAGCGGATGGTTCATGAGCTTCGCCTCGCGCGCGGCGGCCCGGAGGTCGGGGTCGCCGGGCTGGGACGCGGCGGCGGAGGCGAGCGAGCTGTAGCCGGATCGCGAGTCGCCCGTGAGCATCGACGACGTACCGTGCAGGGCGCGGGCGCCTGGGTCCTCCGGGTCGTGCGAGAGAGCCTCCGTGCTGTGGCGGTGCATGTCGCGGTCGTTGCCGAGAGCGAACGCGACCTGAGCGCGGGCGGCCGAGACGGCGGCGCTCTCCGGCGCGTACGACGCGGCGCGCTCGACCAGGGCGCTCGCCTTCTGCGCCTGGCCGGCGGTCAGGCACACTCGGGCGTAGCCGATCAGGAGATCGGGATCGTTCGGGTCCAGGCTGAGACCTTGCAGGAACGCGGCCTCGGCCTCCGGGAGACGTCCTTCGGACCGCAGCGCGGAGCCCAGCACCTGCAGCATCGGGAGGAACGGGCCGTGCTGAGCGAGGCCGTCCTTCAGTACGTCGATCGCCTCGGCGTTGCGGTCCAGCGCGTGCAGGGCGGCGCCGCGGAACAGGTACGCACGGAAGTCGACCGCGGCGTCGCCCCACAGGCCCTGGAGTTCGTCGAGAGTGCGCTCCGGGTGGCCGATCTGCAGCCAGTGGCCGGCCATCTGCAGGCGGGCCTCGGTCGGTTCGTTCACAGGGCCACCGTCACAAGGAACAGGATCAGGGCTTCGGCGACCGCACCGGCGATCGTCACTCCGAAGCCCGTGCCCCACAGTGAGCCGTAGTCGGTGCCGCGGAGCTGGAACGCGCGGTCCATCGGTCGCTGGATCCGGAGCTGGATCAGGCAGCACACCACGGCGACGACCCGGATCCCGACCCGCAGGCCGGAGCCGAGGTCACCGTCGGTGTTCAGGACGGCGAAGGCCGCGATCACCACAGCCAGGCCGATCGCGCCGACGCCCAGGATCAGGCGCTGCTTGGCCGCGTCGACGCCGAGCCTGCGGGCGTTCAGGAACGCGATCACCGTCGAGGCGATCACCCCGCCGAAGAAGGCGACGTACGTCTGCGACATCAGCCGCCACGGGCGCACCGACATGTCCACACCGGCGCCGATGGTCGGGCGCAACAATTCGTCCGGCATGAGGCTCCTCGATGGGCCATCGATCTGGGCACGCGCAGTGTACTGCTCTGGCGGGCATTAGCCTGGGGCGATGAGTGAGACGAACTGTCTGTTCTGCGGGATCGTCGCTGGGAGCATTCCGGCGACACGGGTGGCAGAGACCGAGCGGGCGATCGCGTTCATGGACATCAACCCGGCGACCGCCGGGCATCTGCTGGTGATTCCGCGAGCGCACTCGACCGATCTGCGCGAGGCAGGCGTCGAGGACCTCACCGCCGCGACGTTGCTCGCGCAGTCGCTGGTCAGCCGGGTGATCGAGCGCCTCGACGCCGACGGCGCCAACCTGCTCAGCTGCATCGGTGAGGCCGCCTGGCAGTCGGTCTTCCACACCCACCTTCACGTCATCCCGCGGTACGAGGACGACCCGCTCCAGCTCCCCTGGCACCCGACCCCAGGCGACATGGACCAGATCCAAGCCACCGCCGCGAAGCTGGTGTAACGCTTCCGCACCCTCACGACACTGCAGGGCTGACCGAACACCTCAGCCCTGGGAGTCGTCATGACGCAAGCCATCGCCACCGCTCCTACCACCCCGTGCGTCGAACCCAAGAGCGCGCTGCTGCGAAGACGGCTGCTGCCCCTGTGGGTGGCCACCTTCCTGCAGGGCGTCGGACTCTGGGTGCCGGTCGAGAAGCTGTTCATGAGCGGGATCGGGTTCGATGCGGCCACGATCGGAGTGATGGCGGCCGCATACGCCGCGCTCGTGCCGGTGATGGAGGTGCTGTCCGGCGTCCTCGCGGACCGCTGGTCGCGGCGGGGCGTGCTGATGGTGGCTGGCGTTGCTCTATTGCTGAGCGTGTTCATCGGCGCGATCAGCCAGAACGTCGTCACCTACATCGTGGCGGCGCTGATCCTGGGGATCTATTTCGCGATGTACTCCGGGACCGTCGAGGCAGTGGTGTACGACGTGGTCGTCGAGGAGACCGGTGACGGTGCGGAGTACGAGCGGCGGATCGGCTGGGTCCGGTTCGTCGAGAGCGTCGCCCTGGTGGGAAGCGCGTTGGCGGGCGGATGGATCGCAGCCGCGCTTTCACCGCGGGCGACGTACTTCCTCACGCTGCCGTTCGCAGCGCTCTACCTCGTCGCACTGAGCCGGTTCTGCGAGCCTCGGCTGCATCGGACGACCGAACGGACCTCGCTCCGGGATCACCTCGTGGTCACGTACCGCGCGATCACCGACCGTGGGCGGTTGGTGCCGATCGCGGCGGCCACCATCATGTCGGCGATGATCTTGCAGGCGATGTACGAGTTCGGTCCGCTCTGGCTGGTCACGCTCAAGGCAGAGGCCGGGTACTACGGACCGTTCTGGGCACTGCTGGTCGGGATGATCGGGGTCGGTGGACTCCTCGCGAGTCGGCTGCATCTCGAGCGACCGCTGTCCGTGGCGATCGTCGTACTCACCATGCTGGCTGCGTGCGTGACCATGACGACCAGCCGCAGCCTGGCCGCGTTGACCGCCGCCATGGTCGCGCTGACGCTGCTGCTCGTAGTGATCGGCATCCACCTCAGCCAACTCATGCACGACGCGGTGCCGTCGACGATCCGGACCGGGGTGGCGTCCGGGATCAGCGCCGTCTCGTGGTTGCTGTTCACGCCGTTCGCGCTGATCTTCGGTGCCGTGAGCAAGCACGCCGGCGTCTACGTGTCGGGCTGGATGATCACCGGTGCGGTCGCGCTCGCCGGTGCCGCGCTCGTCTGGGTGCAGCGGCATGCGGTCGCCGTACGCTGAGCCGATGATGGCTGGGCTGCCGTCGGACGACGTACTCCTCGAGCGGTTGCGGACCGGCGACGAGGACGTGTTCGCGCTGCTCCTGGACGGCTGGTCCGGCGGGATGCGGCGGGTGGCGCGCTCGTTCGTGTCGACCGAGGAGTCGGCCGCCGAGGTCGTGCAGGAGACCTGGCTCGCGGTGATCGAGGGCATCGGCGGGTTCGAGGGCCGGTCCTCGCTGAAGACCTGGGTCTACCGGATCCTCACCAACACCGCGAAGCGCCGCGGCACCCGCGAGCACAAGGTCGTGCCGATGAGCAGCATCGACGACCAGGGGCCGACCGTGGACCCGAGCCGGTTCCGCCCGGCGGGCGATCCGTTCCCTGGCCACTGGTGGGACTACCCGCCGGCCTGGCCGTCGCCGGAGCAAGGGTTGCTCACCGCCGAGGTCCGCTCCTACCTGACCGAGGCTCTGGCCGAACTCCCGGAGCGCCAGCGCCTGGTCGTCGTACTGCGGGACATCGAGGGCTGCCCGTACGACGAGGTGTGCGAGCTGCTCGGAATCACGGCGGCGAACCAACGGGTGCTGCTGCACCGCGCGCGGGCGTTCCTGCGCGGCAGACTGGAAGAGTTCTACCAGCGGGAAGGTGACGGGTCATGAGCGATCTCGAGTGCCGTGAGTTCGTCGAGCGCGTGACGGCGTTCCTCGAAGGGACCCTGAGTCCCGAGGCGGACCAGGACTTCGTCGACCACCTCGCCCTGTGCGACGGGTGTGAGCGCTACCTCGACCAGATCCGTCGGACTTCGCAGACCCTGAACGACCTGCCCGGCGAGGGCTTGCCAGGCGACGCCCGCAGCGCACTCCTCAACGCCTTCCGCGATCGCCGTTAGCGCCGCGCGACGAGTTCGTAGACCGACAGGAGCTCTGGCAGCAGGACCGACCAGTCGTACCGAGGTACGGCGCTCAGTCCGGCGGAGCGAAGCTTCTCGCGGTCGTCGGGACTGCCCAGGAGCCGGAGCGCACGCCGAGCGAGCTCGTCGGCGCTACCCGGCTCGAACAGCTCGCCCAGCCGGCCACCGTCGAGGACCTGCCGGAAGGCGGCCAGATCGCTGGCCAGGACGGGAGCACCTGCCGCCATCGCCTCGAGCAGGACGATGCCGAAGCTCTCGCCGCCCAGATGCGGCGCGACATAGACGTCCGAGCCGGCCAGCATGTCGGCGCGGGCGTCGTCGTCGATCTCGCCCAGGAAGAGGATGTTGTCGCGGAACCGCCCGGGGACAGCGCGCCGCGCCTCGTCCGCCTGACCAGACCCGGCGACCAGGATTTTGAGCCCCGGCCGCTCCGCGATCAACGCTGGGACGGCCTTCACCAGGACGCCCAGGCCCTTGCGGGGTTCGTCGAGACGGCCGAGGAAGCTGATCGTGCCGTCGTCGCCCATCCACTCCGCCCGGGGACTCCCCTTGAAACGCGCGGTGTAGAGACCGTTCGGGATCACGACCGCCTCGCCGCCGATGTGCTGGACCATCATCGAACGCGCGTTCTCCGAGACCGCGATCCGGGCGTCGATCTTCTCCAGCGCGGGCCGGAGCAGACTGGCGGCGGCACTCATCGCGCGGGACCGGACCTGCCAGGTGTGGAACGTCGAGACGAACGGGCCGTCGGCCGACCAGAGCGCGATGATCGACGCACTCGGAGTCGTCGGCTCGTGCACATGGACCACGTCGAACCGGCCGTCGGCGAGCCAGCTCTTCACCCGCGCCGCCGTCCGGGGACCGAACGTGACCCGCGCGACCGAGCCGTTGTACGGGACCCCGACCGCGCGCCCGGACGAGACGACGTACGGCGGGACCGCGTCGGAGTCGTCGACCGGCGCAAGGACGGACACCTCATGGCCGACGCCGAGCAGGGCCTCGGCGAGGTCGCGGACATGGTTCTGCACCCCGCCGGGCGTGCCCAGCGAGTACGGGCACACCACACCGATCCTCACGGAACGATTCTCACTCTTCCAGGAAAATCCTCTGCAGCATGTGCCAGTCCTGGGGGTGCGCGGCGATCCCGGCGGCGAAGGCGTCGGCGCAGCGCTGGGTCATCCCGGCGGTACCGCCCTCGGGCTCGATGGCGTCGTGGAACGTGATCACCAGCCGTGGCCCGTCGTAGTGCAGTGTCGCCGGGATGAGCGGGGCTCCCGTCCGCAGGCTCAGCGCGGCCGGACCGGCCGGCATCCGCGAGGGACGGCCGAAGAACGTCACCGGTACGCCGCGCTCGGACAGGTCCCGGTCGGCCACGAGGCAGACGAACCCGCCCGCCTGCAGCCGCTCAGCCAGGATCCCGACGACGTCCTGGTCACTGCCGGTCAGTGGGAGAACCTCCATACCGAGCTTCTTGCGGTACTCGATGAAGCGGTCGAACAGGGACTCCGGCTTCAGCCGCTCGGCCACCGTCGACACGGGCATACCGGTCAGACCGGCCCAGGCGCCGGCGTGGTCGTAGTTCGCCAGGTGCGGCAGCGCGCAGATCACGCCCCGCCCGGCCGCGTGAGCGTCGCGGAGCAGCTTCTCGTTGACCGTACGGACCCGGCCGACGACCTCCTGGTCCGACCACTCGGGCAGCCGGAACGCCTCCTGCCAGTAGCGCAGATACGAGCGCATTCCGGCCAGCGTGAGCGCATCCAGCTCCGCCGGCGTGGCATCCGGGCGGACCACGGCAAGGTTTCCGCGCAACCGTCGTACGCCGCGACCGTTGCGGCGTACGACGTGATCCGCGGCGTGGCGGAACAACCAGGTGACTGTCTTCTCAGGCAGCCGTCGGACCAGCCCCCAGGCGAGGGCGAACGCGAGATCGGCAGCCCGCTGACGGAGGCCGTCCATGCCTCAGTTCTTCGGGTCCGGTTCGGCCGGGGGCTCGGTCGTGGGCTCGGCCGTGGCGTGGGACTCGGTCGTGGCCTGGGGCTCGGCCGTCGCCGGCGGCGGGGTGTCCAGGCCGGCGTTGGCCGGGTCGGCGAGGACCTGCTTGCGGACCGACAGTGACCGCTGGACCACGGTGATCGTGCTGGCGACAGCGACCGCCCAGATCACGATCTTCAGCAGGATCGGCAGGTCGAACACGTCGGAGAAGAACGCGATGACCAGGGTGAACACGAGCCGGTCCGCGCGCTCGGCCAGACCACCGCTCGCCTTCAGACCGAGGCTCTCGGCCTTGGCCCGCGCGTACGACGTCACCGCACCCATCACCAGCGCCCACAGCGTGACCGCGGCCATCAGGGTCGAGTCGCCGGCGCGTGAGTTGGCGTAGTACATCACCAGGCCGCCGTAGATCGCGCCGTCGCCGATGCGGTCGAGCGTGGAGTCGAGGTACGACCCCCACTTCGACGACGTGCCCGACGTGCGGGCCATGAAGCCGTCGATCAGGTCCGAGAACACGAAGCAGGTGATGATCACCACGCCCAGCCACAGCTGGCCGCGCGGGAAGAAGATCAGCGCGCCCGCGCACACGCCGATCGTGCCCACGAGCGTGACCATGTCAGCGGTCACGCCGAGCCTGAGCAGAAGTTTGGCGATCGGCGTGATCACCTTGGTCCAGAACTGCCGGAATCTGTTAAGCATGGCGGGCCGATCGTAGTCCAGCCGGATCACCATCCGGTGACAAGCCACGGCGTTCCGCCTGCGACAGACCTGATTTCGCGCGATGCTGACGGTGTGAGGACGCGACGGAGGACGGCGCGGCTCAGCCGCGGCGCGCTGGCGAGTGCACTGGCTGGTGCACTGGCTCTGGCGCTGCTGACCTCCGGCTGCTCGGTCGCACGCAAGGCCGACGGCTCCCGTCCGCTCACCGTGCCGACGCAGCCGCCCGCCGTGGTCCCGACAGCCATCGCGCCCCCGCAGGCCGAGGGCCTGGACGGTACGGCGGGGGCACCGGGACCACAGGTGTGTACGGCGATCACCAGAACACTGACCACCCAGCTGCGCGTGCCCGTCACCGCGAAACCGAACGCCTGGAACGACGGCGGCCTGCCGGCCATGGACCTGTGCACGCTGCTTCTCGAGGACCGGGTCGTCACGATCGGTGTCACCGCGCTCCCCCGCCAGCCCGACTCGCTCAACCGGCTGCTCACCGGCGCCGGCAAGGTCGAGCCTCTGACCGAACTCGGACCGAGCGCCCTGATCACCGAGTCCCGGATGGTGTTCACGGTCGGCGACCGGGCTGTCCGCATCACGCCTGCGGGCGGCATCGATCGCAGTACCGCCGACGGCATCGACCGCGCCAAGGCGGTCGCGATCGCGCTGGCGACGCGGGACGCCGTACCGACGTCGCTGCGGAACGCTCGGCAGACCGACGCCGCGTGCCAGCTGTCGAACTCGCAGGCCGAGGAGTTCGCCGGGGCGCAGGTGCAGCTGCGGCGGGACTATCGGGTCCGTGGTGCGTTGACGTGCATCTGGGGGACGTACGACGCGACGGTGTCGATCGTCGAGGCGTTCGACCAGCCGACGATCCCGGAGGCGGAGCGGACGCCTCCACCACAGCTCGCGCCGGTCGGCCAGCCCGGCTACTACCTCCCGGACAAGGGCGAACTCGTCTTCCGCCTCGGCCGCCGCGTCGTCCGCGTCACCGGCCTGACGAACCCACCCCGCGTGGTCCCCCTCACCACGCTCCAAGGCATCGTCGACCCGATGATGCCGCTCTTCCTGCGCTGACCCGCCTACGGCCAGGATTTGGCGAGCAAGGCCCTGGTTTCGGACAGGAGTTGCGGCAGCACCTTGGTGTGGGCGATCGCCGGCATGAAGTTGGTGTCGCCTGCCCAGCGCGGCACCACGTGCTGGTGCAGGTGGGCGGCAATCCCGGCGCCGGCGATCTCGCCTTGGTTCATGCCGATGTTGAAGCCGTGCGCGCCCGACACCGTCCGGACCGCCTGCATCGCCTGCCGGGTCAGCTCCGAGACGTCCCTGACCTCCGCGTCGGTCAACTCCGTGTAGTCCGCGACATGCCGGTACGGCACCACCATCAGATGGCCAGGGTTGTACGGGTACAGGTTCAGCACCGCGTACGCCGCCTCGCCCCGGTGCACGATCAGCGCGTCGGCATCCGGCAACCCCGGCAACCGGCAGAACGGGCAACCCGACCCGGCCGCACCACTGGTCGGCTTGTTCTCCCCCTCGATGTAGGCCATCCGGTGCGGCGTCCACAACCGCATGAACGGATCCGGCACCCCGACCCCGTCCTGCACAACCACCTCATCGGGCGCGTACGGCGACTCCGGTACGCCGCCCTGATCGCCGGCGGACGGTTGGTCGGGGGAACCCGTCATACCTGGACGCGCTTCTGGACGGCCTCCACGATCTCGCTCACCGCATCGGCGATCGGTACGCCGTTCTTCTGCGTGCCGTCGCGGTAGCGGAACGACACCGACCCGGCGGCCATGTCGTCGTCGCCGGCGATCAGCATGTACGGCACCTTGGACTTCTGGGCGTTGCGGATCTTCTTCTGCATCCGGTCGTCGGATGAGTCGACCTCGATCCGGATCCCCTGCGCCTTCAGTTGCGCGGCGACGTCGTACAGGTAGTCCACGTGGCCGTCGGTGACCGGGATACCGACCACCTGGACCGGGGCCAGCCAGGGCGGGAAGGCGCCGGCGTAGTGCTCGGTCAGCACGGCGACGAACCGCTCGATCGAGCCGAACAGCGCGCGGTGGATCATCACCGGCCGCTGCCGGGACCCGTCCGGCGCGGTGTACTCCAGCTCGAACCGCTCCGGCAGGTTGAAGTCCAGCTGGATCGTGGACATCTGCCACGTCCGGCCGATCGCGTCCTTGGTCTGGACCGAGATCTTCGGGCCGTAGAACGCGGCGCCGCCCGGATCCGGGACCAGCTCGAGACCGGAGCCCTCGGCAACCTCGCGCAGCGTCTCGGTCGCCTCCTCCCAGACCTCGTCGGAGCCGACGAACTTGTCCGGGTTCTTGGTCGAGAGCTCGAGGTAGAAGTCGTCCAGGCCGTAGTCGGCGAGCAGGCCGAGCACGAAGGTCAGCAGCTTGCGCAGCTCGTCGCGCATCTGCTCGCGGGTGCAGTAGATGTGCGCGTCGTCCTGGGTGAAGCCCCGGGCCCGGGTCATGCCGTGCACGACGCCGGACTTCTCCAGCCGGTAGACCGTGCCGAACTCGAACAACCGCAGCGGCAGCTCCCGGTAGGACCGGCCGCGGGCGCCGTAGATCAGGTTGTGCATCGGGCAGTTCATCGGCTTCAGGTAGTAATCCTGGCCCTGTTTGCGGATCTGCCCGTCCGCGCCCCGCTCCTCGTCCAGGTGCATGGGCGGGTACATGCCGTCGGCGTACCAGTCCAGGTGGCCCGAGGTCTCGAACAGCTGCGCCTTGGTGATGTGCGGCGAGTAGACGAACTCGTAGCCGTCCTCGACGTGGCGCTGGCGGGAGTAGTCCTCCATCACCTTGCGCAGTACGCCGCCCTTGGGGTGGAACACCGCGAGTCCCGAACCGATCTCGTCGGGGAAGCTGAACAGGTCGAGCTCGCTGCCGAGCTTGCGGTGGTCGCGCTTGGCGGCCTCCTCCAACCGGTTCAGGTACGCCTTCAGCTCGTCGCGCGACTCCCACGCCGTCCCGTAGATGCGCTGGAGCTGCGGGTTCTTCTCGCTCCCCCGCCAGTACGCCGCGGCGGTCCGCATCAGCTTGAAGTTGCCCAGGTAGCCGGTCGCGGGCACGTGCGGGCCGCGGCACAGGTCCTTCCAGGCGACGGAGTCGTCCCGCCGGACGTTGTCGTAGATGGTCAGCTCGCCGCCGCCGACCTCGACACTCGCGCCCTCGGCCGCGTCCGCCGCCGAGCCTTTGATCCCGATCAGCTCGAGCTTGTACGGCTCGGTCGCGAGCTCGGTCCGCGCGTCGTCGTCGGAGACCACCCGGCGGGTGAACCGCTGCCGCTCCTTGATGATCTGCTGCATCTTCTTCTCGAGCTTGCCCAGGTCGTCCGGGGTGAACGGGGTGGGCACGTCGAAGTCGTAGTAGAAGCCGTTCTCGACCGGCGGGCCGATGCCCAGCTTCGCCTCCGGGAACAGGTCCTGCACCGCCTGGGCGAGCACGTGCGCGGTCGAGTGCCGGATGATCGCCCGGCCGTCCTCCGACGACGCCTTCACCGGCTCGATCTCGTCGCCGTCGGCGACCACCCGCGACAGGTCCCGGAGCTCACCGTTGACGCGGGCGGCGATGGCGGAGCGGTCCTGGCCGAAGATTGCGGCGAACAGCTCCCCGATCGTCGTCGTCTCGGTCACACTCCGCTCAGCCTCGCCCTCGACGCCGATCAGATGGACCTTGACTTCCGGCACGTTCACTCCTCGAGTTTGCCGACCGGCCGAGATGCCGGTCACGCCACAGATGGTATCGAGTCGCGACCCACGGCCCGACGGCGTATCCACAGGTCCGGCCACCTGACGAAAGTAGGGGGTCGCCGACGCCCATCGTCCGATGTGCCAGGGGTGCCCGGATTCCTAGGTTCGAGAGACCAATCCGTTCCAGAAGGGCCCCCAGCGTGATCACGCTCGAAGGACTCACCAAGAGGTACGGCGACACCCGCGCGGTGGACTCGCTCGACCTGACCGTCTCCCCCGGCCGGGTGACCGGCTTCCTCGGCCCGAACGGCGCCGGCAAGTCGACCACGATGCGGATGATCCTCGGCCTCGACGCACCGACCGAGGGCACTGCCCTGGTCGACGGCCGCCCGTACGCCGACTGGCCGGCACCGCTCACCAAGGTCGGCGCACTGCTCGACGCCAAGGCGCTGCACCCGCGGCGGTCCGCGCGCAACCACCTGATCGCGATGGCCCGGAGCAACGGTCTCCCGGTCAGCCGGGTGGACGAGGTCCTGTCCGTCGTGGGCCTGGACTCCGTCACCGGCAAGCGCGCCGGACAGTTCTCGCTCGGCATGGGACAGCGTCTCGGCATCGCCGGTGCGCTGCTCGGCGACCCCGAGGTGCTGATGTTCGACGAGCCGGTGAACGGCCTCGACCCGGACGGCGTCCGCTGGGTCCGCGGGCTGATGCGCTCGCTCGCGGCGGAGGGCCGGACAGTGTTCGTCTCCAGCCACCTGATGAGCGAGATGCAGCTGACTGCCGACCAGCTCGTCGTGATCGGGCGCGGCCGGCTGATCGCCGACGCTCCGGTCGCGGACGTGATCGCGCGGTCGTCGCGCACCACGGTCGCCGTCTGCGTCCCCGATCGGGCACAGCTCGCCGTACTGCGGGATCGGCTCGTCGCGGAGGCGGAGCGGGTCGAGTCCACGGACGGCCGGTTGATCGTGACCGGCGTAACGGCGGAGCGGGTCGGAGATCTGGCGTACGAGCTCGGCGTACGGCTGCACGAGTTGCAGACACAGCGGGCCTCGCTGGAGGAGGCGTACATGGAGCTCACCGCGGACAGCGTCCAGTACGGCGTGGCGGTGGCGTCATGAGCTCCGCGATCCTGCATTTCGCCGAGGAGTTGATGTCCTCGTGGTGGATCTACGTGGCGCTGTGGGGCTTCGCCGCCCTGGACGGGTTCTTCCCGGCCATCCCCAGCGAGACACTCGTGGTCACCGCGGGCGTGTTCGTGGCGGCCAACGGTGAACCCAACCTGTACGCCGTGATCGCGGCCGCCGCCGTCGGTGCCTTCGTCGGCGACCACGTGTCCTACGCGCTGGGCCGCGGCGCCGGCGGCCGGCTGCTCGATCGGATGAAGCCAGGGACCAAACGGCACGCGGCCGTGCTGTGGGCTCGGCGGGCACTGGCAGACCGCGGCGGACTCGTACTCGTGGTCGCTCGGTACGTGCCGGGTGGGCGCACCGCGGTCACGTTGACGATGGGATCGGTGCGGTACCCGCTGCGCAAGTTCTCGTCCTTCGCCGCCATCGCGGCCGTCAGCTGGGGCCTGTACTGCACCCTGGTCGGTTACATCGGCGGGAAAGCGTTCGAGGACAACCCGCTGAAGGGCGTGATCCTCGGCATCGCGCTGGCGCTGGCGGTCACGCTGATCGTGGAGCTCGTCCGGCACCGACTGAACAAGAAGAGGGCTCACGTCGAGCCCGAAGCTGAACTCGTGGAAGCAGGTGAGCGGTGAGTACGGCGGTTGTCACCCTGGGGACCGGTCTCCCGGACGCGGTGCGTTCGGAGTGGACCAAGCTGTGGACAGTCCGGTCGAGCTGGCTGAACCTCGCGGCAGCACTGGTGCTGACTACGCTTCTCGGCCTGCAGTTCGGCTTCAACCTCGCGTACACGAGCGCCCATCTGGAGCCGGGGCAGGTCGCGCAGACGGAGGCCGTCGGTGAGTTCGGCGCTTCGGTCATCATGATCGTGCAGGTGGTGGTCGCCGCCTTCGCCCTGCTGACCGTCACGTCCGAGTACGCGACCGGCAGCATCCGCTCGACCCTGCAGTGGACTCCAGTACGGCGGAACGTCGTACTGGCGAAGGCGATCGTGCTCGCACCGGTCCTGTTCGTCTACGGCCTGGTGCTCGCCGGCGTCGCAGCTCTCGCCGGCGGCCTGGCCGCGGGCTCGTGGGCCGACTGGAGCGCGAGCGCACTGGCGGTCGACCTGCTGTCGGTCGCCTTCTACGCGACGACAGCCGGGCTGTTCGCGGCCGGGATCGCCTGGGTCGTCCGCAGTACGGCGGGAACGCTGACGGTGGCCTTCCTCCTGCTCATGGTCGTCCCGCTCATGCTCGGCCAGAGCTCGATCCGCGCACTCGTGTGGATCGCGGCCCTGCTCCCGGGCGGCGCCGGCCAGAACTACCTGACCGGCACAACCGACCCACTCTCCCCAACTCTGAGCGCGGTTCTCCTGATCGCCTGGGCCGTCCTGGGTCTCGCCCTCGGCTCGCGGATCCTGTCCCACCGCGACGCCTGATCGGCGGACTCGCTACCGGGTTGTTCCAGGCCTGGCGCCTTGTATCCGGTCAGCCAGTACACAACCCGCCAGCGAGCCGTCTGATCCCGGCACGGGAGGAACGACGAAGTCGCCCGGATCATGAAGGTCCGGGCGACTTCGGCACGGCTTACCGCGGAACGTTCAGGGCGATGGTGATCTGCTCCGACACCTTTGCTGCCAGCGCCAGGCCTGCGCGGCGGGTGGTCGGCTGGAGGGCGGAGTGGTCCAGCGGGCCTTCGGCCGCGATGTGCTGGTCGGTCGGAATGTCGACCACGGCGGCCGCGCGCGACTCGAAGTACGGCCGGAGTTGCTTCTCGACCTCCTTGTTCACGTCGCCGGGACCGTTCGACACCGCGATCACCGCACGGCGGATCAGGCGCTGCGCCTCCGGGCCCTGGTTGTCGAGCTCCTCCAGCATCTGCACGGCGGCCGCGCAGGACAGGCTCTTCCACTTGATCGGGATGACGAGGGCGTCGGCCGCCTTCATCGCCTCGCGCCAGTTGCTGGAGCCCTCGTTGTTCCCGGTGTCGATCACGAGCACCTTGTAGAACCGGCTCAGCAACCGGTGGATCTGGTCGAAGTCCTTGGCCTCGATCTGCGCGTACGTCGTGGTCGCCGAGGTCAGGACGTCGTACTGCCCGGCGACCTGGTGCCGCAGGTACGCCGCCACGTCGCCGAGCCGGGCGTCCGGCTGGGTCAGCATCGGCATCGCCTGGAGCATGTCGGTGACGGTGGACCGGGAGTTCGTGTCGTGCGTGCGCAGGTGCATGTTGCCGCGCAGTTCGTTGTTGTCCCAGGCGACTACGCCACCACCACGGGCCTGACCGAGCGCACCGGCGAGCAGCAGCGTGGTCGGCGTCTTGCCTGACCCGCCCTTCGGGTTCGCCACCACGATCGTCACCGGGCGCCGGAACGCCGTCGCCGCGGTCGCGCGGGCCATCCGCTCCAGCCGCTCGCCGCTGCCCGGACGCAGCTTCAGCACACTGCGGACGCCGCGCTCCGCCGGAGCCTCCCGAGGCAGCGGAAGCGCCTGGATCAGCTCGTCGGTGCGGTAGGAGACGTCACGCTGCTGCGGCACGTTCTGGCCGGGGACGCCTTGCGGGAAGAAGTGCTGCGCGGCCGGAGACAGCTGCTGACCGCCGCCCTGCGCGGGACCACCGGTCGCCGGAGGGTTCTCCGGGG
Source organism: Kribbella sp. NPDC050281 (assembly GCF_040655855.1). Lineage (NCBI taxonomy): Bacteria > Bacillati > Actinomycetota > Actinomycetes > Propionibacteriales > Kribbellaceae > Kribbella > Kribbella sp. NPDC050281. The sequence continues at coordinate 7,569 of NZ_JBFAKS010000067.1, read as the reverse complement.
CGCCGTAGCCCGCGCCGGAGCCCTGGAACGACGAGCCGCCGAACACCGGGCTGTTGGGTGCACCCTGCGGAGCCGTACCGCTGTCGCCCTGACCGCCGGCTGCAGGGCCGGACGACTGGTCGTCGGCGCTGTCCGCCTCGGCGTCGTCGGACTCGTCGGGAGTGTCGGACTCGGCCGCCGGCTGCGACCAGGACGGGCTGGGCGGCGGCTGGTTGGGCCGGGACCACGCGTCGCCCGGGAACTCCTGGGAGAGCGCGTCGGGCTGCTCGTCGGGCTTCTCGGGCTCGTCGGCGGGCGCCGTGTTCGGATCCGGCTGGGTCCAGGAGGGCGTCGGTTGCCACATTCTCCGGACCTCGGCCGCCGCCGCTTCCCGGTCCTTGTGCTGTCCGGAGTTGTGCGAGTCGGTCACGACCTGGGTCCCCGATTCTGTCAGAGGGGGCGGGTGGCCCCTGGGGTTGCTGGGTTTCGATTCCGGAGGTGAGGTCCCCGGGGAAGGTCCACTATCCCATGACCGGGTGTCCACACCACGTCACCACCCGGAGCGTCGCACCACCACCGGGTCACGGAATCTGACCCCTCAACCAGTCACCAGGCCGGCCTCGTAGGCGACGATCGCGGCCTGCACCCGGTTCTTGACCGCCAGCCGCAGCAGAATCGCGCTCACGTAGGCCTTCACGGTGCCCTCGACCAGGAAGAGCCGCCGGGCGATCTCCGCATTGGACAGACCCGCGCCGACCAGTCCCAGCACCTCCAGCTCACGCGGACTCAGTACGGCGACCTGCTCCTTGGCAGCCGCGGCTCGGGCCATCGCCCCACCGCCGGTGCCGGTGCTCAGCTCGGCGATCACCCGCTGGGCGACGCGGGGCGACAGATAGGCGGCACCTTCCGCGACAGCCTTGAGACCGGCGATCAGCTCGCGGGGGTCGCCCGACTTCAGCAGGAAGCCGCTCGCGCCGTCGCCCAGGGCGCGGGCGATGTACGCGTCCTCGGAGAACGTCGTCAGGATCACCACCGCGGTCTCGGGCACGGTCCGGCGGATCTCGGCGCCGGCCGCAAGACCGTCCATCCGCGGCATCCGGATATCGAGCACCGCCACGTCGGGCCGGTGCCGCCGGACCTGCTCGACCGCCTCCGCCCCATCGGCTGCCTCGGCAACGACCTCGATCGCCTCGTCGGTGTCGAGGATCGCGCGGACCCCCGCCCGCACCATCGCCTCGTCGTCGGCCAGCAGCACCCTGATCATGTCGTCATCCTGTGCTTTCGGGGGTCGGTACGACGGAGCCGCTCTGCACGACCGCCTTGGCAACCAGCTTCCCGTCGGCGAAGCAAAGCCTGTAGACGTAGGTGATCGAGAACGGGACGTCCGGACTGTAGTAGCGGCAGGACCAGCCGGCCGGGGCCGTGTAGCCCTCGCTGGGCGGGTCGATCATCTGCATCGCCGGGAGCACCTTCTCCACGTCGTCCTCCGGCTGCCCGATGGTCAGAGCGTCGTACTGGCCGGGGCGCAGGATCGAGTTGTAGCCGGCGATCAGGTAGTAGCCCAAGGCAACCACGCCGACGACCGCTCCGAGGATCAGCGGTGCGGCGACGGCCGTGACCAGACCGCGTCGCGCACTGCGTCGTACCGTGGCTCGTTCCGCTTGCGCGGCAGACATCGGCGGTGCTTCGGGCTCGGGCCGGCCGCCTGCTCGCGGCATCGTCGCCATCACCTCGAACCCACCGCCGCTCCGTGGCCCCGCGGTGAGCGACCCGCCGACGAGCCGGACGCGTTCGCGCAGTCCGTCCAGGCCGCGTCCGCTCGAGGGAACCGACTGGACCGGCCGCTGTGCGCCGGTGTCGAGGACCTGCACGCGCACGTCGTCGTCCGCGCGCGTCACGGTCACGGTGACCGCGGCTCCGGGTGCGTGCTTACTCGCGTTCGTCAGTGATTCCTGGACGATGCGGTGCACGGCGCGATCCACCATTGGTGACAGTTCGCCGTCACCCTCCTCGATCAGACGGACCTCGAGACCAGACTCGGCCGCCCGCTCTATCAGCGACGGCACGCTCTCGTCACGTGGCACCGTCGGCGCGTCTGAGTCCCGCAGTACGCCGATGATCTCGCCGAGCCGATCGGTCGCCGTGGCGGCTGCTTCACGCAACGAGGTTGCGGCCTGCCGGTGCTCCTCCGGCAGGGACGGGTCGAGCTCAAGGGCGGCGGCGCGGAGGGCAATCAGGCTCAGCTCGTGGCCGACCGAGTCGTGCATGTCCTGGGCGATCCGGGACCGCTCGCGCAGTCGCTCCTGATCGATCGCCATCCGCTGCTCGCGCTCGATCCGCTCCGCCCGGTCCCAGCCGGCCGAGGCGAGCAGAGCCTGCTGCGCGCGGTACCGCCCGACCAGCCACGGGAGCACGACCAGAAGCAATGCGAGCAGCAGCATCACCAGCCAGCTCAGCACCGCTTCGGTGGCGTGCTGCTCACGCTGCACCACCAGAGCGAGGAGCAGTCCGCCGAGCAGCGACCAGCTGCACACCATGACGAAGTGCTTCAGCTGAGTCTCCCGGCGACCCGCCAGGTAGCTCATCAAGGTGATCGCCGGGACCAACGCGACCTGAACGCCGTTCTGCGTGCCGAGCGCGAAGGCCAGGACGACGATCTCCGCCCAGGCGACGGCGGCGAGCGCGACCAGTGGCCAGCGTCGACGGACGAAGACCGCCACGAACAGCGTCGCGATGAAGGCGGCCCGCATCCAGTACGGATCGCCACGGGCACCGCTCTCCGCGAGCACGAGGAAGCTCAGCGCGGCCCACAGGCCGACGTCTCCCAGGCGCCGCCAGTTCATGCCCCAGACGCTACACAGTCACCCCGACATCGCCGTACTGCCGAAAGTCAGGTCTGCTACCCGTTGCCCTCAGCATCGACCAGCTCGAACGGGACCATGGTCAGGTTCGGCACCTCTTCACCGCGAAGCCGGGCGAGCAGCAGGTCCACCGCCCTCCGACCCATCTCCTCCTGGTCCTGCCGGACATGCAGGTACGGCGGCCCGCCGATCGAGTCACCCGGTGAGTCGAAGCAGGCGACCACACGGTCGCCGCCAAGCGCTCGGTCCGTCATCCGGGCCAGGTTGTACTCGCAGGCGAAGTACGCTGTGACCTCAGGCAGCCGCTCGCGGAACGCGCGGATCACCTCGACATCCGCCTCGACACTCTCCGTCGTCGTGGACCCGGGCAGAGTGCTGCGCAGATCGGTCAGCTCGTAGGCCTGACCGCGGTCGCCGAACGCGGACCGGAACCCCTCCAGCCGGTCCTCGATCGACGACGTGTTCACGGGAGGCGGAGACACGAAGGCGATGTGCCGGTGTCCCTGGTCGAGCAGCCGCTCAGTGAGGGCCTTCGCCGCGGCCACGTTGTCCGTGTGGACCGCCGCGACGGGGATCCCGGACAGGTGGCGGTCGACCAGCACGACCGGATAGCCGTCCAGCACCTGCCGGAGCAGGCTGGCGTTGTAGAAGTCGCCGTGAACCGGGAACACGATCAGACCGTCCACCTCACCGGTCGCCACCAGGAGGTCCACGGCCTTCTCCTCATCGGATTGCCGGCCGTGCGTCCGCCGTACGATCAGATGCGCGCCGTACTCGGCGCATCGCTCCTCGACCGCGCACAGCAACTCCAGGCCGTACGCCTCGGACACATCCGGGATGACGAGAGCGATCGAGCGGGCGTCCGGCCTCGGCCGCGGCACCCGGCCCCGCAGCGGCACGGTGACACCGGTCAGGTCGGGCAGATGGCGTACGACGAACGTCCCCTTGCCGCGGATCCGCTCCACCAGACCTGCCTCCCGCAGAACCTCGAGCGCCCGCTTGGACGTGATGCGGCTGACCTCGAACTCCGCCGCGAGCTCCATCTCCGACGGCACCCGGTCACCGGGCCGCAACGCACCACGCCGGATCTGCTCCAGCACATGTGCACTGATCCGCTCGTAGAGCAGCGCCACGGCCTCTCCCCTCACGTTGTCCGGTTGACATATCAGATCATGCGCGATGGCATGCCAACCGCGCAGCAACCGGGGTTTCCTCCGGGTGAATCGGGGTGGTTCGGGACCCTTCGGGCTGTCAGCATTCGGGCATGACCGCCACGCGCCCGCCGGTGCCTGCATTCGCTGCTGTTCCCGTGTACGCCGTCGCGGGGGTCGTGGCCGTCGTTCTGACGGCCTTGTCCGGGCGGTACGGGTACCACCGCGACGAGCTCTACTTCATGGTCGCCGGGCAACATCTCGACTGGGGATACGTCGACCAGCCCCCGCTGACACCGTTGCTCGCTCGGATCTCAACCGAAGTGTTCGGGAACACTCCGATGGGGCTGCGGGTGCTGTCGACGGTGGCCAGTGCGATCACGATCGTGGTGGTCGCACTGATCGCGCGGGAGTTCGGGAGCGAGCGGCGCGGCCAACTGCTGGCCGCGATCTGTGCGGCGGTGTCCGGGTTCGTGCTCGGCGTCGGGCATCTGGTGTCGACTGCGACGTACGACCTGCTCGCCTGGATGCTGATCGCGCTCTTCACGATCAAGCTGCTGCGAACGACCGATGGCCGGTGGTGGCTCGCGCTCGGACTCACCGCGGGGATCGCGCTGGAGAACAAGTACCTCGTGGTGCTGCCGATCGGTGCGTTGCTTATCGCGGTGTTGATCGTCGGTCCGCGTGAGGTACTGCGTTCGTGGTGGCTGCTGGCGGGTGTCGGGGTCGCGGGGGTTGTCGCGCTGCCGAACGTGCTGTGGCAGTTCCAGCACGATTGGCCGCAGCTCACTGTCGCCGGCGGCATCAGCGAGGACGACGGGACCGAGAACCGGATCATGTTCATCCCGCTCCAGATCCTGCAGTTGTCGCCGTTCCTGGTGCCGGTGTGGGTGGCCGGGTTCCGCCAGATGTGGCGGATGCCGTGGGCACGGTCCGTCGCGCTGGCCTATCCCCTGCTGTGCCTCGTCGTACTGGCCGTCGGCGGGAAGTCGTACTACGCCTTGCCGCTGCTGCTCGTGCTGGTGGCGGCCGGGGTTGAGCCGGTGCTCGCGTGGCGGCGATCGATCGTCGCCGCTGGACTCGCGCTGGCCGCAGTCACGTCAGCGCTGTTCACGTTGCCTGTGTTGCCGGCTTCGGCGGTGGACTTCGTCATTCCGGTGAACAAGGAGCAGGGCGAGCAGATCGGGTGGCCGGAGATGGCGACTGCTGTCGCTGACGTGTGGAATCGGATCCCCTCGGAGCAGCAGGGGTCCGCGACGATCTTCGCCGGCAACTACGGTGAGGCGGGCGCGTTGCGGCGCTTCGGGCCTTCGCACGGGCTGCCGCCGGCGTACTCGGGTCATATGAGCTTCGCGGACTGGGAGCGGCCGCCGGACAGCAACACCGGTCCAGTGGTACTCGTCGAGCAGGAGCGGTCGCCGACGTTCGAGGCGCACTTCCGCGATTGCGAGCAGGTGGGGACGATCGACAACATCGTCTCGAACGACGAGGACGGCACCGCCCTGGTCCTGTGCGACTCCCCCGGCGCGCCATGGTCCACCCTCTGGCCGGACCTCCGCCGCTACTACTGACGGCCCTAGGGTTGCCCGATGCCCACCATGGTCGACATTCCTGCGGGAACCATCGCCCTCCGGGACGACCGCCTCGGCACCCGCTGGCAGGTGTCGTTGTCCGCCTTCCGGTTGGCCTGCTGTCCCGTCGCTGGTTCGGATGGCGTACCTGTTACCGAGATCAGCTGGTACGACGCCATTGCCTTGTGCAACGAGTTGTCGGAGGAGGCTGGGCTGCCCGCCGCCTATGTGGTGGACGGGTCGGAGGTCACGTGCGACTGGAGCTCATCCGGCTATCGCTTGCCCACCGAGGCCGAGTGGCAGTACGCCTGCACCGCGGGCACTCCGGCGTACCGCTATGGACCGCTCGAGGACATCGCCTGGTACGCCGGGAACTCAGGCGGTGTCGCGCATCCGGTCGGCCTGAAGACGCCCAACGCGTGGGGCCTTCACGACATGCTCGGCAACGTCTGGGAGTGGTGCTGGGACCTGTACGACCCCGCCACCTACGGCGCCTACAGAATCTTCCGAGGTGGCGGCCATGCCGACCCACCGCGCTCTATCGGATCCACCGTCCGCCGCCGCTCCCACCCCACCTTTGCCATCGAGGACCTGGGGCTACGGCTCGCTCAGTCTCCGAGGACGGCCTGAAAGACAACGCTACGCTCGGCAAACCCGAGCCGGCTGTAGAACGCTCGCGCACTGTGATTCGCGACGTACGACGTGACACTGACGCTGGTCACGTCGTTCTCTCGCGCCCACGCACTGAATCGGCCGACCAGCGCCTGCCCCACGCCGCTCGCGCGAGAAGCGCTGTCCACATAGAGACTGCGTATCTCCGCAGTACGCCGTCCGAAGCGTGTCGGCGAAGGTGCCGTCAGGTATCCAACGAGATGACCGACCACCACACCTTCGCGCCGCGCGACAAGCACCAGTGCGGAGTCGAGATCGATCAGCCGAGCGAAATCCTCGCGCCCATGCCTCGTCGGCCAGGAGACATCAACCTGAGGGTCGTGAACTCCAGCATCCTCACTGAAGAGCTGCGACTCCAACCGCACCAACTCATCGAGATCGGGGTGCACCGCAACATCGACCTGGGTTTGATCGATCATCAGGACACCGCCGGGATACGGAACCGCCGGCTGCGCTCAACAGGCTCGATCTCCACCATCCCCGCACCAGTCATCACCCGCGCGGAAGCACCGTTCCCCACGAAGCACTCACCCCACAAACTCGCGACGCCCAACTCGTCATGGCAGTACTCGAGTCCCGCGGTCAACGCTTCAGTCATGTACCCCTGCCCACGATGAGCCGCCCGTACGGCGTACCCGAAGCTCCAGTCCGCCACCGGCTCCTCGCTCTGCCCCATCCCGAGCCACCCCACCACCTCACCATCGGACCGCCGCGTGAGACTGAACTGCACATGCGTCCCGTCATCCACAAACCCCGTCAACCAAGCCCGCACAGCCTCTTCATCCCGCGGCCCGTAGTCCCCCATGTACTGCCCCACCAGTTCATCGGTCCACATCTCACACAACGCCGCGAAATCCCCCACCCCCGCCCACCGCAATTCCAACCGCTCAGTCCTCACCAAACCCATCACCCCCAGGAAGCTACAACCCGCAACCCCCAACCGCGACCGGTTAACCCCACCCACCCGGAGCTGCCTCCCGACCGACCAAAACCATTCCGGCGCCGCCGAACCACCGCCCAGAACCTTTCGAGCGGCGAGCAACCACCGCCGGAACCCTCAATCGGCGCGCAACCAACGCCGGAACCGTCCACGCGGCGCCCAACCCCAGCAAGCCGAGCGAAGCGAAGGCGCCAGGGGGTGCGGGTGGCGGAGCCCCCGCCCGCGGCGAGCGAAGCGCTGCCGCACAAACGACGAAGGCGACCCGGTCCGCGCCTTCCGCGGACACACGTCGCCTATCGACTTCGTGGACGATACTGGGATCGAACCAGTGACCTCTTCCGTGTCAGGGAAGCGCGCTACCGCTGCGCCAATCGTCCAAATACAACAACAACTCT
>NZ_JBFAKS010000066.1:0-33259 GCF_040655855.1 Kribbella sp. NPDC050281 | reverse complement strand
CCGGCCGAGACCGTCCGAACCGTCGACGAAGTTGTAGCCGCGGCGGAGCAACTCGGCACCCTTGTTGAACTGCGAACGCATTGACCTCTAGTTATGGAGCGTCTCTACTAAATGGACCTTCGAGGAGGTCCGATGCGTGCACGATGGCTTGTTGTTGTCGTCGGGGTCCTGCTGACCGGCATCACGGTGCCGGCCCAGGCCGCGAACATCCTGTCCAATCCCGGCTTCGAGACCGGCTCACTGAGTGGCTGGACCTGCTCCGGCGGATCGGTCGTCACCAATCCGGTCCGCAGCGGCAGCCACGCGCTGAACGGAGCGGTGTCGAGTTCCGACTTCGCGCAGTGCAGCCAGACCGTGTCCGTGCAGCCGGGTACGTCGTACACGTTGTCGGGCTGGGTGCGTGGGTCGTACGTCTACCTCGGTGTCACCGGCGGCACGTCGACCTGGACGCCGTCTGCCGCCAGCTACACGCAGCTGACTCTGTCCTTTACTACTGGCGCCAGTCAGACGTCGGCTCAGATCTACGTGCATGGCTGGTACGGCCAACCGGCGTACCAGGCTGACGACATCAGTCTGGATGGTCCGGGCGGTACTCCGGGCGCTCCGAGTGCTCCTGGCACGCCGACCATCACCGGTACGACGAACAGCGCCATCTCACTGAGTTGGTCAGCAGCCACCGGCACAGTCACCGGCTACCGCGTCTACGAAGGCTCGAACGTCGTACAGACCGTCACCGGTATGACGGCCACCCTCAGCGGACTGCAGACGTGTAGCAGTCACACGTACACGGTGGCGGCGTACAACAGCGTCGGTGAGTCGGCCAAGTCAGCGGGGACGACAGGTACGACGGGCGGCTGCGCGAGCACCGGATTGCCGAAGCACGCGCTGATCGGCTACCTGCACGCGAGCTTCGCCAACGGCTCGGGGTACGTGCGGATGGCCGACGTACCGAGTGAGTGGAGCATCATCAACCTGTCCTTCGGCGAACCGACGTCGGTCACGTCCGGGGACATCCGATTCAACCGCTGTCCGGCGAGTGAGTGCCCGAACGTCGAGAGCGAGGCGGAGTTCATCGCGGCGATCCGGGCCAAGCAGGCGGCCGGGAAGAAGGTGCTGATCTCGATCGGCGGCGCGAACGGGCAGGTGCAGCTCACCACCACCGCGGCCCGGGACGCGTTCGTCAGCTCGGTCAGCGCGATCATCGACCGGTACGGCCTGGACGGGCTGGACATCGACTTCGAGGGCCACTCGCTGTACCTCAACTCCGGTGACACCGACTTCCGCAACCCGACCACCCCGGTGATCGTCAACCTGATCTCGGCGCTGAAGACGCTGAAGGCGAAGTACGGCGCGAACTTCGTGCTGACGATGGCACCAGAGACGTTCTTCGTGCAGGTCGGCTACCAGTTCTACGGCGGTGCGGGTGGCGGCGACAACCGGACCGGGTCCTACCTGCCGGTGATCCACGCACTGCGGGACGCCCTGACGGTGCTGCACGTCCAGGACTACAACTCCGGTCCGGTGATGGGGCTCGACAACCAGTACCACACCATGGGTGGAGCCGATTTCCACATCGCGATGACCGACATGGTCAAGGCCGGGTTCCCGGTCGCCAATACTGGTCAGACCTTTCCCGGGCTGCGCGAGGACCAGATCGGATTCGGGCTCCCGGCGGCGGTCAGCGCGGGCAACGGCTACACCGCCCCGGCAGCCGTTCATCAAGCGTTCGACTGCTTGGTGAAGGGCCAGAACTGCGGCGGTTACAGCCTTCGCGGGGGTGCCTCACCGGCCTTCCGCGGGCTGATGACGTGGTCGGTCAACTGGGACCGCTATTACAACTGGGAGTTCCGGAACAGCCACGCGCCGTACCTCGCGGCTCTGCCCTGAGACCCGCCCAGGCCGGCCCGGTTCGTGACCAGCCCCGCGAACCGGGCCAGTGCCTGTGGATTACCGATCCCGCTTTGTGGTGTTGCGCTGGTATGAAGGAGGCATGACAGCGTCGACGACCCGCCCGGTGATCCTCACCGTGGACGACGATCCGGGTGTTTCCCGGTCGATCGCCCGTGACCTTCGCCGTCGGTACGGCGAGGAGCATCGCATCGTCCGGGCCGAGCACCCGTCCCAGGCGCTGGAGGCCCTGCGCGAGCTCAAGCTGCGCGGCGAACCGGTCGCCCTGCTGCTCGCCGACTACCGGATGCCCCAGATGTCCGGCATCGAGTTCCTCGAGGCCGCGATGGACCTGTTCCCGCTCGCCCGCCGGGTCCTGCTGACGGCGTACGCCGACACCGACGCCGCGATCCAGGCGATCAACGTGGTCGACCTCGACCACTACCTGCTCAAACCGTGGAACCCACCGGAGGAGAAGCTCTACCCGGTCGTCGACGCGATGCTCGACCTGTGGAAGACGACCCCGGAGCCGTCCAGCGACGAGACCCGGGTGATCGGTCACCGCTGGTCGGCGCCGTCGTTCACGGCCCGCGACTTCCTCGCCCGCAACGCGGTGCCGTACCGCTGGCTGAGCGTCGACGACGAGGAGAGCAAGCGCCTCCTCGACGCGGCCGGGATCGACGGGTCGACCCTGCCCGTGGTGATCACCCCGGACGGCACGGTGATGGTCGCCCCGAGTGAGGCGGAGCTCGCCGACAAGGTCGGGCTCTCCACCTCACCGACGAAGGACTTCTACGACCTGGTCGTGGTCGGCGGCGGACCGGCCGGTCTCGGCGCCGCCGTGTACGGCGCCAGCGAGGGACTGCGGACCGTCCTGGTCGAGCAGTTGGCGACCGGCGGTCAGGCCGGCCAGTCGAGCCGGATCGAGAACTACCTGGGCTTCCCGGACGGTGTGTCCGGGGCGCAGTTGACCGATCGGGCCCGGCGGCAGGCGGTCCGGTTCGGTGCCGAGTTGCTGACCGCCCGTCAGGTGGTCGGCCTCGAGACGCTCGGGTCGGCCCGCAAGCTGATGTTCTCCGACGGCAGTGAGATCTCGTCCCACTCGGTGATCCTGGCGACCGGGGTGGCCTACCGGCACCTGGACGCGCCCGGCGTCGACGACCTGTGCGGCCGTGGGATCTACTACGGATCCGCGACGACCGAGGGCCCGAGCTGCGTCGGCCAGGAGGTCTACATCATCGGCGGGGCGAACTCCGCCGGTCAGGCCGCGGTGTATTTCTCGAAACACGCCAAGACCGTGCATATGCTGGTGAGAGGACCATCGCTCACGGCGACGATGTCGTCGTACCTGATCAATCAGATCGACGACATCGACAACATCGAGGTCCACACCTGTACGCAGGTGGTGTCCTGCAAGGGCTCGGAGCATCTCGAGCGCGTCACCCTGCAGAACAGTGCGACCGGCGAGAGCCGCGAAGTGGACACAGAGTGGATGTTCGTGTTCATCGGTGCGGCCCCACGGACGGACTGGCTGCCCGGCGACCTGCTCCGCGACGAGCGCGGTTTCGTACTCACCGGTCCTGACCTGCGCGGCAAGCCGCCGGGCTGGGCGCTGGACCGGGAGCCGTACCACCTCGAGACGAGCATGCCTGGCGTGTTCGCCGCCGGCGACGTACGGGCGGAGTCGGTCAAGCGGGTCGCCTCCGCGGTCGGCGACGGAGCGATGGCCGTGACACTGGTGCACCGATACCTGGAGATGCTCTGATGACTGCCGAGACCGAGGCGCGCCGGCTGAGCCCGGACGAACTGCGCACGCTCTTCCTGTTCGAGAGCCTCACCGACCAGCAGTTGCAGTGGCTGTCCGACGCCGGGTACGTCGAGACCTATCCCGAGGGCCTCGTGTTCAACGAGGGCGACCCGGCGACCTGCTGCTACGTCCTGCTCTCCGGTGAGATCCGGCTGTGCAAGCTGTCGCACGGCGAAGAGGTGGAGATCAACCGGACCGCACAGCGTGGCGTCTACGCCGGTGCGTTCAACGCGTTCTTCGGTGCCGCCGACCGCAAGGCCTACACCGCGACCATGCGGGTGACCGAGACGTCGGAGTTCTTCGTCATCAGTGCCGACACGATGGCGACGATGATGAACACCTGGTTCCCGATGGCCGTGCACCTGATCGAGGGCTTCGTGATGGGCATGCGCCGGACCAACGAGACGCTGGGCGAGCGGGAGCGGTTACTTGCCCTCGGCTCCTTGTCGGCCGGTCTCACCCACGAGCTGAACAACCCGGCCGCCGCGGCGGTCCGGGCTGCGGCGACACTGCGGCAGCGGGTCTCCGGGATGCGATCCAAGCTGGCGATGCTCGCCGACGGCACCCTGGACGCGACCAAGCTGCACCAGATCGTCGCTTTGCAGGACGACGCGGTCGAGCGGCTGGAGAAGAACAAGGACAAGGACATCTCGCCGATGGACCTGTCCGACGCCGAGGACGCGCTGACCGACTGGCTCGACGACCATGACGTGCAGGCCAGTTGGGACGTCGCGCCGGTGCTCGCCGCGGCCGGGCTGGACGTCCCGTGGATGGAGGAGGTGCTGACCGCGGTCGGGCCGACGTACCTCGAGGGCGCGGTCCGCTGGCTGATGTACACGATCGACACCGAGTCGCTGATGAACGAGATCGACGACTCCGTCACCCGCATCTCGACATTGGTCGGGGCAGCGAAGCAGTACTCCCAGATCGACAGAGCGCCGTACCAGACCGTTGATCTGCGCGAACTGCTGAAGAGCACGCTGGTGATGATGTCGGGCAAGCTGCAGGGGTACGACGTCGTGAAGGACTTCGACCCGGAGCTGCCGCCGATCCCGGCATACGCCGCCGAGCTGAACCAGGTGTGGACGAACATCATCGACAACGCGGTCAGCGCGATGGGCGGGCACGGCACCCTGACGATCCGGACCAAGCGGGACGGCGCGTACGCGCTCGTCGAGATCGGCGACACCGGCCCCGGCATCCCGCCGGAGATCCGCCGCCGCATCTTCGAGCCGTTCTTCACCACCAAGCCCATCGGCGAGGGCACCGGCCTGGGCCTCGACATCTCCTGGCGCATCGTGGTGAAGAAGCACCACGGCGACCTCCGCGTCGAGTCCGAGCCGGGCAACACCCGCTTCAAGATCATCCTGCCGCTCGATCCCGAGGAGGAGGTCGAGACCGAGGCCTCGCTGCTCTCCTGACGCTTGCTCAGGGCAACCAGTCGAGGATGGCGGCAAGGGCTGCCGGGTCCACGTGCTGCGCGGCCGCGTAGTCGTTGAGCGTCGAGGGTCCCGTGCCGGGAAAGAACAGGTGGTTGTCGGCATCGATGACCTTGATGGTGGCATCGGCGAGCCCTTGTCGCCAGCCTGGGAGGTCGTCGGCGACGGTGACCTGGTAGTCGCGGCCGCCTTGCAGAACGAGAATGGGTATGTCGAGCTTCGCCGCGGTGACGACGGGGTCGTAGTCGCGGAGGTCGAGCCAGTACGCGCCGGGCATCCCGAACGGCAGGTCCGACGCGGGCGTCTCGGCTGACAGGTCCGGGCTGGCGACGGCGGCCGCCTGGCGCTGGAACAGCTCGACGGTGCCGGGCGGGATGGCCTCCGGGTTCGTTGTCGCGAGATAGCGCATGACCCGTACGGCGGCTTCCTGCATGGGCTGGGTGTCGCCGGCCATGATCACGAGGCCGGCGATCGACGGGTCCTCGGACGCGATCCTCGGCGCGGCCTTCCCGCCCATGCTGTGGCCGACCACGAACACCTCGTTCGCATGCTCACGAAGCACCTGCACGGCGGCGATCGCGTGCGGCATGTATTCGTCGTACGGGGTGAAGCCGGGTTCGTTCATCACGTCCGGGCGGGTGTGGGTGATCTTGTCGAAGCGCAGTACGGCGATGCCGGCGCTGGCGAGTCCCCAAGCGAGATCCTTGAGCGGCTTGTTCGGTCCGCTGGTCTCGTCGCGGTCGAACGGGCCGCTGCCGGACAGGAGGACGACGCCGACCCTGCTCGTGCTCCGCGGGAGGGACAGCGTCCCCGGGACGGCGCGGTCGCCGGTCCCGAGGGTGACGTTGTGCTCTTCGAAACGGGACGGATCGGCGTACGGCGGGGTGGTCCACTCGGTCATCGATTCACCTTTCTCAGTCTTTGAGAAAGGTAGCATGACATGAGATCGTTGCGGGATGGGTCCGCTGGAATTGCTCGGTCACCCCGTCCGGCTGCGCATCGTGCACGCACTGCGCGGCGGCCGGATGCTGACCACGGCGGAGCTCGGCGAGCGCATCCCGGACGTCTCGAAGGCGACCCTCTACCGCCACGTCGACCTGTTGGCCGGCGGCGGGATCCTCGAGGTCGCCGAGGAACGGCGGGTGCGCGGCGCGGTCGAGCGGCGGTACCGGCTTCGGCTCGACCGTGCGTCGATCACCCCGGAGCTGGCCGAGCAGGTGACGGTCGACGACCATCGCCAGGGGTTCGGGGTGGCGGTGGCCGCCTTGGTGGCCGAGTTCAATGCCTACCTCGATCGTGACGGCGCCGATCCGATCTCGGACTTGGTCGGTTATCGGCAGCACGCGGTGTGGCTGAGTCGCGAAGAACTCCTGCAGTTGATCGAGGGCCTGCGTGCCGCGATCCTCCCGGTGCTGTCCAACGAGGCCGCGCCGGACCGCGCCCGATACCTGCTCAGCCCGATCCTTTTCCCGGTGGAAGAGCAGTCACATTCCCTTGCTGGGGAACGTCAGGACGACGTACCCCAAGGAGAAGGAGAGACTGATGTCAACGACTGAGCAGGCCGTCGTACGAGTGCACAACTACAGCGTCGATCCGGAGAACGTCGCCGAGTTCCTGAAGGCCCGCGCCACGGTGATCGACACGATCCGCGCGGCCCACCCCGGGCTCGTCGCGACCCGCCTCGTCCACCTCGAAGACGGCACGTACTCCGACACGTGGCAGTGGTCCTCGATGCAGGCCATGGCCGCCGCCTTCCCTCTCGCACAGTCCCCCGAGGCCGCCGCGGCTTGGGCCTTGGCCTCCACGTCCTCCGCCCTGAACGGCGAACTCGTCGACGAGCGGTGAGGCGCACAACGTCAGGGGATGGGCTGGATGGATTCGAGGTCCGCGATGGCCGTGCGGACGGCTGTGGTGAAGGTCCAGAAGGGCCGCCGGGTGGTGTTCTTACGGTCTTCGCGGGTGTTGATGCGGAACATGGCCCGGCGCAGCGGAGTGGTCAGTTCGAGCTGAGCACCGGCGCCGAGCAGTGTGCGGTTGGCGATGTTGGTCGGCTCGTCGCCGTTGAGGGCCGGGACGGCGGCGGCGTCGATCGCCAGGATTCCGCTCTCGATCAGGCGCTCGAGGAGAGCTGACTTGAAGGCGGCGCTGCGACCGCCGACGAGAACTGCCTTGGTGTCGTCGGGTAGTTCGGCTTGAGCCGTCGTGCATCCGTGCAGACCAACGGCGTTCAGCGATCCGCCGGTCATGGACAACGCGACGTGGTCATCACAGCCGGTCGACGTGACGTGCAGCTCGGCGTTGCCGGTCGAGCGCAGACCCTCGAACATCCAGTAGTCGTGGACCGGCCCGTCCGTCGGTGTCGGTTCGAGGTCGGCCGGGTGGTAGCCGGCGATCCCCAGGCACAGCTCCGACGTACCGGCCTCGATCCCTCCACCATGCGGTGCCAGGATCGTCGTCCGCTGGACCTCGACCCGCCCGGCCAGGTCGTCGTCGAACCACTCGTGCCGCCGGTACCGCCGTCCGTAGTCGACGCCTTCGGTCAACGACGTGTCGGCGTACAACTCACTGTTCGTCCCATACCTCTCGGCCGCGTCGTCCACAGCTCCCCCTCCCACCACTTCGAGGGTCCCACAGTGTGCGTCAGCGGAGGGCGGTGCCTTGAGTATGGGTGAGGAGGGTCAGGTCGGGGCGGGTGGGGAGAGACTCCCAGTCGCCGGTGGCGGTGACGCAGAAGGCGCCGGAGGTGGTGGCTCGGTCGAGGCGGGAGTCGGGGGAGAGGTTGTCGAGGGTGGCGGAGAGGTAGCCGGAGACGAAGGCGTCGCCGGCGCCGATGCTGTCGACGACGGTGACCGGGAGGGCCGGGCGGTGGATGGTGCCGGAGGCGGTGTGAGCCCAGGCGCCCTTGCCGCCGGCCGTAACGATCACCTGGTCGACGTCGCTTGAGCCGAGGAGGTCGGCGACCGCATCGGGTGCATCGGTCAGGATGTCGAGTTCGTCGTCCGAGGAGAAGACGGTGTGGACATGGGGGAGAAGCTCGCGGAGTGCGGTTGCCGCGTCCGAGCGGGACCAGAGCCGCGCGCGGTAGTTGACGTCGAGTGAGACCTGCACGCCTGCGGCGAATGCGTTCCGTACGACGGCCAGCGTCGCGGCGCGAGTGGTCGCGGACAGCGCCGGGGTGATGCCGGTGACGTGGAGCAGGCGCGGTCGGGTCGCCTCGAGAGCGGCGATGCACTCGTCGGCGGTGACCGTCGAGCCAGCCGAGCCGCGACGGTGATAACTGACCCGGGTGATGTCGTGCGACGGCTGATCGAAGGCGATGAACCCGGTGAACGACTCGTCCGAGAATCGAACGCGACGCGCGTCGACACCTTCGGCCCGGAGCGTGCGCTGGATCAGCCGCCCTGGTTCATCGTTGCCCACAGCACCTACCCAGGCAGCCTGGTGCCCGAGCCGGGACACTCCGATCGCCACGTTGCTCTCCGAGCCGGCGATCGACAGGTGCGCGTCACCGCCCAGCCGCATCGCGCGAGCGGTCCGCAACGAGACCATGGTCTCGCCGATCGTCAGAAGGTCGGTCATCTCACAACTCCGAAGTGGTTCAGACGTCGAGGGCGGTGCGGAAGGTCAAACGCCGAGGGTGGCGCGGAACCCGGCGGCGCGGTCGGCGAGAGCGGAGAGGGATCCGCCGGTGCCCGCGTCCCCCAGCAGCGGTGAGCCGACACCGACAGCCAGCGCTCCGGCAGCCAGGTACTCCGGTGCGGTCTGCGCATCGACCCCGCCGACGGCGAGGAGCGGAGCCTCGGGCAACGGTGCACGGAGCTCGCGGAAGTACGAAGGCCCGTAGACCTTGGCGGGGAAGATCTTGACCGCGGTGGCGCCGAGATCCAGCGCGGCGACAACCTCGGTCGGGGTGAGAGCTCCGCACAGGAGGGGCAGACCGAGGTCCACGCTCCGATGGGCGCCGCGGGTGATCGCGGGGGTGACGACGAAGCCCGCCCCGGCGGCTGCGACCTCGTCGGCCTGAGCGGCCGTGACGACGGTGCCGGCCCCGATGAGGATGTTCGGGTCGTACTCCGAGCGCGCCTTCGCGATCGCGTCGACGCCGCCCGGGGTGGTCAGGGAGACCTCCAGAGCGGTGATCCCGGCGTCGACCAGCGTGCGGACGCAGTCCAGGGCGCGATCCGGCCCGTCGGCGCGAATGATGGCCAGCACCTTGCGGTGCCGGAGTTCGGTCAGCAGCTCCATAAGTCCTCCTCGAAAGTCCACGCTAGGGGATCGCTCTGGACATAGGACGTCCTATATCCTCGCAACACTGCATCGTGAAGTGACAAGCAACGTCCTGTTGTCCGGTTTCAGCTCACGTGGAGGCATCCGCCCATGCCCAGACTCCGAGCCCTGATCAGTTCCGCCGCGGCGATCGGCTTCGCCGCCGCCGGGTTGACCGTACCTGCCGGGCCCGCGCAGGCGGCGATCACCCAGACCGTGCTCTTCAACAAAGGCGACGCCGGCTACGGCTGCTACCGCATCCCCGCGATCGTGAAGACCAAGGCGGGGACACTGCTCGCCTTCGCCGAGGCCCGCCGGTCCTACTGTGCCGACTCCCAGGAGATCGACCTGGTGATGCGCAGGTCCGAGGACGACGGCCGCACCTGGTCGGCGGCCCAGACCGTGCTGGCCGGCACCGACTCCGACCCGAACGCGGTCGCCACCCGGGGCAACCCGGCGCCGATCGTCGACTACGAGACCGGCCGCATCGTCCTGCTCACCACGATGGACCCCGGTACGACGACGCGCCCGCGGACGCCGTACGTGCAGTTCAGCGACGACGACGGGAGAACGTGGAGCACGGCCAGAAATATCGGTGATCAAATCGACGATCCGGCTTGGGGCTGGTACGCCACCGGGCCGGTGCACGGGATCCAGTTGACCCGCGGTGTGCACGCCGGACGGCTGGTCGCCGGTACGAATTACGACAACGGAGCCGGCAAGAACGCGGGCCAGTTGGTCTACAGCGACGACCACGGCGACACCTGGCACAAGGGCGCGACCGACCTGCGCTCCGATGCGACGCCGCAGGAGATCAGCGTCGTCGAGAAGGTTGACGGCGGCATCTATGCCGGTGCCCGGAACAACGCCGGCAGCGCGGGAGCCAGCCGGATGTTTGCGGTGAGCAACGACGGTGGTCAGACCTACGCGGCGCCGTACGCGACGATTCCCGGCCTGACGACGCCGACCGTTCAGGGCTCGCTGCAACGGTTGCGGGCGGTGGATCGCGGTGACAAGTACAACCGGATCCTGTTCGCCGCACCGGCTGATCCGGAGCGCCGCCGGTACATGACGATCCGGTCCAGCTTCGACGAGGGCAAGACCTGGCAGTCCGTTGCCGATGGCACCCGGATCACCAGCGACTGGTCCGGGTACTCCGACATGGCGATCCTCGACACCGGCGAGATCGGCTTGCTGTACGAGGGCGGTGCGGTCGACGCCCGTGATCAGATCCGCTTCGCACGCTTCACCGAGAACGACATCGGTCACCCGGACGCGCCGCTCGGCACGACCACCCCGGACATCTCGGGTCTCGGCAACAACAGCTACCTGCGCGGCGGCACCACCTCGGTCGCCGGCAAGTTCGGCCAGGCCCGCGACCTCGACGGCGTCGACGACGCCATCCAGCTCCCGTTCGCCGAGTCGCTCGCGGTCGGTGCCGGCGACTTCACCGCGACGGCGTGGATCAAGTACGGCGCAAGTACGGCGAACCAGGCGATCTTCTGGGGCTATGGGATCAACGAGTTCTCCCAGTTCTGGTTGCGCGCCGAGCCGGGGGACAGTCGGATCCGCGGTTTGATCACCACCGGCGGCCAGACCGCGTCGGTCGCGACGACCAGGTCCTACAACGACAATGCGTGGCACCACGTCGCCCTGCAACGCAAGGCCGGCACGCTGTCCGTCTGGGTCGATGGAACCCAGGCCGCGTCCGTCGCTGCGCCGACCGGGTCGGTCAGTCCGGGTCGGCCGTTCAAGATGTACGTCGGCCAGCGGCTCGACGGCGCGCATCATTTCGACGGCTCGCTGGACGAGGTTCGTATCTACAAGCGAGCCCTCACCGCGACCGAGCTCAACAGCATCCGCACGACCAACAGCACCACGGTTCCGAACGCCGTACTCGATCTGCCGCTCGGGTGACATCAGACCGGCCTGGCGGAGGCGGTCAACCGCCAGGCCAGCTCACCGCTCGCGGGGACGACGGCAGCGTCGTCCGGCCCGGCCTCGGCCAGGTCGAAGACGCGACCCAGCATCGGCTCCACCCCCAGACTCCGGTACGGCGCTTCGTCGGGGAAGCCGGCGAGGTTGCGCCACAACGCGGTCGAGACCGGTTGCCCGGGGCAACTCAATGTCCAGGTGAGCTCGGCGCCGCGGTCCCTGACGCTCACGGTCGGGCAGTCGACAAGGATGGCCCCGACAGCCGTCGCGTCGGATGGCCCGTAGGCGCCGAGGTCGATCCCGCCTGGCCGCGGCCAGGTCGCGGTGATCCACGGCGCGTTGGCCGGCCAGGGGGTTGGCAGCAGGCCGGCTGCTTCTGGGTACAGGCGACAGTCGGAGCCGGGCGGCGCTGAGATGGTGGCGCCGACAGCGCAGTCGAGAAGTGCGTGAGCCGCCCAGATGAAGCGGAAGCCAGGTGGGGCTTGCAACCTGTAGTCGACGGCAACAGTGTCCGCGTCACCCGTGAACGTCCGAGTCAGAGTGGTGCCGGCGTAGGTGACGGAGGTTTCCCAGGGCTGGTTCCACAGGCCGCCGTGGTCAGGGTCTCCACGGACGGTGGGGAAGCACTCGTCCAGCCCGCCGGCGTCGGTGAAGGTCTGGTGTCCTGTCCGGGGACCGGTCAGGAGGCCGGGGCCGGACCAGAGCCACTCGCGCCCGGCGAGCCGGAGCGAGGTCCAGCGGCCGCCGTCGGTGCCGTCGATCGCCACCGAACCGACGGAGTCGGTGTGCTCGCTCACCATTCGGCGAAGGAGCCGTCTGGGTGGGTCCAGACGGGGTTACGCCAGGCGTGGCCGGTCTGGTCAGCGGCGCGGACGGCGGCTTCGTCGACCGTGATTCCCAAGCCAGGCAAGGGATTCCACTCCGCATGACCGTTGACCCACGTGAACGGAGTCGGGTCCGTGACGTACGAGGTGAGGTCGCTCGCAACGTTGTAATGGATGCCCCGGCTCTGCTCCTGGATCAGGAAGTTCGGAGTCGCGAACGACACCTGCAGACTCGCCGCAAGCGAGATCGGCCCGAGCGGACAATGCGGCGCCAACAGGGCGCCATGCGCGTCGGCCAGCACCGCGATCCGGCGCAGTTCGGAGATCCCACCCGCGTGGGAGACGTCCGGCTGCACGACCGCGATCCCAGCGTTCAACGGTGCGACGAATTCGGACCGGTGATACAGCCGCTCGCCCAACGCCACCGGGACCGTCGAACTGCCGACGACCTCCGCCAGATGCACCATGTGCTCCGGCAGCACCGGCTCCTCGACGAACATCGGCTGCAGTCCCTCGACCGCGTGCAGAATCCGCCGGGCTCCGGCCACCCCGACCCGGCCGTGCAGGTCGATCGCGACATCGCGCGAGTCGCCCAGGGCCTCCCGGGCAGCGGTCAGTCGAGTGACAATGCCGTTGATCTCGGCAACCGACGGCGACGGCTGGATCTGTCCACTGCCGTTCATCTTCACCGCGGTCATGCCGGCCGCGACCTGCTCGCCGATCTGATCGGCGATCGCGGACGGCTCATCGCCACCGACCCAGGCGTACACCCGGACCCGATCGCGCACCCGTCCACCGAGCAGTGATGCGACCGGAGCGCCGTACACCTTGCCGGCGATGTCCCACAGTGCGTGGTCGATGCCGGCAACCGCGCTGCTCAGCACCGGACCGCCGCGGTAGAAGCCGCCCTTGGTCAGCACCTGCCAATGCCGCTCGATCTGCAGCGGGTCCTGGCCGATCAGGTACTCCGACAGGGTCTCGATCGCGGTCCGGACGACCTCGGCGCGTCCCTCGACCACGGGTTCGCCCCAGCCGACCACGCCGTCACTCGTCTCGATCCGGCAGAACAGCCAGCGCGGGGGGACCAGGAACGTCTCGATCCTCTCGATCTTCACGCGCGCCGCCCACGCGGCTTCGACCCACGCGGGGAGGATCCGCGGACCTCGGTGAGGTCCTCGGCCGCCTTCGCCAGCAGTTCGCGCATCGCCTGCTCGGCGGCGACCGGGTCGTGCGCCCGGACGGCGTCGACCACGCGGCGGTGGCTCGGCAACGGATCGTCCGACGGTTTCACCTTGTGCACCAACCGGTCGCGGTCAGCCAGGCCGGTCTCCATGATCACTTCCATCTTGGTCAGCAGTTCGTTCCCCGTCGCCGCCAGCAGCGCCCGGTGGAACGCGAGGTCGGCGATCGCCGCGGCGAGGTCGTCGGTCGCCGACGCCATCTCCTCGAGCGCGGCGTCCAGGGCGGTCAGGTGTGAGTCGTCGGCCCGCAGCGCGGCCAGCCGGGCGGCGGCCGGTTCCACGATGCCGCGAACCTCGTGCAGTTCCTCCAGCAGTTCGGGCCGTACGTCGTCGTCGAAGTGCCAGCGGATCATGTCCGCGTCGAGCAGGTTCCAGTCCGACCGCGGCCGGACGAACGTGCCTCGCTTCTGTCGCGCGTCGACGAGGCCCTTCGCGGTCAGCACCTTCAGCGCCTCGCGGACCGCGGTCAGGCTGACACCGAGGTCGGCCTGCAGGTCCGTCACGTTGATGGTCGAGCCCTCCGGGATCTGCCCGGACAGGATGCGCTGCGCCATCACCTCGACGATCTGGCCGTGCAGTCCCCGCGTCACGCCGCGCTGAATCCCCGTCACACCGTTCTCCCTCACGCCGAGTCCTTCACCGCGGACCAGCCGCCGTCGACCACCAGCGTGGTGGCGGTCACGTACGACGCCTCCGACGACAGCAGGAACGCGACTGCCTGAGCCACTTCGTCCGGTTGGCCGAGCCGGCCGACCGCCGTCGCCTTCGCGCTGCGTTCGCGGCTCTCGGCGTCGACACGGTCCCACATCGCGGTCTCGACCGGGCCCGGAAGCACGGTGTTCACCCGGATCGAACCGCCGTACTCGACCGCGAGTTGCCGTCCGAGTGCGACCAGGGCACCCTTCGTCGCCGCGTACGCGGGATGGCCGGGGAGGCCGGCGAGTGCGTGCACCGAAGACATCAGTACGACGGATCCGCGGCCGGCCGCGAGGTCGTCGTACAAGGTTTGGAAGCCGAGGAACGCTGCGGTCAGGTTCACATCGAGCTGTCGTTGCCAGGACGGCGGCGACAGTTCGTGGGCCGGCTTCACGTCGACGAAGACGGCGTTGCTGACGAGGCCGTCGATCGGACCGAGCTCGTCGCGGCCGCGGGACCGGGCCTCGGCCCACGTGTCCGGCGACGAGACATCACCGAGTACGGCGATCGCCTGGCCGGGCGACTCCTTGCACGGTTGTACGTCGACCTGGACCACGGACGCGCCCTCGGCGAGGAAGCGCTCCACGCAGGCCGCACCGATCCCGGACGCGGCACCGGTCACCACGATCACCCGCCCACCCAGCCGCACGTGCGCCTCCTCCACAGCCCAGCTCCACCCAAGCATGCCGGGCAGAGCTTTCCAACGATGAACGAGGCACCAGTTGACCGTGACGTCGATGCCAGGTCAACCGATTTGCTCGTAATTTACGAATTAATATTGACACCTGCGACGGCCCGCCGCAAGATCGTCCGCAACACACCACTCACTCGACTGGCGCGCTGGTCGAGCAGATCTCAGGAGTTTGGGTATGACGGGTCTGGCAGCAGATCGACGGACTTTCCTCAAGGGACTCGGACTGCTCGGGGCAGCTGCCCTGGTGCCCGGGTGCGCGACCTCGACGAACAGTCCGGGCAGCGGCAGCGCGGCCACTGGTGAGCTTTCGCTGCAGTCGAACCTCTCCAGCGAGCAGGCCAAGGCCGCGATGGAGAAGCTCGTTGCGGCGTACAACAAGACCGGCGGGTCGCAGGTCAAGCTGAACACGGTAGCGGCGGAGATCTTCCGGACCCAGTTGCCGACGTACCTGACGTCGGCCAACCCGCCGGATGTCTACACCTGGTACGCCGGGTCGGTCGCGGACTCGTACGCGAAGAAGGACCTGCTGCTCGACGTGTCGAGCGTGTGGGACAGCATGACGAACTACCCGAAGTCGATGCAGACGCTGTCCACCAGCAGTGCCGGGCAGAAGATCTTCGTGCCGACCAGCTACTACTGGTGGGGCATGTTCTACCGCAAGTCGAACTTCGCCAAGTGGGGCGTCACGCCGCCGAAGACCTGGTCCGAGTTCATCGCGGTCTGCAAGACGATCCAGAGCAAGGGCATCCCGCCGATCGGCATCGGCCTCGGCGACACCCCGTGGGTCGCGTCGGCCTGGTTCGACTACCTGAACATCCGGATCAACGGCGCGCCGTTCCACCGCCAGTTGCTGGCCGGCCAGGGCGACTTCACCGACCCGAAGGTGAAGGCGGTCTTCACCAAGTGGCGCGAGGTGCTGCCGTACTTCGACCCCAAGGGCAAGTCCTTCCCGTTCCAGGAGGCGACGTCGGCACTGCTGGCCGGCAAGACCGGGATGTTCCTGATCGGCACCTTCTTCGCGGACTCCGCGCCGAAGGACGCGCTGGACGACATCGACTTCTTCCAGTTCCCGATCATCGATCCCGCCGTACCGGTGGCCGAAGAGGCGCCGACGGACGGGTACTTCGCCTCGAAGAAGGCGAAGGATCCCGAGGGCGTGAAGAAGCTCATGACCTGGCTCGCGACCGCGGAGGCGCAGGAGATCTACGTGCAGAGCTCGTCCGGTACGGCGATCCCCGCGAACCCGGACGGCAAGTCCGCGGACACGCCGCTGGTGAAGAAGGGCAAGGCGATGATCGAGGGCGCGGCGGAGCTGACCCAGTTCTTCAACCGCGACTCCAGTGACGCACTCCAGCCGACGGCCGACGCCGCCCTGACCAAGTTCCTGGACAAGCCGGACCAGATCGACCAGATCCTCAAGACCTGGCAGACCGCCGCCGAGAAGGTCTTCACAGCGTGACTTCCACCCTGGCAGAGACGGCTCCCGGCCGGTCCGCACCACGGGCCGGCGGGGGCGCGTCCCGCCGTACCAAGCGCTCTGGCCCGCGCCGGGTGTCGCCGTTGATCCTCGCGTTCGTGCTGGTGCCGTTCGCGATCGAGGCGGTGTGGGTGTTCTGGCCCGCGCTGCAAGGGTTCTGGTTGGCGCTGACGAACTGGGACGGGTTGTCGGCGCCGTCGTTCGTCGGGTTCGGCAACTTCAGCGACATGGTGTCGGACCCGATCTTCCGAACCGCGCTGAAGAACACTGCGATCTGGCTGGTGCTGTTCGGTGGGTTCAGCGTGATCGGTGGCTTCGGGATGGCGTTGCTGCTGCAGCGCGAACGCCGTGGCGTCGGCATCTACCGGGCCGCGCTGTTCACCCCGGTGGTGTTCTCGCTGGTCGTCACCGCACTGATCTGGCGGGTCTTCTACCAACCCGATGGCCTGGTCGACACCGTCTTCCGGACTGTTGGCCTGGGCAACTTCGTCCGGCCGTGGCTGGCTGACCCGGATACCGCCCTGTACGCCGTCATCGTCCCGGCACTGTGGCGGCAGATCGGGTACGTGATGGTCCTGTACCTGGCCGGCCTGAAGGCCGTCGACCCCGCGCTGTACGAGGCGGCAAAGGTGGACGGTGCCTCGGCCTGGCAGCGGACCCGATTCGTGACGATCCCACAGCTCAAGGGTGTGAACTCGGTGGTGCTGTCGGTCATCGTGATCGACTCGCTCAGATCGTTCGACATCGTCTGGTCGATGACGAAGGGCGGCCCGTACCACTCGTCCGAGCTGCTCAGCACCTACATGTACTCGACCGCCTTCCAGTCCACCCAACTCGGCTACGCCTCCGCCCTGGCCGTGGTGATCTTCCTACTCGCCCTCGCCGTCATCCTCGGCTACCTGATCCGTGCCTTCCGGGAGGAAGCATGAACCGCCTGAAGACGTCGGGCTACCACGTGGCGATGGGGCTTGTTTCCATTCTGTGGGTCGCACCGATCCTCTGGGTGATTGTGATCTCGTTCCGCAGCTTCGACGACGTCGCCGCGAACGGGCTGGGGTCGCTGCCGCATTCGTTCACGTTCTCGACGTACAAGTCGGCGTGGGAGGACGCGGACGAGTTCCGGGCCTTGATCAACAGCCTGCTGGTGACGATCCCGGCGGTGCTCCTGAGTCTGGGGTTGGCGTCGATCGCGGCGTACGGGCTGGCGCGGTACAACATCCCGTTCCGGCGGACGATCCTATTGCTCATGCTGATGGGTAACCTGCTGCCGCCGCAGATCCTGCTGATCCCGATCTCGCGGTTCGTCGAACTGATCGGGTACTACGACACGCTGATCGCGCTGATCGCCGTTCATGTCGGGTTCGGGCTCGGGTTCTACACGTTCGTGCTGCACGGGTTCATGCGGGATCTGCCGCGGGAGATCCAGGAGGCGGCGACGATCGACGGTGCCGGGCCGGGCAAGATCTACGCGAGTGTGATCCTGCCGCTGACGCGTCCTGCGCTTGCCGCACTTGGTGCTCTGTCTTTCACCTGGATCTTCAACGATCTGCTGTGGTCGATCACTGTGATCCGGTCCGGCGAGAAGATGCCGGTCACACCGGCGCTGCTCGGTCTCCAAGGCTTGTTCGTCTCGTCCTGGAATGTGATCGCCGCCGGCACCGTGATCGCCGCGGTCCCCACGGTGGCGGTCTTCCTCCGGTTCCAGAAGCACTTCGTCGGCGGGCTTGCCATCGGAGCCGTCAAGTGAAGACGTGGACGTTGCGCGGCGCAACCACGTCGTACGTCGTCGGTGTCCCCGACCACAACCAGTGGGCCCAGTTGATTGCCTGGGGCCCCCACGCGGTCACCGAAGGCCCATCTGTCGTAGCCCCGGTAGGCACCGAGCACTTCCTTCCACGAGCCGACATAGAACCTCTGGAGTACGCCGTCCGCGGCGTCCGCTACGCATCCCCGGTGGATCTGGTGATCTCCGGCCCGGACGGTTCCGACGAACTCCGCCTGGTCTTCTCGGGTGCAACGACTGGCGACCACCCCGCGGCGGGGGAGCAGTTGGAGCTCACATTCCGCGATGAGCTGCGAGCGGTGTGCGTTGTGCTGCACTACCGAGTGGTCGCGGACGCGGTGGAGCGGTGGGCTGCCGTGCACAACGACGGCAACGACGAACTGCGGTTGCATCGGCACGACTCGGCAGGTTTCACCGTGCCCACGACCGGTGGCGCGACGGTGAGGTACTTGTGGGGCGAGTGGAACAGCGAGTTCCAGCAGGCCGAGGTCGCGCTCGACCGCGGCCGGTTCACGATCGGCAGTGCGCAGGGGATCACCGGGCATTCCTACTCACCGTTCCTGTCCGTCGAGGACGGAGGTACGGCGTACGGCGTCCAGCTCGCGTGGAGTGGGTCGTGGGAGATGAGCGCCGACGTCGACACCACCGGGCAGGTGCGGATCCAGGCCGGACGAGTGTCACAGAGCCTCGGGATCACACTGGGGCCGGGGGAGACGTGGGTTTCGCCGAAGGCCGTCGGGGCGTGTAGTGCGGAAGGTGCCGACGGACTCGCTCGCGTTTTCCATGCGTACGAGCGGTCGTTGTCGCGGAAGCGCACGCCGAAGGTGCTGTACAACTCCTGGTTCGCGACCGAGTTCGACATCCGCGCCGACCACCAGCTCGAGCTCGCCCGACGCGCCAAGGGCATCGGCGTCGAGACGTTCGTGGTCGACGACGGCTGGTTCATCGGACGTTCCGACGACACCGGCGGCCTCGGCGACTGGGAGGTCGACCCGGCCAAGTTCCCGAACGGCCTCGACGGATTCATCGCCGGCCTGAACGACATCGGCCTCGACTTCGGTCTGTGGGTCGAGCCCGAATCGGTCAGCCCGAGGTCCGAGCTCGCCGCGAAACACCCCGAATGGATCCTCCGCACTCCCGGCCGCGACCCGGTCCTGATCCGCAACCAGCTCCTCCTCGATCTGAGTCGCGACGACGTCGCCGGCTTCATCTGGGCCACGCTCGACCGCCTGCTGTCGACGTACCAGATCAAGTATCTGAAGTGGGACGCCAACCGCCCTCGGCTCGACTCCGGCGACCAGCGGCGAGACCTCGACGGTCGTGTCGTCACCAACCTCTACGCGATCCTCGACCGCCTTCGCGTCGAGCACCCCGAGGTGTACGTCGAGGGATGCGCCGGCGGCGGCGCGCGCGTCGACCTCGGGATGGCCGCGCGTGTCGACACGCTCTGGCCGAGTGACAACACGGCCCCGCTGGATCGGCTCAGGATCCAGCAAGGCTTCCGCACCGGTTTCGCTCCGCACCTGATGAGCTCGTGGGTGACCGATGCCGTCGGCACCCATGACGGACGCGAACGATCCCTCGATTTCCGGTTCCATGTCGCCATGGCCGGCGTACTCGGGATCGGCGCCGACCTGTCGCGGTGGAACGGCGAGCAACTGGCCACTGCGGCGCAGTACATCGAGCAATACCAGGGCATCCGCGAGCTGGTCGCCGACAGCAAGGTCTACGGACTGTCCGCCGGCGTGCAGTACGTCGGC
This sequence comes from Kribbella sp. NPDC050281, assembly GCF_040655855.1. Classification (NCBI taxonomy): domain Bacteria; kingdom Bacillati; phylum Actinomycetota; class Actinomycetes; order Propionibacteriales; family Kribbellaceae; genus Kribbella; species Kribbella sp. NPDC050281. Next base: position 13,450 of record NZ_JBFAKS010000066.1, on the reverse strand, counting down.
GCCACCCGGTCCGTGGTGTTTCTGTGGGAGACCGGCGACGGCAACGTGCGAGGCACCTTGCCGACCCGGCCGCGGCGAGTGCCGCTGGCCGGCCTCGATCCCGCGAAGAACTACCGGGTGGGCGACGAGGTTCACCCGGGCAGCTATCTGCTGCAGGTCGGCGTCCGGTGGGACGGCTCGACCGACTCGAACTGCCTGGTCGTCGAAGCCCTCGACTGACCGTTCCGCTCAACGGCAGCAAAGGACAACAGATGAAGCGACTACTTGGTGGGGTGATCGCTGCGGCCCTGGTGGCCGGAGCGTTCGCGATCACCACGACAACCCAGGCTGTGGCGGCTCAGGCCACAGCTCAGGCCGCGGCTCCGGTGCTCAGCCCGACGCCGTACATGGGCTGGAACACCTACTACGGACTCGGTGGTGACTTCACCGAGGACACGATCAAGTCGGTCGCCGACTCGCTGGTGAGTCGTGGGCTGGCCAAGGCCGGCTACGACATCGTCTGGCTGGACGGTGGCTGGCAGGCCGACCAGTCGCGCAGCGACGCCGGCGACCTGGTCCCGAACCCGGCCAAGTTCCCGAACGGACTGAAGCCGCTCGTCGACTACATCCACAGCAAGGGCCTGAAGGCCGGCATCTACACCGACGCCGGGCCGTACATTCCGGGCAAGTGTGGGCTCGGTAGCGGCGGCTACTACCAGCGCGACGCGGACCAGTTCGCCGCGTGGGGCTTCGACGCGGTCAAGGTCGACTACCTGTGCGGCATCGCGGCGAACCTGGACCCGAAGACGGTCTTCACCGAGTTCGCCCAGGCGTTGCGCAACAACGCCAGCCACCGGCCGATGATCTTCAACCTCTGCAACCCGGTCACCTCACCGGACTGGGGCAACTATCCCGAGTCGCAGCAGTCGATCTTCTCCTGGTCGTACGCACCAGGGATCGCCCAGTCGTGGCGGACGTACACCGACGTCGGCTTCCAGGGCGACATCAAGTTCAAGGACGTACTGCGCAACTACGACGCGAACGCGCGGCACCCTGAGGTGGTCAAGCCGGGTGCGTTCAGCGACCCCGACTACCTCGCGCCCGAGCTCGGAATGACTGACGAGGAGTTCCGCTCCCAGCTCACGTTGTGGGCCGTGGCCGCGGCGCCGCTCGTGGTCGGCAGCGACATCCGCAAGCTGAGCGCGACGACGATCTCGATGCTGACCGATCCCGACGTACTCGCGATCAACCAGGACCGGGCAGCGGTTCAGGCGGTCCGGGTCGGTGCCGCGGGAACGACGGAGACGTGGGTCAAGCGACTCGCTGACGGCGGCCGCGCCGTGGTCCTGCTCAACCGCGGCGACAGTGCGAAGACGATCACGACGACGGCCTCGGCGGTCGGTCTGCAGGGTGCGCGGTTCACGCTGAAGAACGCGTGGACCAACAAGGTCACCGAGAGCGCAGGCACGATCAGCGCGGCGGTTCCGGCGCACGGTACGGCGCTCTTCCGGGTCGAGCCGGCTCGTGGTGTGCCGGGGATCCCGCATGTGACCGCCGGCATTCCGCAGGTGACGAACGTCGGCACCGACGTGCAGCCCGACGGAGTCGCTCCGGTTGTTGCCGGTGGCGACGAACTGACGGTGCAGGTTGCCGTCCGCAACGACGGTCTGCTCCCGGTGCTCAAGCCGGCGGTGACGGTTGCCGGTGGCACCGGGTGGACCGTCAAGTCGTTGACCAAGGCTCCGGACCTCCTTGCCGGTGGACAGCAGGCGACGTACCGCTTCACCGTGAAACTGCCCGCCGGTGCCGCCCCCGGATCCGCGAGCCTCACCGCGTCGACGTCGTACGACACGATCGGGTACGGCGTACAGCGGCAGTCGACTGTGTCGCCGGTGGTGGTGGCTCCGGCTCCGCCGACGGGCACCGTGCCGCTCTCGCATCACGAGTGGATCAGCGCGACCAGCGGCTGGATGTCGCCGACCGTCGACGAGAGCGTCGGTGGCGGATCGCCGATCAGCCTGGTCAGTACGACGTACCCGACGGGTATCGGCGTGGCGACGCCGTCCACGGTTCGCTACTACCTGGGCAAGGCGTGCTCCCATCTGACCGCGACGGTCGGCATCGATGACGCGGTCCGCAACGTCGGGCCGGAAGGCGGCACCGCGACCTTCCAGGTCATCGGCGACGGCAAGGTGCTGTACGACAGCGGCGTTGTGGACCGGGACCACCCGAAGCCGGTCGACGTCGACCTGACCGGAGTCCGCGTCCTCGACCTCTTCGTCGGCGACGCCGGCGACGGCGGCTACAACGACCGTGCCGACTGGGCCGCTCCCACCGCAACCTGCTGAGGCTCGTCCATCGAGTCGTGGATCGTTGCTCGGGAATCGTCCAGACGACTGCGCAAATCCACGACTCGATGGGCTATGGACGGGCGAGGTGGTGGCCGGAGGCTTCGCGGGACCACCGGCCACCACGTTGGTATTGGATCAGATCTTCTGGGTGGCGGGCAGGGGGTCCTGGCGCGGGCGGGTGGATTCCTTCGAGATTCGGAGACTCGCCGTTTGATGGTGACATCCTGTTCATGGTGAGGCAGTCTCCTTCTGTCGGGAAGTGCTCGTTTCGACCTTTGAGGAGACAATTGTGCGCAGAGTACGCCGCCCACGCGCCCTCGCCGCCGGACTCGCGGTCCTGCTGACCGCCGGCCTCGCCCCACCGGCCGCCCAGGCCGTTACCACATCGGTACCGGTGCAACTGGTCTCGATCACCGATTTCCACGGCTACCTGCGGCCTCCGTCGCCGGCCGACGGCGGGACCATCGCCGGCCCCGGCGGGACCACCCAGGTCGTCGGCGGAGCGGCGTACCTGGCCACGCATCTGAAGAGCATCCAGGCCGGTCACCCGAACTCGATCTTCTTCGCTGACGGGGACAACTTCTCCGGCTGGCCGTTCGAGGTGGACGCGCACGCGGACGAGCCGACGATCGAGGTGCTGAACGCGCTCGGCGTCGAGTTCTCCAGCGTCGGCAACCACGAACTCGACATCTCGAAGAGCTTCCTGGTCGACCACATGACCAAGGGCAAGTGCTTCGGCGAGGTCGGTGTCGACAGTTGCTTCACCGACTCCACCGGCCGCCGGTTCCGCGGGGCGGACTTCGAGTTCCAGTCGGCCAACATCGTCGACGCCAAGGGCCGTACGATCGTCGCGCCGTACACGATCCGCTGGGTGCGTGACCACGGCCGCAGCTACCCGATCGGCTTCATCGGGATGACGGTCCCGGACACTCCCGTCGGCTCCACGTCGTACCAGCCGGAGCTGACCGCACTCGACCCGGTCGAGTCGGCGAACCGTGCCGCGGCGGAGCTGACCCGCCAGGGCGTGAAGGCGATCGTGCTCAACATGCACGACGGCGGTACCGACGCGTCCGCGACGTACGACGACTGCGTGAATCCGACCGGTCCGGCGGTCGAACTCGCGCGCACGGTAACGCCGCAGATCGACGCGATCGTCACCGGTCACTGGCACGCCGCGTTCAACTGCAGCATCCCCGACCCGGACGGCAACCCGCGCCCGGTCGTCGAGGCCGCGAACCACGGCCGGCTGATCAACGAGATCAACCTCCAGCTGGACGGCCGCACCGGTGAGGTACTCCGCGACAAGACCACGTCGGCCAACCACGCCGTCACCCGCGACGTCACGCCCGACCCGAAGATCCAGAAGATCGTCGACTACTGGGCCGCCGCCGGTGATCGCAAGTACGCCGAACCGGTCGCGACCATCACCGGCGACTTCACCCGCACCGCGAACTCCGCCGGCGAGAGCACCCTGGCCGATCTGGCCGCCGACGTCCACCTGTGGACCGCCCGGCAGAACGGCGAGGCCGACCTCGGCATCATCGCCGCCAAACCCGCCATCGGCAGTACGGCGTTGCGCGCCGACCTCCTGGTTGCGAACAGCAACAAGCCGGGCGATGCCGACGGCCGGGTGATGCTCGGTGAGTCCTGGGACGCGTACGGGTACGGCAACCCGGTCCTGACCGTGAGCCTCACCGGTGCGCAGCTGGACGCCGTACTCGAGCAGCAGTGGCAGACGCAGACCGACGGCACGGTGAAGTTCGCGCCGCTCGCGGTGTCGGGCAACGTCAGCTACTCGTTCGACGTGAGCCGGCCGGTCGGTGACCGTGCCGATCCCGCCGACGTGAAGATCGACGGCGCCGCACTCGACCCGGCCAAGACCTACCGGGTGGCCGCCCTCGCCTACACCGTGATCGGCGCCGACGGGTACGCGGCGTTCAAGAGCTACACCGACCCGGTCCGCAACAACACCGACCACGAAACCTTCGCCGCCTACCTCAAGGCCCACACGACCTTGACCCCGGCGCCACTGACACGCATGACCCAGAAGAACTAGTCGGCCCGACGACGCCTGCGGTTTCCGGTGCCATAGTCGGTATGTGGTGCTCACGTTCGATGGGGATCTGGAGTTCGACCCGGCGTTGTTCGAGATTCGCCGGGCCGGAGTGCCTGTGCCACTGGAGCCGCAAGCGTTCGATGTTCTCTCCTATCTCGTCTCGCACCGTGACCGGGTGGTTGCGAAAGAGGAGTTGATGGACAGGGTCTGGGGCGGCCGCTTCGTCACCGAGGCGGCCGTCACCAGCCGGATCAAGCAGGTGCGGCGCGCGCTCGGCGACGACGGTCACAGTCAGCGGATGATCCGGACCCTGCACGGCCGGGGCTACCGTTTCGTCGCGCCGGCCGGGACGCCGACCGAGCCGCGGCCGATCGAGCCGGTCCGCTACACCGTCAGCGATGGTCTCCACATCGCGTATCAGGTGACCGGCGGCGGTGACCTCGACATCGTGCTGATCTCCGGGTTCGTGTCCCATCTCGAGTTGGACTGGGCCGATCCACGGCACGCTCACTTCCTCCACCGGCTGGGGACCTTCGGCCGGCTGATCCGGTTCGACAAGCGCGGTACCGGGATGTCGGACCGCCCGTCCGACCTGCCCGACCTGGAGACTCGGATGCACGACGTCCTCGCTGTGATGGATGCGGTCGGTTCCGAGCGAGCGGTGTTGATCGGGTACTCCGAAGGCGGGCCGATGGCGATCCTGTGCGCCGCCACTCACCCGGAGCGGGTCGTGGGCCTGGTCCTGTACGGCGCCTACGCCAAGCGGATCTCGACAACGGACTATCCGTGGGCGCAGACCAAGCAAGAGTGGAGCGACTACACCGATCAGCTGGTGAACAGGTGGGACTGGGAGGCGGACATGCGCATGCGCTGCCCGTCGGCCGACGTACCGATGCAGCAATGGTGGGCGCAGCGCATGCGAGCGTCCGCGACACCGTCCACCGTGCGGGCGCTGCTGGACATGAACTCGCTCGTGGATGTGCGTGACGCGTTGCCTGCGGTCCGGGTACCGACGCTGGTGCTCCATCGATTCGGCGACGCGCTCGTCCATGTCGGCGGCTCGCGGTATATCGCCGACCGCATTCCCGGCGCGCGGCTGGAACTGCTCGACGGCGCCGACCACTTCGTCTCCGGGAACCCGGACCAGATCCTCGACCCGATCGAGCGGTTCCTGCGGGAGCTTCCCGATCCGGCGGGGCACGCGCCGGCGTTGGCGGCGGTGATCGCGCCGGCTGGATCGGGTGCCGATGACCTGGCCGCGAGCCTGGCGGGCGCGGGCGGCCGTCGGTGCGCGGGTCCGGGCGGCCGGGCGGTGGTGCTGTTCGACGGTCCCGCCACCGCGGTGCGTGCCGGACTCGCCAACCTGCAGGACGGCGGCAAGCTCGGTGTCGCGATCGCAGAAGTACCGCGGGACGAGACCGAGCTCGACGCGTACGGCGTACAGGTCGCCATCGAACTAGCCGACCAGGCACCTCCGGGATCGGTGTGGCTGACTCCCGGGGTGCGTGATCTGCTCGCTGGTTCGGGGATCGCGACCGAGCCGGTCGAGGACGGGATGTACCGCGCGGCCCGATGCAACTAGTGTCTTCCGACTCGGGACACTAGGCAGTGGCGACGTCGATCGACACCGGGACGCCGTGCGTGATCACGTCGTACACCGCCGAGCGGTTCTTCGACTGCTCGACCAGTGCCCGCAGCTTCTCGGCCTCGGCGTCGCCCTTGACATGGAAGACGATGCGGATCGCCTCGTAGCCGTTGCGTACCTCGGGGTCGAGTCCGAGGATGCCGAGCAGGTTGATGTCGCCCTCGACTGTCGAGGTGACCTCCTCGAGGTCGATGCCCCGGGCCGCGGCGATGTTCGCCAGGCCGGACGTGAGGCAGGCGGCCAGTGCGTGCAGCAGGTGCTCGGCCGGTGTGGGGCCGTTGTCGTTGCCGACCAGCACCGGCGGGTGGTCCGCGTCGAACGTGAAGTCCGCGGGCCGGGTGTTCTCCTGCCCGGCGCCGTAGAACGCGTTGATCGTGCCGCGGTTGTGCGTGCCGCTGATCCACCGATTGGTGGCGCGGAACTGGAAGCGGGCGATCTCGGGCTGTGCCTTGACGGCGTCGAGCGTCGCGAACAAGGTGGCGGTGTCGACACCGTTGCGGCGGTTGTCGGTCGTGGCTGCGGTCATGATGCTGTTCCTTTCATGCGGCCAGATGCGCTGTGAATCCGGGAAACGAGGCGAGCTCGTCGGCCTCGCGTTCGAGCGCCTCACTGAGTTGGAGTTGCAGCTCGACGAAGCGGTCCGGTGGTGGGAAGGCGGTCAGGGCGCGGGTCAGATCGAACACCTCACGCAGCATGGCGTCCCGCGTCCGCTGGTACGACGTCATCGCGGCCCGTTCGAGCGTGGGGTCGTCGAGGCTGCGGTCGATCGCGATCGCCAGCAGCTCCGCGTCACGGAACGCATCGGTGATGCCGTGCCCGGTGATCGGATCCCGGTGGTACCCGGCGTCGCCGACGAGCGCCCACCCCGGGCCGTGGGACTGGCGAAGGTAGTTCGGGAGATTCGCGATTCCACGCAGCCGTGCGGTGACACGTCCGGCGCGGACTCGGTGGCCGAGGTCGGGCACCAGCAGTTCGAGCTGCTGGACGAACGCGGCGGTCCGTGTGGAGCCCGCCGTACGGATCGGTTCGAGCAGCGGAGTCGGCCGGATCAGCCAGACGCACGCCGCGCCGTCATGCGTCGGGAACACGCCGGCGAACGTGTCCGGCGCGATGTGGAACTCGTACGTGTCCGATCTGAGGCCGGTCACGTAGGTGTAGAAGACCGCGCACGGCGACGTGGACTGCTCGTAGGTCTCGGCGCCGAAGTACCCGGCCATCCGAGAGCCACGGCCGTCCGCGCCGACGACCACGCGGGCCGGCAGCTCGACGCGGTCGCCGTCCGCGGATCGGCCGACGATGCCGGCGACCCGGCCGTCGTCCGATCTCAGCAGGCCGGTCGCGGTCACCTCGGTCCGGAGCTCTGCACCCGCTTCCATCGCTGCGTCGACCAGCAGACCGTCGAGGATCCGGCGACGTGGCGCGACCAGGACGTCGACGCCGGCGCGCTCTTTGATCCGCCTTACCTTCGGCTCCCCGTTGATGCCGAAGAGAACGTGCGTGATCGCCGGCGCACCGCCGGCCAGAACGCGATCGAGAAGCCCCCACCGGGCGAGCTGGACAACGCCGCCGCGAATGAGTCCGTGCGTCGACAACGTGTCACTCGGCAGCCGCGTCTTGTCGACCATGAGGACGTCGTGCCCCATTCCGGCCACCAACCGAGCAGTCGCCGCCCCCGCACACCGAGCCCCAACCACCACAACGTCGTACATCTCGCGCCCCCATCTCCGATGAGACGACTCTGCGCGGGGTACGCCGCCGGAAACTTGGAGACCAGGTGGAGGATCCGATCGTCACGAATCCTCCACAATTGCCCGGGCCGCGGTACGGCGCGCGTCAGCGGGAGCGGTGCCGCTCCGCGAGGTCCTTCAGGTAGAGGGCGCTGGCTTTGGGGATGCGGGACTGGGTCTGGTAGTCGACCCGGACGATGCCGAAGCGTTTGGCGTAACCGTAGGCCCATTCGAAGTTGTCCATCAGGGACCAGGCCAGGTACCCGCGGATGTCGGCGCCCTGGTTGATCGCGGCAGCGACAGCGGCCAGGTGGGACGTGAAGTACGCCGTCCGGTCCGCGTCGGCGACGAAGCCGGTCGAGTCGGGTATGTCGTCGAAGGCCGAGCCGTTCTCGGTGACGACCATCGGCAGACCCGGGTAGTCGCGGCTGATGCCGACCAGCAGATCAGTGAAGCCCTCGGGCACGATCTCCCAGTCCATCGCCGTGCGCGGTTTGTTCAACGGAAGCGTCCGGCTGACCGGCAGGCCGCTGGAGTCGACGGTGCTGCCGTCCTCGGCGTACCCGGTGAACTTCTGGCTGAAGTAGTAGTTCACCCCCAGTACGTCGATCGGCGCCGCGATGATCTCGAGGTCACCATCCTCGACCGGCAGCTCGACACCCTCAGCAGCCAGGTCAGCCACCACGTCCGCCGGGTAGTGACCGTGCACCAATGGATCGAGGTAGATCCGCCGGCCCATTCCGTCCGCCCGCCGGGCCGCGTCGACGTCTGGCTGGGCGTCCGAGGCCGGGTACGCCGTGGCAACGTTCAACGTGATGCCGATGTCGAGCTTGCGTGGTGACGCCTCACGCATCCGGCACGTGGCGAGGCCATGCGCGAGCAGCAAATGATGCACAGCAGCCAATGCGGCCGGGTATTCACGCCGCCCCGGCGCATGAGCGCCGTACGCGTAGCCCAGCATCGCCGAACACCACGGCTCGTTGAGCGTGGTCCAGGTGTTCACCCGGTCGCTCAAGGCCTCGAACACCAGCATTGCGTAGTCGGCGAACCGGTTCGCCGTGTCGCGCACCGGCCAGCCGCCCGCGTCTTCGAGCTCCTGCGGCAGATCCCAGTGGTACAAGGTCACCCACGGATCGATGCCCTGCGTCAGCAGCTCGTCGACGAGCCGGTCGTAGAACGCGAGCCCGGCCCGGTTCACCGGGCCCTTGCCGCGCGGCTGGACCCGCGGCCACGCCACCGAGAACCGATAGGTGTCCAGGCCGAGATCCTTGATCAGGGCAACGTCCGCCGGCATCCGGTGGTAATGGTCGCAGGCGATGTCACCGGTGTCGTCGTTGTCGATGGCACCGGGCACCCGGCAGTACGTGTCCCAGATCGACGGCGTCCGGCCGTCGACGTTCACCGCACCCTCGATCTGGTACGCCGACGTCGCGACACCCCACCGGAAGCCGGCCGGAAGTCCCGCGATGAGGTCGGCGTCCCCCGAGACAGAAGTTGTGCTCATTGTGGCCTTTCGGATGTCGGAGAGATCAGGCGACCGGCACGCGGCCGGGAAGCCAGCAGGCAACGGAACGGCTGGGATCGCTGCGCGACGACGGGACACCGAGGACCGGGATCTCCGCCGAGCAACGGTCGAACGCGTGCGGACAGCGCGGATGGAACGAACAGCCCGACGGCATCCCGCGCAGGTCGGGTGGTGAGCCCGGGATCCCGGCGAGTTCCCGGCGCGGACCGCGCAGCGCCGGGAAGGACTTCAGCAGTCCCTCGCTGTACGGGTGCAGGGAGTCGGTGTACAGGTCGGCGGAGCGGGCCTCCTCGACGATCCGGCCGCCGTACATGATCGCGATCCGGTCCGAGAACTCGACCAGCAGCGAGAGGTCGTGCGTGATGAACAGCACCGAGAACCCGAGCCGCTCGCGCAGTTCGACCAACTGGGCCAGGATCTGCCGCTGCATCACCACGTCGAGTGCGGTGGTCGGCTCGTCCATGATGACGATCTGCGGTTCGAGCACGAGCGCCATCCCGATCATCACCCGCTGCCGCATACCGCCGGACAGTTGATGCGGGTACGCGTCCATCCGGTCGGCGGAGATGCCGACCAGCTTCAGCATCTCGTGTGCCCGGCTGGTCCGCGCGGACGGCGACAGGCCGGGCTCGTGCGCCCTGATCACGTCGAGCATCTGGGTCGAGACCTTGTGCACCGGGTTGAGCGAATTCATCGCGCCCTGGAACACGATCGACGTCTCGGCCCAGCGGAAGGCCCGCAACTCCGGGTCGGTCAGCGCCATCACGTCGTACGCATCGCCGTTCGGCGGGTGGTAGACGACCGAGCCGCCGCTGATCACGCCGGGTGGTGGCAGCAGCCGCGTGACGCCGTACGCGAGGGTCGACTTGCCGCTCCCGCTCTCACCGGCCAGTCCGAGTACTTCGCCGCGGTGCAACGTCAGCGTGACGTCGCGAACCGCTTGGACCGCCTGGTCGCCGAGGCCGTAGTCGACGTGGAAGTTCTTGATCTCCAGCACCGGCTCCTTCATGCGGCCTCCTCCTTACGCCGTACGACGGGAGTCGCCGGGGCATCCTTGGCACCCAGGACCGGCGTGAAGCCGACCCGCATCCGGACCGAGTGACCGTCCTTGGTCTTCACCTTGGTGTGGCCGCTGCTGCGCAACCGCGGACTGACGAACTCGTCGATGCCGAAGTTGATCAGCGACAGCGCCGTACCGAGGATGGCGATCGCCAGTCCGGCCGGGACGAACCACCACCAGGCGCCCTGCGCCAGAGCCTGCTGGCTCTGCGCCCAGAACAGGATGGTGCCCCAGTTCCACTCGGAGATCGTCGAGATGCCGATGAACGCGAGCGTGATCTCCGACATGACCGCGAAGATCACCGTGCCGACGAAGCCGGAGGCGATGATCGCGGTCAGGTTCGGCATGATCTCGGCGGTAATGATCCGCCAGGTGCTCTCACCGGTCGCCCGGGCCGCCTCGACGTAGTCACGCCGACGCAGCGACAGGGTCTGCGCCCGCAGTACCCGGGCACCCCAGGCCCACGACGTCAAACCGATGACCAGGGCAACCATCAGGTCGCCCGCGGCGGGGATGGTCGAGGCGACGATGATGATCAGCGGCAGTGCGGGGATGACCAGGAACACGTTCGACAGCGCGGACAGGCTCTCGTCCGCGGCGCCGCCGAGGAAGCCGGCGCTGACACCGATCAGGATCGACAGCGCGGTCGCGACGATGCCGGCCAGCAGGCCGACGAACATCACGCCGCGGGTGCCGACCAGGACCTGACTGAAGATGTCCTGCCCGAGATGCGTCGTACCGAACCAATGCTTGCCGGACGGCGCCTGGATCAGGTCACTGCTGCGGGCGGACGGATCGTACGGCGCGATCCACGGTCCGATGATCGCGATCAGGCAGAAGAACCCGAGCACGAGCAGACCGGTCGCGGCCTTCGGATTGGCGACGAACCGCAGCCGGCGGCGCTTGGCCGGGGTGGCCGCGACCTCCGGGCCCCCAGGCGTGACCGCGGTGATGGTGGTGGCTGGTGCGGACACGGGTCAGCCTTCCTTCCGGGTGCGCGGGTCGAGGAGCAGGTAGGCGATGTCGGCCATCAGGTTCGCGACCAGCACCGACAGTGTGATCACCAGGAACACGCCTTGCATCAGCGGATAGTCCTTGGAACCGACGGCCTGGAACAGGTTGTAGCCGATGCCTGGGTAGGAGAAGACGATCTCGACCAGCAGCGTGCCACCGACGATGAAGCCGAGCGCCAGCGCGAAGCCGGACACGTTCGGCAGCAGAGCGTTGCGGGCCGCGTAGCTGACCATCACCCGGCGCTCGGGCAGGCCCTTGGCGTGCGCGACGGTGATGTAGTCCTCGGATGCGACCGTGACCATCATGTTGCGCATGCTGAGGATCCAGCCGCTGACCGACGAGATGAGGATGGTGAGGGCCGGCAGCAGGCTGTGCTGGATCGCGCTGCCGATGAATTCGCTGTTCCAGGACGGCACCAGGCCGGGCTCGTAACCGCCCGACGACGGGAAGATGCTGTCCGGTCCGGCCAGCAGCGTGATGGCCAGCAGGCCGAGCCAGAAGTATGGGATCGACGACAGGAACGTTGTCACTGGCAACAGTCCGTCCAGCCACGAGCCGCGCCGCCAGCCGGCCAGTACGCCGAGCGACGTACCGATCATGAAGCTGGCGAACGTCGTGATGCCGACCAGCGCGATCGTCCACGGCAGGCTCTGCCGCAGGATCTCCGAGACCGGCGTCGGGAAGAAGGTGAACGACAACCCGAGGTCGCCGTGGAAGATCTGGCCCCAGTAGTCGACGTACTGACTCCACAGGCTGGCGTTCTTGTCCAGGCCGAACAGCACGTAGAGCGACTGGATGGCGTCCGTGCTCAGCTGGCCCTGGTACTTGTTGATCAGCGAGGTGACCGGATCGCCCGGGATCAGCCGGGGGATGAAGAAGTTGATGGTGAGCGCGGCCCACGCGGTGAACAGGTAGAAGGCGATCCGCTGCAGCAGGTACTTCACTTCGCGACCCCTTCCTCGTAGAGCCAGCACGCCGCCCAATGCCCGTCGTTGGCAGGCAGTTCGAAGCGGGGCGGAAGATCGGTAGAGCACTTCGGCATCGCGTGCACGCAGCGCGGATGGAACCGGCAGCCGCTGGGCGGTGCGATCAGGCTCGGCGGCTCACCGCTGCCCTGGTCCTCCGGGGCGCGCGGATCGCCGACGCGGTCGAGGCGATCAGGGTCCGGCGCACTCTCGATCAGCAGCCGGGTGTACGGGTGGGCCGGGTTCTGGGTGACGGTTTCGGAGTCGCCGCCCTCGACCATGCGTCCGGCGTACATCACCAGGGTCTCGTCGGCGAAGTACCGGGCCGAGGCGATGTCGTGGGTGATGTAGAGGATGGCGAGGTTGAGCCGTTCCTTCAGGTCACGCAGGAGATTCAGTACGCCGAGCCGGATCGACACGTCGAGCATCGACACCGGCTCGTCCGCGAGCAGCGCCTCCGGGTCGGCACCGAGAGCACGGGCGATCGAGACGCGCTGGCGCTGACCGCCGGACAGCTCGTGCGGGAACTTGTCGAGATAGCGCTCCGGGGGAGTGAGCTGGACCCGGAGCAGCAGGTCGCGCAGGTTCTCCTCGAGCTCGGTCGCGTTGGTGCCGGCCCGGCCGTGGATCCGCAGCGCGCGGGTCAGGTGGTACCGCACCGTGTGCGTCGGATTCAGCGAGGCGAACGGGTCCTGGAAGATCATCTGGACCTGGCGGCAGTACGCGCGGAACTTGCGGCCGCCCTTCACCGTGACGGACTCACCGTGCAGTCGGATGTCACCCGACGTACGGCCGTACAGCTGGGCGAGCAGCCGGGCAACGGTCGACTTGCCCGAGCCGGACTCGCCGACGAGTGCGGTGACCCGTCCCCGGCGCAACGTGAGCCTGATGTCGTCCACGGCATGGACTGCCTGGCGATCCCGGGTGAGCAGGTCGCGGATCCTCCGCCGTACCGGGAAGTGCTTGGTGAGGCCCTCGGCCTCGAGGACCACCTCGGTGTCGGTCACCGTCATGGAATCGGGACTCCTCGGTTCATGGCACCGCGGCGCCAGGCGGTCAGGCCGGGCGCCCCGGGGCGCGCCGCCCAGGGCGGCCGCGGGGGGGAGGTTGAGGACGGTCTGCCTAGGG
>NZ_JBFAKS010000065.1:0-33986 GCF_040655855.1 Kribbella sp. NPDC050281 | reverse complement strand
GCCGTGCACGAGGTCGTTGGCGATCGCCGTCAGGTCGTCGGACAACCGGTTGACGCGGTCGTCGCCGCCGACGACCGAACGTCTCGACGTGCTTCGCCATCCGGGTTCGTGACGATGCCGCCTAGGGGCATCGAATCCCGATTGCAAGTGGCGGTCGCCATCTGGCGTTCTGATGGTAAGCTAAGCGCTTAACTCCAGTGCATGGGGAGCCGCCAACCGATCCGGACGAGGTGTGCGCATGACGACGATGCAGGACGTCGCCGACCGGGCCGGGGTGTCGATCGCCACGGTGTCGTACGTCGTGAACGGCACGAAGGCGGTGACCCCAGGCACGCGCGCCAAGATCGAGGCGGCGATGGCCGAGTTGAACTTCCAGCGCAACCGGGCGGCACGAGCCCTCGCGATCCGCCGGACGCAGAGTCTGGCCCTGGTCTTCCCGGCTCTGGAGCGGCGGCTCGGGACGACGTCGGTGGAATTCCTTACCAGTGCAGCCAGAGCCGCGAACCGGCTGGACTACCACCTGACGTTGTGGCCGATCAGCAACGACGCGGTCGGGCTGACGGACCTGCTGTCGGCCGGAGTCGTGGACGGAGTACTGCTCATGGAGGTACTGCTCGACGACCCGCGCGTCGCCGCCCTGCGCCAGGCGGGTACGCCGTTCGCGATGATTGGCCGAACCGCCGATCCTTCCGGAGATCTGTACGCCGACATCGACTTCGACGCCACCGTGTCGGCCGCCCTCGATCGCTTGGAGTCCCTTGGTCACCGGCACCTGGCGCTGATCGGTGAACAGGGAGGCGCCGGAGCTTTGCCTGGATACGGACCCCAGGTCCGCACCGACGCAGCCTTCGGCCGTCTCGTCGCGGAGCGGGGCTTACGGTCGGTCACCGTCGGGTGCGAGCAGACGGCCTCGGCGGGGGCAGACATCACCCAGAGGCTGCTTGCCGAGCATCCGGAAGTCACCGCGATCCTTGTGCGGAACGAGCAGGCGACCCTTGGAGTCATGCTCGGCGTCCGCCAGGCAGGGCTGCGGGTGCCGGAGGACGTATCAGTGATCGCGCTCGGCACGACCGGGGAGATTTCGACCATGTCGTCACCAGCCCTCACGATGATGCAGTCCCCCGGCGAGGAGCTCGGGCGGCTCGGCGTCGAGATTCTGGTCGACTGCCTGGAGTCCGGTAGGCGAACCTCGCCTCAGCTGGTTCCCTGCACCTTCCTGCCCGGCGCCTCAACCGCGCCCGCCCGCTGACGAAGAACCGAGAGCTCACAGTCGAGGAGTACGCCATGCCGCCCACCAGCCTCCACGCAACGGCACGGACCGGTCGATTACTGCTGATCGGGTTGTGCGTAATCGCGCTCGTCCTGCTTATCCCGCCGGTCGTGGCAAGCGGTGAGCCCGGCAGCACCGGAAACGAACTCGTGGTCAACGGCGGTTTCGAAGCAGGCAGCGAGCCTTGGCAGTTCACCGAAGGCGCCGGACGCGCCACAAACAACCCACACTCGGGGCAGGCGTTGGCCTACCTCGATGCCGGCACCGGGCACCAAGTGGCGCAGACCCTGACGGTCGAGGCCGACGGCAGTTACACCACGTCGGCCTGGATCGCGGTGAAAGGCGCGGGTGGGGTACTGGGACTCCGCGATGCGGACACCGGCGAGGTGCTGGCGTCGCGGACGCTGCCGGTGGATACCTCGTACCAGCCGTACTCTCTCGAGCCGGTGGATCTGTCCACTGGACAGCGCGTGGTGGTGTTCGTGACGAGCAGCGGTGAGAACTGGATCAACATCGATGACGTGTCGGTGTTCGACGACCTGCGGGAGCTGCTGAGCTTCGAGGTGTACGGCCAGCAGGGCCCGTCGGTGATCGACCACGATGCCCGCACCGTGACCGTCCAGGTGCCGTACGAGTCCGACCGGAGAGCCCTGACAGCGGACGTCGAACTTCCTGCGGGCAGCACCATCGCTCCAGATCCCTCGCAACCGCTGGACTACGCCCAGCCCCGGCAGTTCGCTGTCACCGACAGCCACGGGCACCACTCGTCCTGGACGGTGACCGCGGTGGAAGAACAGAAGAGCATTGTCATCAGCAGCTCGAACGACGAACTGGTCGACACCTTCAACTGGGCCAAGTGGCGCGCCCGGCAGCATGTCCAGACCGGTAAGCGTGGACCCGTCGACGTCGAGGGACCCGTCCCGCCGGATGCGCGCCAGGCCGACTACATCCCTTCCTACTGGGCCGGCTACGCCAACCGGACCGCGTTCTACATCCGGGACTACGCACACCAGGCCGCCGGAGCGCACCTGCTGGGGCTCGACCTGGAGAACAAGTCGATGCTTGAGGCGTACGCCGCTACCTCGAACGAGGCGCGCAACTGGTACCCCTTGTGGGCCCTCAACTTCGACGGCAGCCCGTACTTCCTCGACCACCCGAGCGACTCCTACTTCGTCCGCGAGGTGCCTGCCGTCTTCGAGCTGGTCGACAAGGCAGCCGAGCAGTACCGCTGGACGGGAGACCGCGCGTACATCGAGGACCCCGTTCTCTGGGACTTCTACACCAAGGCCGTGACCAAGTTCGTCGAGCTGCACGACACTCAGCTGCCGAACGGCGTGGCCGAGGGGACTGGCCAGGGGATCTGGTACGGCGCGGCCGGCTACAACGAGAGATCCGATCAACAGATGATCGAGGCCGGAGACGGCATCGCCACGCAGTACCAGGCGTTCCGTGGCTACGCAGACCTGGCGCGCGCCCGAGGTGACGTCGCGATCGCCAAGCAGTTCGACACCCGAGCCGCCGAGCTCTTCACATACTTCAACAAGGACTGGGGGAGCGCGCTCGGCGCCGACGAGTACGTCCGCGGCCGCACGCCCGACGGCGCCAGGGTGACCGGCTGGGGTCAGGAGAACTCGATGTTCATGGCGTACGACGAGATCATCGACCCGAACAGCCGCAAGACCGACGAGTTCCTCGACTACCTGTACAAGATGTACGTCGAGAACCGGCCGACCAACATCGAGTCCAGCACCTATGTCCCCGACGTCATGTTCGCCTACGGCCGGTCCGAGCAGGGCTGGGCCTGGATGAAGGACATCATCTCCGTACTGGGCCAGCCGCACGAGGTCCCGCAGCAGGGCACCAACGGCGACTACCCGGAGGTCAGCTACACCTTGCTCTCCCAGACGGTCGAGGGGCTCGCGGGAATCGTGCCGGACGCACCGTCGCACGCGGTCTCCACCCTGTCCCGGCTGCCTCAGGAGATCGGCTGGCTCAACCTCGACCACATCACCGTTGGTCAGCACGATCTCGGCGTACGCCACGAGGGCGCCACTCGGACCACTGTGACCCACAACAGTGGACCTCAGCCGTTGAAGACGACGATCAGCTTTTATGGGGGCTATGCCCAGATCGCGGTGAACGGCCGTCGCGTGCAGGCGGACCACACCCTGCAGCGCGGGAAGTCTGTCAGCTCGGTCACCGTCACCCTGCCGCCCGGAGCTCACGTGACGGCCGAGGCGGTGGGGCACAACGACCAGAAGCGCTGGGGCGACGCGATCACGACGCACCCGGACGACTTCGCGTTGGCGTCCCCTCAGGACGGAGCCGACCGGGTCTCACCCTGGAACGCGTTGCTGCGGTGGAGCCGGTCGGCGAACGCGACAGAGTACCGGGTCACGGTAGCCAAGGACCCGCAGCTGAGCGACGTCGTTCGCAGCTGGACCGTGAACGGCACAACGGCTTTGGTCCAGCGTCTGGAGCCGGGACGCGAGTACTACTGGTCGGTGACGGCGGTGAACGCCCGGACCCGTCAGGAACTGCCGGTGCCCGGCGGTCCGCACAGCTTCCGGACCATGCCCGATGCGGCGCCCGCAGCGCCGACCGGCCTCGGCGCTTACCGGTCCGGCAGCCGGGTGGCACTGAGCTGGGACAGTGCGCCCGATGCGTTGACCGCGACGGTCGAACGAGCGCCGGTCGGATCGGACGACTTCGAACTGGTGGCCGAGTCCGTGGCCGGCGACAGTTGGGTGGATCGCGAGGCCGGCGACGGGCCATGGCGGTACCGGGTGACGTCGGCGAACGAGCGCGGGGCCGGAGATCCGGCTCAGGCCGACGAGCAGCCGCTGCCGGCCGATCTGATTGCCACCGAGCTCAGCGACCGGAAGTGGGAGTCGGCGACCATCGGCTGGGGATCGCTGGGCCACGACCGCTCGGTTTCCGGCGGGGCGATCTCGTTGGGCGGCGTCGAGTACGCCAAGGGCATCGGCACCCATGCCAACTCCGAGATCGTCTACCGGCTCGATCCGGCCGATGTCCGGTTCAGCGCGGTGGTCGGAGTCGACGACTTGCAGCGGAACTCGCCGTACTCCTCGGTGGTCTTCCAGGTGGAGGCGGACGGCAAGGTGATCTACGAGTCGCCCGTGATGCGCGGTGACTCCGAACCGCAGCGGGTGGACCTGGACGTGCTGGGCGTCGAGCGGCTGACGCTCCGCGTCACCGACGCGGGCGACGGCAACAACTCCGACCACGCCGACTGGGCCGACGCCACCGTGCACCGACTGCCCTAGGCGCCGGGCTCCGTCTTGCACACCTGACCGGTGCCGGTCAGGTGTGCTTGAGTTCAAGGACGGGGATGGTGCGGACGCCTGCGGTTTGGCGTTCGTACTCGGCGAAGCCGGGATAGCGGCGGGCTTGTTCGGCGTAGATGCGGTCGCGGTCCGGGCCGATGACCTCGTGGACGGTGACGTCGTAGGTTTCGGTGCCGCGTTCGATGGTGGCGTGGCCGGCGGTGGTGAGGTTGATGTACCAGTCCGGGTTGGTGGGGGCGCCACTCTTGGTGGCGAAGACGTAGATGATGTCCGGGTCTGTCTCATCCGCGAGGTACATCGTCGGGGTGACGTACTCCCGCCCGCTCTTGCGGCCGAGGTGGTGCAGCAGGACCATCGGCGCGCCCTCGAAGGGCCCGCCGACCCGGCCCTCGTTCGCTCGGAACTCGGTGATGGTCTGGGTGTTCCAGTCACTCATGGGGTTTCCCGTCGAGGTCAAGGTAGGTGGAGAGGCGCTGGCCCGCTCGGTCGAGTGCGGCGGCGCCCTCCTCGAGTATCCCGTGGTAGGCCTGAAAGACGTGCGGTACTCCGGGGGTGATGTCGAGCGTGACTTCGACCTCGGCGACCGCGGCTTCGCGGGCGAGGCGTACGGCGTCGTCGAGGAGGACCTCGTGTGATCCGGCCTGGACGATCAGGGGAGACAGGCCGGACAGATCGGCGAAGATCGGGCTGATGAGGGCCAGGGCGGCATCCTGTCCCGCGGTGTAGTCGGCGACCCGGGCCAGGAGCGCGTCCGGGTTCATCAACGGGTCGGCCCCGCGCTTGGTCTGCATGGTCGCGCCGGACAGCGTGAGATCGACGTACGGCGACATGACGTACGCCGCGGCGGGCAGCGGGAGCCCGTGATCGCGAGCGTTGACCAGTGTTGCGACAGCGAGCCCGCCGCCGGCGGATTCTCCTGCGAAGACGATGTCCGACGGAGCGATGCCGCTCTGGAGGAGACCTTGGTACGCCGCGAGCGCGTCGTCGACTGCTGCCGGGTACGGGTGCTCGGGGGCGAGGCGGTAGTCGACGGAGATGACCTTCGCGTCGGTCCGTCGGCCGATCTGCGATGCGAGGTCCGCCGAGAGTGCGGCGTCGCCCATCACGTACACGCCGCCGTGGAAGTAGAGGACTGTGTGGCGCGGCTCGACTCCGTCGACGGTGACCTCGGCCGTGGGTACGTCGCCGAGGTGGCCCGCGGTCACGGTCAGGTCGGCGGGCAGCGGCTGGGCCGACAGCAGCGCCCGCAGTTGTGCTCGCTGTTCGTCCAGCCCGATGTCGGCAGGGAAGGCTGACTGCCGCAGCATTGCATCGAGGGCCGCTCGCTGCTGCCTACTCATCGAAGATCTCCCTTCGTCACGCCACTGCGAGTCTTGCCGCCGCCCCCTCGCCGGTCATCGCCAGATTCCGGTGATTCACCCGGGCTTGTCGTGCCGTGCGTGGCGGCCCCTTCGTGTATACCGATGTGACGTCCTTGGTGGGGGTGCCGTTGTGTCGTTGGGGATAGGGGGCATGGGGGAGTGAGTTCAGAGCAACAGACGCGTCCTTCGAGGCGGATTCGTCGGTGGGTGATTCGCGGGGCCTGGGCGCTGGTGTGGAGCGTGTTCGTCGGCGTGCTCGGGAACTATGTCTATGACACTTGGTTCAGCCGGAGCGACAGGCCGGCGGCGGGTGCGGCGGTCCCCAGTTCGCCGAATAGTCCGAAGGTTCCTTCAGCGGTCCCGTCGCCGAAACCGACGTTGACCCCGACGCCTACAGCGTCAGTGACACCCCGTCCGTCGCGGAAACCGCCGACTCCGCCGCCGACGGCGACTCACAAGCCGACGCAATCAGCGACGGTTGCGCCGACTCAACCTCAGAACACTGGCGATGCGATCAAGAACTGGCAGTTGTCGGTCAGCCCCGTGCAGGTTCGGCGCGGAGTGACCACGAACGTTGAGATCGAGATGTGGGACGGATGGCCGAACACTTTTATGGACGTCGAGATCGCCAGCCCCAGCTCGACGGTCGGTGGTGTGTGTCCCAAGATCGAGCGGACCAAACCGTGCAATCTTGTCTACAGCGGTGGGGAACAGACCGACAAGTCTGGCCGTGCACTGGTCGTCTACCAGTGGCGTGCTGATGCCACCGCGGCCGACTTTCCGCCTGGTGACTATGTCGTCACCGCGCGAGACCGTCATACGGGTGACGTCGCGAGCGGTGTGCGCTTCACGGTCGTCGGTTGACCGCCGCTTCTTCGCTGGTTCGCACACGCAACCGCTGCCCCGAGAGTCCGGAATTCGCCCTCGCGGGCCATCATCGCCGTTGCACCGTTGGTCACGAGGGCGAGCCGCGGTGAGATCGCCCCGATGCCAGACTGACGGCATTGGACGTGACTTGCCCTGCGCGGGGTTCGGTCCTGGACGCGTTCGCTGCCGCTTCAAGGGCGTAGGCTCCGATGAGTTCTCAGTACGGAGGGAATCGACGCTGCTATGACAACGACGTACAGGCTTGCGGTCGCCGAGGCCGACATTGCGTACGACGTTGGCGGCACCCTGCCCGCCGCCGACGGACGGCCGCCGTTGTTCATGATCGGCCAGCCCATGGACGCCAGTGGGTTCGCAACTTTGGCGTCGTACTTCCGCGACCGCACCGTGGTCACCTATGACCCGCGTGGCCTCGGCCGCAGTACCCGGACGGACGGCCGGGTCGACCAGACGCCCACAGTCCAGGCCGGCGACGTGCATGCCGTGATCGAGGCGCTCGGTGTCGGTCCGGTCGAGATGTTCGCGAGCAGTGGTGGTGCGGTCACCGCGCTCGCGCTGGTGGCGACGTACCCCAACGATGTGACAATTCTGGTGGCCCACGAGCCGCCGATGATCCCTGTGCTCGCCGATGCCGCGGCCACCGAGCGTGCTCGCGCCGGTATCCGGGACGCCTACGAGGCCAAGGGGTCGGGCGCCGGGATGGCAGCCTTCATTGCGATGACGTCGTGGCAGGGTGAGTTCACCGACGAGTACTTCGCCCAGCCCGCACCGGATCCGGCTGTGTTCGGGATGGCGACGGAGGACGACGGCTCGCGCGGCGATCCGCTGCTGTCCGATCGCTCCTGGGCGATCAGCAGTTATCACCCCGACCTCGACGCACTGGCCGCGGCGCCGACACGCGTCGTCATCGCCGTAGGCGAGGAGTCCTTGGGTACCTTCACCGGGCGTACGGCGGTGGCCACCGCCGAACTGATCGGTCAGCAGGCGACAGTGTTCCCGAGCCACCACGGCGGCTTCCTCGATGGCGAGTCCGGATACGGTGGCCAGCCCGAGGCATTCGCGCACCAACTGCGAGAGGTTCTCGACGACACTAACTGACCAGTAGCATCGCGGGCCGGCGGCTAGTGGATGGCGACGGCGACGCTCTTCTCGCGGAGGAACTCGTCGAATCCGGCGCGGCCGCCTTCTTTGCCGACTCCGCTGATTCCGATGCCGCCGAACGGCCGGTGCACAGCCAGGTTCGGTGCTCCGTTGATGAGCACCTCGCCGGCCTCCAGTTCGGCCGCGATCCGGTGCGCCCGGGTCAGATCCTTGGTCTGGATGTACGACGACAAGCCGTAGCGCGTGCTGTTCGCGATCGCGATCGCCTCCTCGTCGGTGGAGAAGGTGCTGATGGCAACCACAGGCCGAAGACCTCGATCTGCGCGATCTCTGACGAAGGGTCGACCTGCGTGAGAACGGTGGGCTCGAGGTAGTAACCCGGTCTGTCCATGCGTTTGCCACCGGCAACGAGAGTGGCGCCGTCGTCAACCGCTCGCGTCGACCTCACCGGTCACCGGATTCACGTGGTCCCACGATTCCCCAGAACTCGGGAGCACCTTCTCACCATTGATCCGCAGATGCACTGTGGGGAGCATTTGCACTCTCCTTGGTCGGGGTTCCGCGGTTAGAAGATCGGGTAGCCGGGTGTGAGGATCTTGTTCGGGTCGTACTGGCGCTTCGCGGCGTCCAGCTGTCCGTAGGCGGAGCCGAAGTGGTCGCGCCACTCGTCCTTGGACAGGGGGAGGGCACTGACCGGGTACAGGGTGCCGCCCGCCGCCTTGACCCGCCGGTAAACGGCCTCGTTGGTCTCCACGAGCCGGTTGGCGTCATCGGTGTCGCCGGTCGTGGGCATGCGGACGAAGTTGAGCATCGACAGGTCGGCGACGATGCCGCCCCGGGTCTGCGACCGGCCGAAAGTCGAGTGGCGTTGGCCCTGTGGGGCGAAGGTGGAGCCGCGCTGTGCGGTCCACTGGATCGTCTTGGCGACGTCGTCGGCGGATCCCGGCAGCCGGACGCCATCCGGTAGCTGGTGCACGATGTGGCCGAAGTCGTGAGTGCGTTCCTGGCGCGTGACTTCGTCGAAGCGGAGCTCGCCATCCAGTGGCGGAATCTGAGGTTCCATCGAGGTACCTCCTCGAGGTCAGGGTGTTCGTCTCGCCATGGCGCCGAAGCCGGCGAAGATCACCCGGACGCCGGCGGCCATCCTGGCCACGAACTGCTCCCGGGACTCGGCCCGGGCGTTCGACAGGTACTTCGCGCCTTGGGTCACCGCGTGCAGCGCTTCGGTGATCTCCTCCGGAGTCAGGCCCAGGCGTCTGCGGTCGCTCTCGGACATCGCCGCTGCGATCGCCGCGGCGAGCGCGTTGTCGAACGCGACAGTGGCCGGATCGACGATGTCGTCGAGTTGCATCGCAGGGGTCTGGAGCAGGTTCCCGATATCGGATGCCAGCATGGATCCGACGTACCGCCCGAGCCACGCGTCGAGTGCTGCGACGATCCGTTGCTCCAGGCCGAGGCCTTGGGTGTTCAAGCAGGTAGTGGCCTCGTCGAGGGCGGTGTCGAGCTCCTGTTGGATCGCGGCCCGGAACAGCGCCTCCTTGTTGGCGAAGTGCAGGTAGAGGCCTTGCCGGGAAATATCCGCGGATCGCGCGATCTCGTCCATCGAGGCCTTGCGTAGGCCGTAACGCCCGAACACCTCGAGGGCCACGGCGAGAACCCGCTCCCGTCGCGCGCCGTCGGCTGTGGACGCCATTGACATCATGGACTCACTTTACAACTGGGGCAAAGATTGTCAAGCTCCCGCTGCGTTGAACCAAGTGCCGCTTGCAGCCGTGAGCTACAACGTGAGAGTGGGAACATTCAGAGCAGGTCGCGGTAGCCGGATCGCGGTGGGGTGGTAGCGGATGCTGTCCCAAACCGCTGCCTGCGGTGCACGAGAAGCCTTGTGCAGGTTGTGTCGCGGCAGCCTGGATCCACAGGCGTTTCTCGACGAGGTCTCGGCGATCGTTCGCCGTACGGTTCCGCATGAGGTCTCCGGTTGGATGACGCTGGATCCGGATACGTTGCTGTCCAGCGGTACCCTCGTGAGCGCCAAGCCACCCGAGCTCGATCGTGCGTTGTGGCGCAACGAGCTCCAGCAGGACGGCGACGTGCACAAGCTGGCCGAGCTGGCGCGGCGGCCGGTGCCTGTCGCGGCGGTGAGCGAGCTCGATGCCGCGGCCGCGGCGGAAAGTCCTCGAATTCAGCAGATCCTCCGTCCGGCCGGGATCGGGGACGGACTGCGGGTGATGCTGCGCGCCGGCGGGTCGACCTGGGGCCACGGCGCGATCTACCGAGCGATCGGTGCCCGGGACTTCGACGCCGACGAGCGGGCGTTCCTGGCCGCGATCGCCGACGACATCACCGATGGTTTGCGGCGCAGTCTGTCGCGTCGGCCGGAGCCGGGCGCCGCGACGCTCGTACCGGGTGTCGTCGCCTTCGATGCCCAGAGCCGGATCGTGTCGGCGACCGCGGAGGCGCACCGGTTGATCGCGTTGATGCCGGGCGACGCCACGTCGACGCTGTACGCCGTGGCGATGGGAGCCGGACTCCACGATCGTGCATCGGCCCGCGTCCGCTTGACGGACGGCCGCTGGCTGCTGGTCCAGGGTGGGCTGATGCATGGCGCTGCGAATGACGCCGCACGGGTCACCGTCACACTCGTGCAGGCCCCGCGGTCGGATCTCTCCTCACTGCTCCTGCGCCTGCATACGCTCAGCGCACGTCAGCGCGAGGTCGCCCAGCTCCTGCTGCGCGGGCCCCGAACTGAGGAAATCGCCGCCATGCTGCACATTTCCCGGCACACCCTGCACGACCACGTCAAAGCGATCTTCGCCAAGCTCGGAGTCCAAGGACGCGCCGAGCTGATGGCGTTGGTGTCGGACTGACTCCACGGGTTCCCCCAGGTAGGGGATTCACCGGACCCCGGCTTGCGGTTGAGGATTCAATTAACCGGCCGATCGGCCGGCGCAACCCGAAGGAGAAGCCGCATCATGATCGCAAAACGTCTGCCCGGACTGGTCCTCACCGCTGCCGTTGCTACCTCGGCCGCGCTGATCGCGACCGGATCCGCCGCGGCCACACCGTACCGTCACCCCAGCGATCCGGCGCCGGTGCATGGCGTCACGCAGACGAATCTGGTGTCCGACCAGCCGGGGAAGGCCCAGCTCACCGACCCGAATCTGGTGAATCCGTGGGGTATGTCCCGTGCCGCCGACTCGCCAGTCTGGGCGTCCGACACCAACACGGGTGTGTCGACGTTGTACTCCGGCGCGGTCAACGGGAGCCCAGTGGTGGCCGCCCCCGCCGGTAAGCAGTTGGTCGTCAAGGTGCCCGGCGGTCCGGTCACCGGTCAGACGGCCAACAGCGCGTCGTCCGGCTTCGTCGTACCGGGCACGAACGCGCCGGCCAACTTCATCTTCGCCACCATCGGCGGAACCATCGCCGCGTGGAACGGCGCCGCCGGCACGCAGGCGGTCACGGTAGCAACCACCCCGAACGCTCTCTACACCGGTCTCACCGAGGTCAACAGCCCGTTCGGTCCGCTGCTGCTGGCGGCCAACTTCCACAACAACAGCGTCGACGTCTTCAACTCGTCGTTCCACAAGATCAACGCGGCGGAGATGTTCCGCGACCGGTCACTGCCGCGGGGCTACGCGCCGTTCAACGTGCGGGTGCTCGGCCAGTCGGTGTACGTCGCCTTCGCCAAGCAGGACGCGGACCGGCAGGACACGGCGGACGGCGCCGGCCACGGCTTCGTCGACCGGTTCACGACCATCGGCACGCACGCGCAGCGGGTCGCCTCGGCCGGCGCCCTGAACTCGCCGTGGGGTCTGGAGATCGCACCGGCGCAGTTCGGCAGGTTCTCCAACGATCTTCTCGTCGGCAACTTCGGCGATGGGACGATTCACGCCTTCAACCCGCGGAACGGACGCTTCGTGGGCACTCTCACCGACACCAAGGGCCACGTGATCAGGATCGAGCGGCTGTGGAGCCTGCTGACCGGTGACTCCGTCGCCGGGGGACCGAACTCGGTCTGGTTCAGCGCCGGACCCGACGACGAGCAGCACGGCCTGCTCGGCACCCTGACCGCTCGGTGATGGACATGCGGAGCTACGAGTATGTGGTGGTAGGCGCCGGTACGGCGGGTTGCGTGCTGGCCGCGCGGTTGTCCGAGAACGGCGTACGCGTGCTGTTGCTCGAGGCGGGTGGTCGGCAGCCGCTGGAAGCCATGGCGATCCCGCCGGCCTGGCGCAGCCTGATGGGAACCACAGCCGACTGGGCCGATCAGACCTTGCCTCAGCAAGCTACTGGCGCTCCCGTGGCGTGGCCGCGTGGCCGCGGGCTGGGCGGGTCGTCGTCGATCAACGCGATGAACTTCGTGCGTGGGCATCGAGCCGGGTATGACGCCTGGGCCGACGGCGGTGCGAAGGGTTGGGGCTTCGACGATCTGCTTCCGGCCTTCAAACGCAGCGAACACACCGAAGGTCGCGATCCCGCGCTGCGGGGTGTCGGTGGCCCACTCAGGCCTGGTCCGGCAGTCCAGCGGCATCCCATTGCGGAGGCTGGGCTTGCGGCCGCGGCTCAAGCCGGACACCCGATGGCGCGAGACATCAGCGGCGGCCTGGAGGAGGGGTTCGGCTGGTGCGACCTGAGCATCGTCGACGGCCGGCGGCAGAGCGCGGCGGACGCCTATCTCACCCCGGCGCTCGACCGCCCGAACCTCGAGGTCGTCACGGACGCATTGGTCGAGCGGTTACTACTGGACGACGACCGTTGCCGGGGAGTCCAGTACCGCGTCGGGGACGAGACATTCGTCGCGGACTGTTCGGGCGAGGTTGTGCTCGCCGCGGGCACGATCGGCACGCCGCAACTGCTGATGCTGTCCGGGATCGGACCAGCGGATCACCTGCGAGAGCTCGGGATCGAGGTGGTTGCGGACCTGCCCGGTGTCGGCGCGAACCTGCACGACCACCCCATGTGCGGGCTGGTCTACAAGTCCTCCCAGCCGGTGCCGCCGGGTGTCAACAACCACGGTGAGGTCCAGGGTCTGATGAGCACCGGCATCGGTGCACACGGCCCGGACGTGCAACTCATGTTCGTGGACGTTCCGCTGCACGCTGCCACGGTGCCGGGCCCTGATCTCGGTCAGGGCTACACGATCGCGGTCGCGCTGATGGCGCCGTACAGTCGTGGTTCGGTTCGGCTGGCGAGCAACGATCCAGGTGCGCGCCCGGTGATCGATCCGGCGTACTACGCCGACGAGCGTGATCTCGACATCGTGGTTGCCGGCCTGCGCATCGCCGGTGAGATCGGTGCCGCACCGGCACTGACTCCCTGGCGTGGCAGCGAAGCACTTCCCGGGCCGGATGTCCGCGGGACCGAAGAGTTGCGGCGCTACGTCCGAAAGAACCTGCGGAGCTACTCGCACTACGCCGGAACCTGCGCGATCGGAACCGACGAGCGGTCCGTCGTGGACGTCGGCTTGTTCGTCCACGGCATCCGCAACTTGAGAGTCGCCGACGCATCGGTGATGCCCTCGCCGATCTCCGCGAACACCAACGCGACAGTCTTCGCGATCGCCGAACGAGCAGCAGAACTCATCCGTTCGTGACGATCTCAGGAGCTGACAGACGTGAGTAGGGGTCTGCTGGTTGTCATCGGCGGCGTTGTGGCAGTCCTGGGACTGTTGTTCACCCTGCAGGGCACCAACGTCATCGGCGGCAGTGCGATGAGCGGGACTACCTTCTGGGCCGTGGCAGGTCCGATCATCATCTTGATCGGACTGGCCGTGGCCGCGGCGGGCGTCAGACGACGACCTCGGTGAGGCATGTCGTGGTGAGTGCCGGGAACGGGGCCGGCACCCACCGCCGACCTAGGCCCCTCCAGGCGTCGCCAGATGTCATCAGTTCGGCGGTTGTTGACTCGGATCGCATCGAGTTGACACCTCTTTGCTCCCACGGTGGTCCCACGCTGAACTGATGGGGTGTGGCCATACTTGTCCGTGTGGTTCGGCAACTGGCTAGGCCGTTGGCGGGGTCGTGGGCGGGCCTATTCCGCACCTGCGTCGTGTCCTCGCCGCCAGCGTGGCGGAGGAGACCGACTCGTCAATCGGCCGAGTCACTGCAACGGGAAGGGTGGCTGCCACCACCACGGCTGGGTATCAACGACCACTCGGTCCAGCCATTTGACCCACCAGAAGCCGCGGCGACCCTGCGCGACGAGCCTTGCGGGCGCACCATGCCCAATCGACAGCGGCCGGTCGGCGACATGCGTCGCGACGAGCAGTTGTCCTGAGTCCCGCAACGGGAGGCGCCGCGCGTAGCCGGTGACGGAGACCGCGACGATGCTGCGTGCGTCCGGCGGAAGCGATACCGGCAGTAGCCGGTCGAGCCGCACCCCACGCCAGTGTTGGTCGGCATACCAACCGCCAGTGCAGTCGAGCACCGCCTCCATCTCGTCGGTGGCCATCGCCAGCAACATGTCACGGTCGAGCTCGACCACTTGCCGACCCGCCACCTCGACACGGAGCCGCCAGGTGGCCCGGTCAAGTTCCGGAACGGCGTCCAGTGCCCACTGGGTTACGGGCATCGCCTGCGGGCGATTCGAGCCGACCTCGTGCGAGCCGGTCGGCCTGCGGTCTTTCCCCGGAAGCGAGAGCCCGCGGGCGACACCTTCCACGGCGAGGTAGGCCGCAGCCGCACCACCGCCGAGAGCGAAGGCGCGGAGCAGGGTGCGCCGGGACAGGTCCGAGCGCCGCGGCCGCTGCGGGTGTCGGATCACATGCGCGGCGGCAAACAGCACCGCGAGCACCGCTGCGCCGACGTGCACTTGCATCGGGGTGAGACCTACATAGGTCCGGAAGCCGCCGAGGACATGTACGACGCCCGCGAGGAGCGCAACGGCGATGAGAATCCCGAGGGTGACGCCGTCAGCCGCGCGCCAGGAAGCCGACCGGAACGCCCTGCTCCGCCGGACGATCAGCGACTTCCATGGGATGAGCAACACCAGCGCGAGGCCCGAGGCGCCGTGCAGCACTGTGACGATCCGCTCGGGCATGGTGGCGCCCGTGCCGAACGCGACCCAGCCGGTCGCGAACGCGAGAACTAGCAGCACCAGCAGGGCGACGTTCGTACGGCGCCCGGCACGTCGGCGGACCATAGCTCAAGTGTGCCGCGTCGCCCTGAAAGGTGCGATCGAGGGGCGGCTGACGGATTCTGTCTGTGGGCAGGCAGCCGGTGGAGGCCCTCGGCGGGTCGATCGACGTCATCAGCCCGGTGGGACACGGCACGGTGATCGACGTCTCGCTTCCTCTCGAAGGTGCTGGCGACAGCGTTCCACCCGACGAGCCTGAACAGAGCCGGCCACCGGAGCCCGGCTGACCGCCCGCTCGACCGCACGCTCGGGATAAGGTTGCCAGCAGCAACTTGTTCCCGTTCGCCAGCCAGGTCCGCCATGCAGGCGATGCCGAAGTCGGTCGGCACCTACCCGACCGTCGTCACATAGGTACACGCCAGGAACTACGGGAGACAGCAGGCGATGGTGATCAGCCGGGGGCTGACCGGGTCCCGGATCAGACGGGGGCGGTCACGGAGTGCCGTCGAACGCGGCGTGGAGTTCGGGCAGGAACGAGGCGAGGTGGTTCATCTCGGCCGCGCAGTGGTGCAGCAGTCCGACTCCGAGCAATTCGAGGTTCGGCGCACCGGCGGGCGCGCGTCCGGCCGGTGGCCGGGCCACCGACGTGGGCGGCAGCTCGAGCTGCTGGGGGTAGTTCAGAAAGAACCGGCTACGCATCTCCGAACCGGAATCGGTGGCGCGCACCTGGTGGACGATCCATCCGAAGGCGGCCGGCGCGACACTCGGCCCCACCCGGGCGACGATCACCGTCTCGCCGGCCGGGATCTGGTCGAAGCCCATTCGTGCGGGATCGACGAACCGGATGGCCAACGGGGCCAGGCGACCACCGACATACTCATCGACGTACGAGACGTTACCGATGTAGCGCTGCCGGTCGGTGAGGTCGCGATCGCCGCTCCGCGGCTGACCGACCGCGCTGAACTGGTGCGCCTCCGGATGCCACAGCTTGTACCGGGCGGACTCGCAGCTGTGCCAGCCCATCCACCAGTCCCACATCTCACCGGTCACGCCGGGCATGTCGGTCAAGATCGACACGGCGATCGTGGCGTCATCCAGGATCGTCCAGCCGGTCTCCATCGCGTGGTAGCCGGGCCGGGTGAGCATCCGGACCGCATCGGCCGGGCTGTAACCGTATTCGGTGGGAGCCATGCCCGCCAGCAGTGCCTGATTGACGTGCGGCTGCACCGGGAGGGTGCGCTCGGTGAAGAACTTGGCGTACGGCTGGCCGCGGTCTGCCTCCCGGTAGCCCAGATAGCGAGGTTCCGCCTGATAAGTCGGGGGGACGGGCGCTTGGTCCGCCGCGCTGATCTCGTAGGTAGTAGTCATACTGTGACTGTACTATTTAGTACAGTAGAGGAAAGGTCAGTGAGTGCGACCCTGCTCACCCTGGAAGGGGAACTATGAAGGCACCTCCGGTGACAGAACGCGGCCGGCGTACCCGTGCCGCGATCGTCACCGCGGCAGCCGAGCTCATGCACCGCCATGGCCTGGCCGGGCCGTCGATCGACGACGTACTGGCGGCCAGTGGCACGGGCAAGTCGCAGCTCTACCACTACTTCGACAGTCGCCAGGACTTGGCGGCTGCGGTGCTGTACCACCAGTTCGATCGCGTGATGGAATCCCAACCGGCGCTCCACGATCCGGCGTGCGCAGATCTTCGAGCATGGCGCGACCAGGTACTTGCCGCCCACCGCGATAGCGGGTACGGGACGTGTCCACTCGGCGCCTTCGTCGGTCAGGTCGACGACGAGCCCGAGCTGCGCAGCATCCTCGCCGAGCTCTTCGATCGCTGGGCGGGATCTCTGGCAGGCCTGGTCATGCGCGCCCGCGACGACGGCCGAGTGCGCTCGGACATCTATCCCGACGACGCAGGAGGCATGCTGCTGGCCGCGTTGGAGGGCGGCACGATCCTGGCGCACCTGCATCGGCAATCGGCACCCCTGGAGCGCTCCCTCGACTCCGCGATCGTTGCATTGACCGCCAAGGATGCCTCTATCGTTCACAGTCAGTCCGATTGACGGACTCGCCGCCCAGGCGCTGACGCTGATGAGGTGATGGCTGCCGGTTCGGCGTGGGGCGTTGGGTATGCGCCGAAGGCGTCGCGGGCGGTGGTCGGTCGCCTGCTGCAGCCCTGACCGATGACCCTACGTATCCGCAGCGCCGCCGCGGGCTCCGGTTGGTGACCACTGCAGGAGGAAGCGGAGGCCGTCGTACGACGGTGAGTCGGGCTCGGCGGTGTAGGCGACCAGGAACTGGTCGGGGTGGGTGTCGACGGTGAACTGCTGGACGTCGAGGGTCAGCTCGCCGACGACCGGGTGGCGGTAGGTCTTGGTGAGTTGGCGTGGGCCGCGGACCTGATGTGTGGCCCACCAGGTGCGGAAGTCGGCGTCCCGGATGCTGAGTTCGCCGATCAAGGCGTTCAGCTGAGGGTCATCGGGATTGCGGCCGGCTTCCATTCGCAGGACGGCGACGCATTCGCGCGCGGCGCGCGTCCAATCGGCGTACAGGGCCCGGAAGTCGTTGTCGAGGAAGGTCAGCCAGATCAGGTTGCGGTGGGCCGGCTGGAGTGGCTCGAAGTCGGTCAGGAGGTCGACGGCACCCCGGTTCCAGGCCAGGATGTCCATCGTGCGGCTCAGCACGATGGCAGGTACGTCGTACATCGTGTCGAGGAGCTGGCGCAGTTGCGGGGCCACGGCGGCGCGGGCGGAGGGACGGGCGTGGGTCGCCGGTGCGACGTCGGCCACAGTGAACAAGTAGTCGCGTTCGTCGGCGGCGAGCTGCAGGGCGTCGGCGAGCGCGTCGAGGACCGGGCGGGAGACTCGGCGGGTGCGGCCTTGCTCCAGCCGGACGACGTAGTCGACGCTGACGTGTGCGAGCTGGGCCAGCTCCTCGCGGCGCAGGCCGGGAACGCGACGCAGGCGGCCGTCGTCCGGCATGCCCACCTGCTGTGGGTCGAGTGCGCCGCGGCGGGCGCGGAGGAACTCGCCGAGTTCGTTGCCGGTCGAACCGTGCGTCATGACTCCAGTGTCCACGGGGTCGACGTTCGGTGCCTGGTACCGGTCTGCCTAGGCAGGGCTCTCCCTGGAGTGCGGCGCGGGCGGCGGTGAGCCTGGGGACGTGGCCGACGGTCACGAATCCCACGATCAGGAGCACACTGATGCGAACCGATGTCACCTTCCGCAGCGCCGGCCTGCAGCTCGCCGGTCACCTGTACACCCCGGACGAGGACACCGGAGGACCGCGTCCGGCGATCGTCGTCGGCCACCCTGGCAGCGGTGTGAAGGAGCAGGCGTCCGGCCTGTACGCGCGCCGGTTGGCCGAGCAAGGCTTCGCGACCCTCGCGTTCGACGCCGCCTACCAGGGTGAGAGCGAGGGGGAGCCGCGTGGTCTGGAGGATCCGGCTCACCGGGTCGAGGACCTGAAGGCCGCGGTGTCGTTCCTTGTCACCCGGGCGGAGGTCGACGCCGACCGGATCGGTGTGCTCGGCATCTGTGCCTCCGGCGGTTACAGCCTCGCGGCTGCCGGTACCGATCATCGGATCAAGGCTGTCGGAACGGTGAGTGCCGTCGACATCGCTCGGCAGTTCCGGTTGGGTGCCGATGGCATCCAAAGTCCGACTGTCCTGCAGCGCATGCTCGCCGCGGCCGCGGCGGCGCGTACGGCGGAGGCTCGCGGTGACGACGTACAGAGGTTCGACCTCTTCCCCGCGACGGAGGAGGAGGCTCGCCGTGGCGGGCGGCACGTGTTCGAGGGCTGGCAGTACTACTGCACTCCGCGTGCCATGCATCCACGTTCGGCCAAGGCCCTCACCTGGACCAGCGTCGACCACATCGTCACCTTCGACGCGTTCCGCGCGGTCGACCTGATCGCGCCGCGGCCGCTGTTGATGATCGCCGGACGTGAGGCCGTCACCTCCTGGATGAGCGTCGAGGCCTTCCAGCGGGCACAGGGCCCGAAGGAGCTGGTCTGGATCGAGGGCGCCGTACACAACGACCTGTACGACAAGGACGAGTACGTGACCCCGGCGGTCGCGAGGCTGACCGGTTTCTACCTCGAGACTCTCGGCAAGTCCGACAGCGTCGGGTGATCCGCCGGATCAGTTCCGTTCGATGATCGAATTGGTGGGTGCTCCGCGCTTCGTTGCGAAGACGTAGATGATGTCCGGGTCGGTGTCGTGCGGGAGATAGATGGGCAGGGTGATGTACTCCCGCCCGCTCTCGCGGGCAGGAACATCTGGGCGTTCGCCGGGTGTACCTGCTCGGGCACTCACACGGAGGGTTCGTCATCCAGCGGTACGCCCTCGACCATCCGGACCGGGTCGCCGCCTGATCCTGTTCGCCACCTCCCCGGTCACGTGCGGCGGGCACTCTGCAGACCTCGGCCCGTACCGACAGCCAGAGCGGTTGCCTCCGACAACGAGACTCCGAACTGGGTCTAGGACGGGTTTCATTCGGCGTGCTCGTGACCTCGCCTTGTCTCCTGCACCGGATGCGCCACCATCAGACCCTGTACGTCGGACATCGGTCGCTGCGACCGATCCGCCGATGTACCTGCTGGCAGGTACGTCGGCTCCCGGCCAGCGGTCCGATGGGATGGGTGCCTACCTGGACGACACGGCGCGCCATGCAAGTGATGCTCATGATGTGAGATCCCTGTGCCACACCGAGAACCTGAGGGACCGCTTCGAAGCCGAGGCGGTTCCGCTGCTGCAGGAGGCGTACCTGCGCGCCGACAGCGGCTTCGCACGCTTCGAGCCCGGCACGAATCTGACCGCCTGGCTGTACCGGCTCCCGCGAAACACGTTCAGCAACACCTACTGGAAGCGCGAGCGGGAACCGATGACCGTTGCCGATGACTGGTGGCACTTCGACGTGGCCCGGGGCCAAGTCGAGGCGTCTGGCGACCGTCCGAACCTGTACCGCGCACCGACAGGAGCAACGATGACTACAACCACGTCCACATCCGGTAGACCACCGAGAGACCAGAGCGTTCGACTGTCTCGCCTTGCCCCGGAAGGACTGATTCGATGAGTACCGAGACGGAGCCTTCGACACCCGAACACACCCCCCGCGACCGGCGGACCGTGCTGCGCGGCGCGGCTGTGATCGGGCTTGCGGGAGCTGCTGTGCCGCTGATTGCCGCGTGCAACGACGGCGGCGACGCGGCCGGTAGCACGAGCACCAGCGCACCCCCGGGCGGTGCACAGACCGCCGGTGCCGCGCTGGCGACGACCTCGGAGATCCCGGTCGGCGGCGGCAAGGTGTTCGGCGACGCCAAGGTGGTCGTGACACAGCCGACCGCGGGCCGATTCAAGGGCTTCTCGGCGGTCTGCACGCATCAAGGCTGCATCGTCGGGGACGTCGCAGACGGCACGATCAACTGCCCCTGCCACGGCAGCAAATTCAAGATCGCTGACGGCTCGGTGGCCAACGGCCCAGCGAGCAGGCCGCTGCCGGCCGCCAACATCACCGTACAGGGTGGCAAGATCATAGGCCCAGCGAGCTGAGCCACGCGGAACGTCGGCCCCCTGGCCAGGGCTTCCTGTGATCTACCCGGCGTCGGCCGGAGTAATAGTCAAGACTTGTGGATGAGTTGAGCTGCGACTCACGGCGAGCCGTGGTGCTGAATGTTGGTCCTGGCGGAGTTGCGGATCCGCTTGGTGCGACCGCTGACGGCGAGGATCTCGAGGGCGGCGGCGTCCGATGCCTTGGCAGTATTGAGCTGGAGCCAGTTGGATGACTCGAGCAAGGCGTCCGGATGCAATAGCTGCCCCAGCATGACGGCTCGGAAGAGGGACCACTCTTGCAGGCGCTGGGTCAGGAACGGGTAGCGGATCGTGGCCCTGGTCATCATCTCGGCCCAGGGCTCGTAGACAGGTTGGGGGTGGAGTTCATGGGCTCGGCGGTCAAGGTGCCGCAGGACCGAGGACTGGGCCATCGTCGAGTTCGAGTCGGTGAGGACGTCGCTCCGGCCATCACGACGCAGGTAAAGAGCCTCCGGCTCGATTGGTGTCGGTCCGCGGCTGTGGTGTGTTGGTGAACGATGCTGTGCACTAACTGCACTGCTCCCGAGGAGGCACCCAGTGGCTCAGAGATTGGAGATCCTGCTCACAGATGATCTCGACGGCACCGATCTCTCTGCCGGTAGGGGAGAGACCGTGACCTTTGCGCGAGACGGCAGCTCCTACGAGATCGACCTCGGCACCAAGAATGCCGCGGCGCTTCGAAAGGCGTTGGCTGTCTACATCGATGCGGCGCGACCGATCAGGACCAGGCGAGGCAAGAAGGTCACCCGCTCGACCGTCGGCGCGGATGCCCGCACCGTGAAGGAGTGGGCTCGTGCCAACGGCTACGAGGTCAACGACCGCGGACGAGTCCCGAGCGACATCAGAGAGGCCTTCGACGCTGCCAACTGACCCGATAGCCACAGCAAGCGTGGGGCGGTCGTTGAATCAAGGTTGGGGCACCTCCGCCGGCATGGTCGCGTTCGTGGTGCGAACTGGTGTCAACCCATGCGGGACATGTGGTCGTGGTGCGAACACAGCGAGGGCAAAGTCGCTGGTGGAGACCAGATGAGGCGTTGTCGTTCCTCCTCGTAATGAGAGGGTCGTCTGGTGCCCAACCGTTGTCGACCCGGCGACGAATACACCCTCGTCCTGCTCCTGAATCCGACTGGCAACTACGACAACGACCGGGTGGCCGGCCGCTACTGCAGCCCGCCCCCACACCCACCGTCCGATCGCTCGTCACGACTGCCCCGGGCCGGGGATGGCACGGGGTCCGCCTGACTGACCCCCTCGGGGAGGACACGCAACCAGCTACCAACGCTGTGCCCAGCGATCACTGCCTGACACGCAACCGTCAACCGCAAATCCTCCCGGCCACCTCCCCCGTAGACCCCAGAACTACTTGGCCGGCCGGAAGGATCTGCGGCCCGACGCCGGTCCACTCACGCCAGCGCGAGCTGGTTCCCGCTCGAGAAAGGAGCCAGTCGACCCCTCCCAGGTGCCCGCGCCCAAACGCATCGAACAGACAGACGTCTCGAGAGGAGGCCGCGCATTCCGACCATCTCTGGCACACCCAAGAAGTCCTGAGCGGCCTTGAAGGCCTCAACCAAGCCACCAGGCTCGACCCCGGGAAGCGGCACAACCCGTTCACCGGCACCGAGGAAGCAAATCAGCGCGCGGGCCTCTACCGCGACTACGGCGCCTGGCTTGACCACACCGCGTCCCCTGGCGGCTGTGTCCGCTCGATCCAGCTTCCCGGCAAAGCCCGCGCCGTGGCCGAGCGCAGCGGAGGGACCATCTCCACCCGGCACGCCGACGATGCGGTCCTCAAGCGGCAGAACGGAACTGCGGCCCGGCTGCGGAAGTCGGGTATGAGGAGGCCGAGAACGCGTGCAGAGCAGAGGAGTGTGAGAGCTGGACGCCAATGAGGACCACATCATCGACGTGCGGGCCGCGGTCCAACGCCTGGCCGAGGAGTTGGATCAGGCACGGCGTGAACTGCGCGCAGCCAGAGCAGGAAGCGAAAGCTGGAGCACGCGTTTGACGCCAGGCTCGCACGCCGCTCACCAGCCCACGGGCGGGCGGTGTGCTGAACCCGCGGAGTGTTGCTTGATCCCGTGGGTGGTGGGTACCGGCGCGCTACCAAATGCTCGAGACACCGGGTGCGGGTCTCGAGCCCGCACGCGTGTCACGGGCTCCCTGCTGGGCCACGGCCCACCTGCACCCGAAAGGCAGACCGCGATGTCGATGCACCCATTCGACCCCTGGACCTACCGAGCAACTTCCGGCTACACCGAGGACACCGACCTGACCGGATACAAGATCGCCGCCACCGACGGCGACATCGGCAAGGTCGACCAAGCCACCGACCAGCCCGGCACCGCCGGGCTCGTGGTCGACACCGGACCGTGGATCTTCGGCCGCAAGGTGCTGCTACCGGCCGGCGTGGTCGAGCGGGTCGACCACGACGACGAGAAGGTCTACGTCGACCGCACCAAGGACCAGATCAAGGCCGCCCCCGAGTACGACCCCGACACCGGCGCCGATGACGACTACCGCACCCGGCTCGGCGGCTACTACGACGACACCTACCGCACCGGCATGTAGCCGGCCGGGTGTAGCCCGGCCGTTCGGCGGCCGATGCCGCGGTCCCGCCCAACACGGGTCCCACCGCGGCCACGGCCGCCGAACGCTGATTACACCGCAGGGCGCTCGACGCACGCGACGACCAGATCCGCACCCAAGAAACTCACACCGGAGGCCTACAGGCCAGAGACGCCGGGAAGCCACCGCTGGATCTCGGCCGCAGGTGAAAACTGGCCACGACAGCCGCGAATCGGCGCGGCGGCCTGACTCCACGATCGGCGGCGCGCCGGATCGGCGTCAGACCGACACCAGGGCATGCAACGTCGCCGAGCTTGATCCGCCGCGCCATCTCGCCGAGAGCAGGACGCGATCCTGTCACCGCGGCTTTGGCGGAGAGTGGGTCAGTTGTCGAAGCTGGCGAGTCGTTGCTGGTTCGCGTCGCGGCGCCGCTGGGCGAGGGTGGCGTTTCGGGTGGCTCGGTCTCGTGCCGTCGTGAGCCGTCTCGTCTGGCGGCTGGCGTCGCGGAGTTGCTGGCGGGCGTGCTCGAGTTCTTCGTTGAGACGCTGGATGGTCGCGGTGAGGTCGGCGATGAGGTGTTCGTGCGCGTCGAGGTTCGCCTCGGTGTCGGCCCGTTCGGCCTCGGCCGCGGTGTAGTCGGTCTCGGCCTCCTGCGCGCGCGATTCCAGTTCGGTGCGGCGCCGTCGAAGTGTGGTGTCGACCGTGGATGGTTTCCTGACCGGTTTGGCTGCTCGTTTGGTTGGCGGCGCGGGGCGGCTGCGCACGACGCGGGGCTTGACCGGTGCGAGCTGGGCGGGTTCTCCGGTCTCGTCGACGACGCCGAACCCGACATGGCGTAGCGCGCTGGTCAGTTGCCCGGACCGCAGCAGCTGCGCGGCGCCGGGATCGACTAGGGCGGCGTCGAGGGTCTCGGTCAGCCGCTGCGCGATCTGCTCGCTTACCGGGCGGCCTTGATCCCGGGCTAGGTCGCGCGCGGTCTGGACGACTCGCTGGAAGAGGCTGTGACGCCGTGGCGTCAGCCGGCGCAGCTGTGCGCCGTCTCCGGACACGTGTGCCTGGCGTAGCTGTTCGCCGAGCTGGGTGAGTTCGTTGACGCCGTCCGGGTCGGCGCGCACGAGCTGGTTGGCCAGCCACGCCGCGAGCGTCGGTTTCCGCAAGGCTCTGATCGCCTCGCCGGTCTGGACATCGCCGCCGTCTTTGGCGGTCTTCGCGGCTGCGTTGCGGGCAGCGGTGAACTGCTCCGGGGTCAGCCCGTACAGCTCGACCGCGGCCGCGTCGACGTCCATGTCCTCACCATGCGGCGACAAGGCGGGCTACGGCAACGCCAGGGTCATGGCAGGCATTCGGGCCCGGCCCCGCGTCGATATTAGGCCCGCCTGTGATCCGCCACCTGATGTGCGACACAAGTCCGCCAACTGATGCGCGACAGGCTAGAAGCCTTGGCCTGATCCTGCGACGCCGGCCAACGCACGCTCAATCCCGATGAGCGGTCGCGGTCCGCGCGATCGGCCAGGGGTCGTAGCCGCGGCTTGCAGGCGTGGAGAGGAGCAGACGTCAGAAGACCGACGGCGGCCAGCGATGCCCGCGCCACTCGTCCCAGGTCGAGAACCCAGCCGGAGGGTCATCAATAGGTTCACTGCCGTCGAGTTCACCCGCAGTTGGAATGTCCATGGTGGCAGCCCACTCGACGAGTTCCTCGTCGGATATGTGCCAGGTCACGTGTGACGCCTCGGCCAGTGACCCGGGCGAAGGGTCGCCGTCGAGCTCGACGAGTTGCGGAGCGGCCGTCACGCGTGGACTGTACGAAAACGGTCAGCCGTCAGGCACGGGTGACTACTGCAGTCCGTGCGGCCGGGATGAAGTCCATGTTGTTCCAGGGCGCATTCAGCCGTGGTTCCTGACGGGCGGCTGCCGTTGGTCGCAGCGGCAGCCGCCTGAGCGCCGGTTATCGCAGGAACTGGAGGAGGATGCTGGTGAGCTCTGCGGGGTGCTCTTGGTAGAGCCAGTGACCGGAATTCGGGATGACTACTCCGGTCACGTTGGTGGCGTACTGGCGGACCCAGGTGGCCTCACGGGTGCCCAGGTTGCCTGAGGCGCCGATGGCGAGGACCGGCATGCTGAGCTTGGTCTTCTGGTAGATCGCGTTGTCCTTGACGTCTTGCGGCAGGGTGGCGAACCACTCGATGCTTGCCCGCAGGTGTCCGGGTTGCGCGAGGGCGTGGGCGTAGATGTCCATGTCGCATGGGGTGAGGGCGCCCTTGACCACCTCGCTCGTCGGCATGAAGTCGGTCACCCACTGCTGCTCCCGGCCGGTCATCAGGTCCTCGGCCAGTCCGTTCTTCTCGGCGAACAGGCCGAACCACCACAGCCCGGGGCCGTTCGGAGTCAGCGAGGGGAAGGTGTAGATGGTCGGGTCCGGGATCGGGGCCTCGCTGAGCACGAGTTTCACGACGTCATCGGGGTGGGCGGCGGCGTAGGGATAGGCGACCGTGGTACCGATGTCGTGGGCGACGAGCCTGATGTTGCGGTTGAGGCCGAGCTTGACCATGAGCGCGTGGATGTCGGCGGCCATGGCCTTCTTTGTGTAGGTGGCGGAGGAGGCGGGAGCATCGCTCAGCCCGGCGCCGGGTAGGTCGGGCGCGACGACGGTGTAGTGGCGGGCGAGCGCGGGCAGGATGTGGTTCCACGTGTACCAGGTCTGCGGGTAGCCGTGCAGCAGGAGCAGGGTGGGTCCGTGGCCGCCGCGCACGTAGTTGATGCCGATGCCGTTGACTTTGGCTTTGCGTTCGATGAAGCCGGCCGGGGGTGACGGGTTGAGTTGGCAGGCGGGCTGGGCCGTAGGGGCAGCGCTGCCCGGGGCGGATCGGGCGTGAGCGGGTCCGGTGTGGGCGGACGCTCCCGGTCCGGCCGTGATGAGCAGCCCGGCGATGCCGGCGACCGCCGCGGTGACGATGAGGAGTGCGCGCACGCTTATCGGGTGCGCGGCGCGGGTGAGATTCATTGACTTGCCTTTCCGTGTTTGTGCGAGGTGACGATTGCATAGCTGGCTAGGGACAGATGCGACGTTACGAATGAGGGGGTTTCCGCTCGCTGGGGCAGATAGCTGGCGCGGCGCCATCCGTCGGGTGGTCTGCCGTGGGCGGATCTCCTGTCCTGACTGTGTTCCTTACGGTGTTTGTTCCGGGACCGTCCTGGACATTTCCGTGCCACTCGCCGCGGCCGTTTCGTGCGGTCATCCTGTCCTCTCTTTTCTCTCTCGTTTCTCTCTCGTTCTCGCCCATGCACCCCTCATCGGAGGGTGAGGTAGCAGCCTGTACAGCGCAGGAATCCTTCTCCTTGGCTTCTCCTGGGCAATTTGCCGTCAAAAGGCAGCACGGCGAGCAGTGCCGTGAAGGATTCGGTGCTTAGTTTGCGGTGTTGCGTCCCAGCCGTAGCGTCATTGCGCAGACGATGGCGGCGATGACCAGGAGTACGCCGTTGACGTTCAGCGCTGTGTGCAGGGCGGAGGACATGCTGGCGCCGCCCGCGATCCGGCTGGTGAGGATCACGCCGAGGACGGCGGGACCGAGGACGGCGCCGTACTGCCGCAGCGCGGTGTTCGCGGCTGCCGCCATGCCGGCGAGGCGATGCGGGACGGCGTTGATGGCGGCGACCGCGACGGCGCTGAGCATGAATGCGTCGGCGACGCCGAGGGTGGCGAGCCTCCACGCGGCAGCCCCGATCGAGGTGTCGGCTTGCATCCCGGTCAGCACGAACATCGCCACTGAGCCGAGCGCGAGCCCGACGGCGAGGAGCGCGAGAGGTGGCCAGCGGGTCAGCAGCCGTCCGACAAGCGGGTTCGCCACGGCGGTGACGCCGTTGATGAACAGCAGCCGCACGCCGATCGCAAGCGGTGAGAGGTGTTGCCCGGCACCGAAGAAGAGGCTGAGCAGGAAGATTGTTCCGACGAGCGCGAACAGCGCGATCACCGCCGAGAAGCCGGCGGCGCTGAAGGCGGGCGACCGGAAAAGGGACAGGTCCAGCAGCGGTGAGCTCGAGCGTGCCTCGACAGCCAGGAACGCGGCGAACGCGACAGCGCCCGCGGCCAGTCCGCTAACGGCCCGAGCCGAGCTCCAACCGGACTGGCCGCCCTCGATCACACCGAAGATGCTGGCGGCGATCGCGATCGTCGCGGTGATCTGGCCGGGCCAGTCCAGGTGGCGGCCGTCCGGCGCCTTTGATTCCGGTAGGCGCAGTGCGGCGAGGGCACCGGCGACGAGGGCGAGCCCCGCGTTGGGTACGAAGACCCAGCCCCATCCGGCGTACCGCAGGATGGTCCCCGAGATCAGCGGTCCGACGGTGATGCCGAGCACGAGTCCGGTCGCCCACAGCGCGACGTAGCGCGCCCGGGTCCGCAGATCGGGTACCGCGTGGGCAATCAGCGCGAGCGTGGTCGGCAGCAGCAGACCGGCGCCGGCGCCGGTGACGGCCTGACCGGTCCACAGCAGCTGAAGTGCGGACATGCCGCTCAGCGTGCCGGCGAGCGCCGCGATCACCGTGCCGAGCACGGTCAGCGCCATGCCGATGAGATAGACGCGGCGGCGGCCATGAAGATCCCCGAAGACACCGGCCGAGAGAATCATCGCCGCCATCGGAAGGATGTAGCTGTCGCTGACCCACTGCAGGTCGGCGGTCGATGCGCCGGTCGAGGCGCCGATCGTGGTCAGCGAGTCGCTGACCGCCGTGATCGGCACATACGTCACGAACACCCCCAAAACGGCCAGCGTGATGGTCAACGCGACGGTCCGGCTGGGAGCGCCGGCCTGTCCGCCTTGCCGCTGCGAGTGCGCGGGGGCGTTTCGTCCCGCTCTGCTTGCGTTCGTCGCCACGATTAGGTCCCCTTCGCCTTCATTATCTGAACGTAAAGATAAATTTACCACGACGTTGAGATTCTTCAAGCTGCTATATTCGTGGACATGGCCACAGCAAGCACTCGACGCGACCGGGTGGACTCGATGCTGGCGTTCCTCGCCACGCTTGAGCCCGAGCGTGACGCCTCCGCGAAGGCGATCGCCTGGCGACTGCGGCGGGCCGCCCGCAAGTTGGACACCGAGGTACGCCGGCGGCTAGCGCCACTCGGCATGGAGCTATGGGAGCTGGAGATCCTCAGCGGACTGCGCCGCGCGGGCGGCACCCTGA
This sequence comes from Kribbella sp. NPDC050281, assembly GCF_040655855.1. Classification (NCBI taxonomy): domain Bacteria; kingdom Bacillati; phylum Actinomycetota; class Actinomycetes; order Propionibacteriales; family Kribbellaceae; genus Kribbella; species Kribbella sp. NPDC050281. Next base: position 5,657 of record NZ_JBFAKS010000065.1, on the reverse strand, counting down.
CTGTCGGTGAACTGCTGGACGTGGCCCAGCTCACCTCCGGCGCGATCACCAACCGCGTCGGACGCCTCGAGCGCAACGGCTACGTCCGACGCGACGTCGACCCCGATGACCGCCGCCAGGTTCTCGTCACGCTCACCCCCAGTGGCCTCGAACGCCAGCAACAAGCGGTCGAGGCCAACGACGTCGCGGAACAAGAAGTCTTCTCCGCCATCGACCCCGCACTGCAGAAGCGGCTGTCCGGCGACCTGCGTGAACTGCTACTCGCCATCGAAGGACCAGACCCCCACGCCTGAAGCCCACGGGAGCGTCAGGGCCCAACAACGGGATTCGCTTGTCCGGGGTGGTGAGGCGACCACCGACGTGAAGCCGCCACGGGCCGACGCTCGGCGTAACCCGGCACGGCTGCTCGGCAGCCCGGCGGGCCTCGTGAGCAGGTGCCCGCGGATGTCCGGTCAAGGGTTCTGGCCCTGACCCGTACGACACAGCCAACCGAGACATGTTTGTCGCACTGGTCCAGCCCGACGATGGCTGGCTATGTGACCCGGGTCGACAAGATACCGGTCTCGCATCGTTGGGTGGCGAAGTTGTGGCGTGAGCACGGGCCTAAAACCGCACGGGCAGGGCACCTTCAACTGGAACCGCCGGGCCGGGCGGTCGTGTTGAGCCTGGACCAGAACCCCAGGTCCAGGCGTTGGATCGCACCTATCCGTTACTACCGGTCGAGTTCGACGCAACCGAGCAACGTATCCACGACTACGTGCGTCACGGCGCCACCAACCTGTTCGCCGCTCTCAACCTCAGCACCGGTGAAGTAATCGGCGACTGCGTGCCACGCCGTAACGGGCCTGCGTTTCTGGCCTTCCTGAAGAAGGCGTCGCTCCGCACTCCGGCCGTGAGGTCCATGTGGTGTTGGACAACCTGTCCACCCAAAGCGTCGTTCCGGTGCAGCCGTGGGGGAAGATGCCAGGAGTTGCTTCAACAGTTGGCCTGTTCCGTCGGGAGGAATTGGCTGAGGTACCGGAAGATCTCGGCTTCGTCCGGGTCGGTGGCACGCATGCCTACGTATCCGTCCGGTCGGATGATGAGCAGGGTGTCGCCGTTGATGCTGTAATCCTGGTGGGTGTGGCCCTCGTTGTCGGTGAAGTGGGTCATGTCAGATTCGGTAGTGGGTGATGCGGCCGGGAGGAGCGGGAACGACTTCAGGTCGTCGCGGAAGTGTTCGGCGAGAGCATCCGCGACCTTGGAGCTGCGTGGCCCGAAGGCGAGTGCACTCGTGTGGGGTCCGCGGAGCAGGTCGAAGAGTCGAACTGCACTCCCGTCCGGCCCTTGCAGCAGTGAGTCGGGCGCGCGGTCGCCTGCCTGAACCATCGTCTGCTCGCCTCGGCGAGAGCCGTTGAGCTCACTGACGGGGTAGTGCACCGTGAGCTGCAGGGTGTCGGAGCCCTGTCGGTCACCTGGTGCGACTCCCTTGATGCGTCCGGCGATGAGCTTGGACGAGAGGTGCAGGACGTCGGCGGCGATCGGGAGTCGCTCCTGCTCGTAGGTGTCGAGCAACCCGGCGGGTGCGCCGCGAAGGACGTGCGCGATTTTCCAGCCGAGGTTGTAGGCATCCTGGATTCCGGTATTCATGCCCAGTCCACCTGCCGGCGAGTGGACATGGGCGGAATCGCCGGCCAGGAACACCCGTCCTGTGCGGTATCGGTCCACCATCCGCACGTTGAAGCGCCAGATGGACTGCCATTCGACGCGGCGTACGCGGATGTCGGTGCGCCCGCTGCGTTCCTGGACCAGGGCCTGGATCTGTGCGAGCGGCAGCTCTCCCGCAGTGTCAGGTGCCACGCCGACCTGGAGCTGGAAGGTGTCGGTAGCCGCCAGCGGGCACAGTGCCAGCAGTTTTCCGTCGGTGCTGGGCCACCAGTGCCAGAAGTCACGGTCGAGGCCGCTCACCTCGACATCGGCGGTCAGCATCCGGACCGTCTCGTCAGTCTCCCCCAGAAACTCGATCTCCAGCAGCTTGCGTACGGTGCTGGACGCCCCGTCACAACCAATGGCATAAGAGAACGAGTCGCTCTCGGACCCGCTCGCGGTTTGCAGGACGGCGTGCACGCCGTCGCTGTCCTGCTTCAGGCCGGCCAGTTCCGACCCGTACTCGACCCTCACACCCAGTTCGCCCAGCCTCTCGCGGAGAATCTCCTCCACGCGCCACTGGGGAATCAGTACGGTGCGCGGGTACGGGGTAGACGCTGTGGGTTCCGGCGCGTCGGGGACCACGTCACTCGTTCCCAGGACCGCCCGACCCCGGTACTTCCGGATGGCCAGCCGAGAACGGCTCGTAGCCACAACGCGCCCAGCAACCCCCAGGTCGTCGAAGACCTCGATGCTGCGAGGTTGCAGCCCCTTCCCCCGAGAGCCCGAGGAAGGGCCCCCAGATTTGTCAACAAGACGGACGTCTACGCCTCGACGCGCCAGCTCGACAGCGGCGACCAGTCCGACCGGGCCAGCCCCCACGACGAGCACCCGCCCTCCAGAACTCGGCCCGCGCGCACCCGCCAGGCCACCATTGACCTCACGCAGAGCCATTGGCCAACCTTTCTATGAAAGATAAATACGAAAAGGAACCTATTCTCAACTTCCTGCATGGAAGCGTCTGACTTGCCACGAAGGCCCATCGTTGCGGGCAGACAAACACAGCGCGCGGTCGGCGCGGGTGAGTCAAGCAGCTCCGGGGAGAACGACACGGCGGTCTGCGCCGTCCAGGCGATTTCCGCTGGCCCCTGTTGCCCAGAGGTGACGAAACGAGGTGTAGAGCGCCCGCTGATATCCGTCTGCGCGGTGCCAGGTGCTGGCAAGAACGAGAGACGTCATGAGCTCGGGGTAAGCAATCGCCACCTCCTGGGCGACGCAGGAGCCGAGCGACCAGCCGAGTACGTGGAACCTTCCAACGCCGAGTGCATCGAGCAGGGATGCGGCGTCGGCGGCGAGGGTCGACATGGAGATGTTGCCCGAGCCGCGTGTGGATGCGCCGATCCCACGGTGGTCATAGCAGATGACCCGATAGCCTTCGCCGCCGAGCCCCTTGTCGAAGTCGGCACAGAGCGGCACACGACAGAGACGTACCAGTGATGACTAGAAGGGGATCGCCCCCGGTCTTTGCCGTAGACGTGGTGGTCAAGGGCAAGGTCGTTGTCCAGCTTGGCCAGCATTCAGTGTCCTTGGTGTGGATCGGAATCCGATGGTTTGCGGCCACAACGCGCGTTCCGGTGGGCCAAGACGGCGGCTGCTGCGTGACGGGCCACCGCTGCGACCGAGGGGTCGCGGTCCGCACGCGCTGCCACGCTGGCGGCGTCATACAGCAGGTGCAGTTCGCGTCCAGCCGCCTCGTGATCCGGGACGTCGGCCTCGGCGGCCAGTTCGGTGAGCAGAGCGCGAACCCAAGCGCGGTAGTCGGCGTGGGCACGCTCCACGAGACTTCCGCGCGCCGCCTCCGCGCTGGCGGCGAGGAAGGGACAGCCGTTGTAGTCCGGTGCGGCGAAGAAGTCGCCCTGGACATCGAAGACCCCGAGCAGTCGCTCGCGGGGGGTGTCGAAGCGGGCCAGCCCCTGGGTGATGGACACCTCGATGGAGGTCCGGCGTGCCTCGAGGTAGGCGAGGACGAGAGCTTCCTTGCTGCCGAAGACCAGGTAGAGAGACTTCTTGGAGGTGCGGGCTCGCTTGGCGATGCGGTCGACGCCGACTGTCTGCACGCCCTCGCTGTAGAAGAGTTCGTCAGCAGCTTCCAGCAGGCGCTCTCGCGCCCGTGTCCCACTCGTGCTGTCCATTCAGCGGGAGATGCTGACGTCACCGGCGGTCCGCGCGAGCTCGGCGGCCGCGTTCGGGTCGGACAGCTCGAACGCGAGCGGAACGATTCTCGGGTCGGGCTCCGGTTCCGGCGTACGCGAGGTGACGTACACCTTCGCGGCCTCCGCCCGCCGCAGCTCCTGCTTGATCTGCCGGCCGAGCCCTCGCTGTCCGCCAGTGACCAGGACGGTCGCTCCGCTGACGGGTGTCATCTCGTACTCCGTTCGACGCTGAGAAACGCCCAGATCTTGTGTGACTGAAGCGTAAGGCAGTTTGTCTCTGTCAAGCATGTTCGCCCCGATGACCGAAGTCAAGTAAACTTTGCCTATGTCATGGATCGCGACCGCGAGATTCGAGGCCCGCAGCGCTCCGGACGGGCTGGCGCTGGTGCAGGATCTGGTCAACACGCACGCCGTCGAACGCGACGGAGCTGACCTGCTGGCCGGCCGCGCGGCTGCACAGCAGTGGCTGCAGGAGGCCACTCGTCAGTGGGCTGGCGACCGCGGGCTGGATCCTCCCGCCTCGGCCCTGCCCGAGAAGGACCTGGAGGCGCTGCGCGAGCTTCGGGCGAGTGTTCAGGAGATGCTCGTGATCCCACCGGACCAGCGGCCCGCGGGCCCGGATGGCACACCGTCCACGGCCACCCAGCGCGCCCAGGTCAACCTAGTCACCGACGAGCTCGGGCGGGTCGCCATGGTCCCGGTCGGTACAGGTGCCGGCTGGCTCGCGTCAGCCATCTGGTCGGAGATCCTGCTGGCCCAGCGTGTCGGCACCTGGTCCCGGCTCAAGCTGTGCCGTGAGCCCGGGTGCCGGTCCGCCTTCTACGATGCCTCCCGCAACGGCAGCGGCGTCTGGCACAACGTACGCAGCTGCGGCAACATCGCGAACCTGCGCGCGTCCCGCACCCGCAAGAAACACACACCACCAGCCGACCACACCTATAACAGCCCGGGGCCAGAGTCGCAGTCGTTACTCTGACCGTCCCACCCGCCGGGCCGCAGTGACGGCGCTGGTGCCACACCGGCTCGGGGGCTCGCTCACCGTAGGGCAGATCGCGCGGCACCGCTCAAGTTCGAAAACCCGTCAGGGTTCGTCCGGGATCGACTGCAGCGCTGTTGTGAGGACGGCGTCGAGTATCGCCTGGGCCTGGTCGCCTGCGGGGAGGGCGCGCGCGATCGTGATGGCACCCACGATCGAGGCGACGAGGGTCCAGGCCTGCTGCACCTGTTCCTCCTCGTCGCCGGGCATGGCGGGGGCGATGGTGGCGATCACGTCGACCATCCGGCGGCGGTACGCCTCGCGGACCGAGTCGCCCGCCCGTGCCACGTCCGCGCTCAGTGACGGCATCACACAGCCGTCTCCGGGGTTCTCACGGTGCAGGTCGCTGAGGTAGATGCGGAGTACCTCGCCGAGCAGGCGTCGTCGCTCGGCCGGCTCCTGGCCGTCGAGACCGGCGAACTCGATGCCCAGTTGTGTGGCCACGACCTCTTCGAGGACGGCTTCCTTGTTGGCGAAGTTGGAGTAGAGGGCCCCTGAGGTGACCTGGGCCGACGCGGCCAGTCCGTCGACGCCGACGCCGTCGAAGCCGTTCTCCTTGAGCGTACGGCCCGCCTCCCGCACGATCGCGGCCTTGGCCTGCGCTCTGTGCTCCTTCGAGTACCTCATCCCCGGCCTCCTTCATGTCTCGGGCTCCTCGGCCACCTTAGGGTAGCGCTCGTTATAACGAGCGCTACGCCACGAGCCTCCGGCGACGCCCCGCCGGCAACCACGGCCATCGACGCGATGGTGCCATAGATCGCGCCGGCCGAGGACCACGCCCG
>NZ_JBFAKS010000064.1:0-35119 GCF_040655855.1 Kribbella sp. NPDC050281 | reverse complement strand
CTCGGATAGTCCATGTGGGTCGGGCCGACGATGCCGAGCGTGGCCAGCGCCTCCGACTTGGACCCGTAGCCGGTCGCGCGTCGGCCCTCCTCGGGCCGTCCGTCGTCAGGATCGGGCCGCGCAGCCTGCTGTCGCCGATCGGCCGGTGCTGGATCTGAATCGCGACGAGGTCGTGCGCATGGGGATCGCGATCGCGGACGCCGAAGGGCTGGCGGCGCTGTCGATGCGGCGGATCGCGGCCGAGCTCGGGGTGTCGACGATGGCGCTCTATCGGTACGTCGGCGGCAAGGACGCGCTGGTGTTGCAGATGGTCGACACCGCGATGGCGGAGTTCCCGCTCCCGGCGGAGCCGCCGGCGAACTGGCGGGACGGGATCGCCGTTGCGGCGCGACTGCAGTGGGCGGCGTACCGGCGGCATCTCTGGCTGGCGAGTGCGATCAGTCTCGGCCGGCCGCAACTGGTGCCGAATCTTCTCCCGCACACCGATGCCGTCCTGCGCGCCGTGAGTGCCTTCGGGGTGGACAAGAGCAATGCGTTGTACGCCGCGATCAGTGTGTTCGCGTTCGTCCGTGGTGTCGCGCTGGCAATGGAGACCGAGGCGTACGCCGAGCAGGACACCGGGCTGACCGCGGACGAGTGGGCCGACCGGCAGGGCGATCAGCTGGCCGCACTGATCACCGCGGGGAACCTGACCGCGTTCCGCGAGCTGCTCGCGGACGACTTCGAGTTCGACTACGACCTGGACCGGCTGTTCGAGTTCGGTCTCGACCTCGTCCTGGACGGTCTGGAAAAGACTCTCGCCCGGCTACGCTGAGTGCTGACAGTGTTGAGGTCCGCGGGAGGTGGCCGATGGAGCCAGTGTTCGCGCCTGACGTGACCGAGGGCGTACGGCGTCTGTACGAGCACCGGCCCGAGCTGTTCGTCCCGGCCGACGCACCGCGCCCGAAGCGGCAGACGTCCTGGTCGGTTGCGCCCGGCAACACCTTCGGCACGCTGCTGGTCTGGATCGCGGTGTGCGTCGGCGGCTGGATCCTCGCGCTGATCTTCATGGCCGGCTTCCTGCCGACGGCGGTGGCGGCGTGGGGCGCGGTCGCGCTGGCCGGGCTCGCCGTACTCGCGACCGGTGGTGTCCTCGTGAAGTCGGCGGTGGAGGATCGCGGGCACAAGGCGGTCCGCCTGCAGCATGGGAAGTACCTGCTGCCGGAGGACTTCGACGAGGACGCGGGCCGGTTGATCGGGCGGGCGCAGCGTGCGGTCAAAACGGTGCTTGAGGCAACGGTTACGCGGCGTGGGTTGCTCGATGACGTGAAGAACGAACTGGTGTTGCCGGAGCAGCTGTGGGATGTCGCCCAGGTGTTGCGTGAGCAGACCGTGCTGCGCGCTCGGCAGCGTGAGGTTGCCCGGGGGATGGCGACGGCCGAGCTGGAGGCCGTGCTCGGGCCACAGCGCCGAGCGCTCGCGTTGTCGGTCGAGGCGATCAAGCGCAAGGTCGATCTGCTGGATCGGTACGCCGACCGCGTCCGCTCAGCCGACGCCGCACTCCGCGCCGAGGCCGCCCTGGAGGACGGCGACCGCTACATCGAACTCCTGGCCCGCACCGAACCAGCCGGCGACACCTCAGTGGTCCAAGGCTTCGCCGACGAGGCCGCGGCTTTGAAGGACACGCTCACCCGTTCGATCAACGCGGCTCGGGACGCAGGCCGGACGCTAGCTCTGCCTGAGTAGGTGGGCTTCTTGTGCTGGGGTGATGCCGGCTTCGATGGCAGGTGTGCCCCGGTCGAGGTCCCAGCGGTAGAGGTCTTCGACTGTTCGGCGTAGGGGAGTGACGGGCAGGCCGGCGGCGCGGGACTTGGACTGGTCGCGTTGGCGAGACGGCCACTCGGCCTCAGGCTCCATCAGGGGAAAGCGCTCGGGTACGGCGTTCGCCGGGATCTGCACCAGCTCGACCGAGGTGCCGGCGACAGCGGCTGCGGTCTCGATCAGTTCGCCGATCGTGCTGTCCGGGCCGATCCCGTTGAACGCACCAGGCCGTTCGTCGACGATCAGTTGCACCACGAGCCGCCCGAGATCCCGGCTGTCGATCAGCTGCAGCGGCTGCTCCGGCCGTGTCGGCAACGCGACCCGGCCGCCCCGCGCACCCCGTCGTACCCAGTAGAGGGGCGTGTCCGAATAGTCGCCAGGACCCGTGACCTTCCCCGGCCGGACGATCGTCGCGCGCTCGCCGTACCGCTCGAGCACGTCGTCCTCACAGGCGACCTTGCACGGGCCGTACGTGTCGTTCGTGAGTACGTCGGCCGCCCGCATGGGTGCCCGGCGCGGCGCGTCCTCGGTGGTCCCCGGCGGCAGATCGCGTACATAGACCGCATGGCTGGAGACGAACACGTACCGCCCGACGCGGTCGCCCAGCACGTCCATCGCCTCATCGACCTGCTTGCTCTGGAAGGCACTGAGATCGACGACCGCATCCCACTTGCCGGTCCGCAGCGCCTCGTAGTCGCCGGAGTCCCGATCCCCGACCAGTTGCGTCACCGCCGGTGGCAGCTCGGTGGTCCCGCTCTTGCCTCGGCTGAAGGACGCCACCTCGGCGCCGTGCTGCAGCGCGTCCAGGAGGATCGCGCGCCCGACAAACCCGTTCCCGCCCAGCATCAGAATCCGCACAACCGACGACCGTAGACCCTGCTGTCCTCCGGGCGCACCCGATTAAGCTCCGACCATGAACGAGCGCAGCGAGTTCATCATCAAGCACAGCCCATGTCGCGCCTCATCGGCGCCCGGAGCGAAGCGAGGACGTCGATGAGCTGGACGGTGGTGGTTGCCGGAGGCACCGGTGCGCTCGGGGCCGCGGTGACGGCGGAGTTCCTGCAGTCCGGCTGGCGGGTCGTCGTACCGGGCCGGACCGAGGAGTCACTGGCCCGGCTCGGGACGCATCCGGCGCTCAACCCGGTGCTCGCCGACCCGTTCGACCCGGCCGGTACGGCGGACGTCGTCGCGCTGGCCACCTCGGACGAGGCCGCGCCACTGACCGCGCTGGTGAACCTGGTCGGCGGCTTCGCGTCCGGGGCGCGGGTGCACGAGACCTCGATCGACGATTTCGAGGAGCAACTCCGCCTCAACCTGCGACCGACGTACCTGATCACTCAGGCGGTGCTGCCGCATCTGCTCGCCGCGGGCGGGGGAGCGATCGTGTGTACGGCGAGCGGTGCGGCGCTGCGGCCGTTCTCCGGGGCGGCCGGGTACATCACCGCGAAGGCCGGCGTACTCGCGTTCGCCGACGCCCTGCACGCGGAGTACGCGCATGACGGCATTCGGGTGAACACGATCATCCCCGCGACCATCGACACCCCCGCCAACCGTGCCGCGATGCCGAAGGCCGACCCGGCCAGGTGGAGCCCGCCGGCTCAGGTCGCCGTGGTCGTCCGGACCCTCGTCGAGACCGAAGGATTCGCGGGCGGTCATCTCCCCGTATGACAACCGTTCGACCCTGTAACACGTCTGAAGGGGTGCAGGTGCGGGACTTGACGCACACTGGACCTGGGGACGGCGAACAGGGGAGCCATGGGGACGAGTTCGCGCCCGGTAGGGACTCGGCCACGATCAGTGCCGAACCTCCTGGGCCTGACGCTACTGGGCGCCCTGTTGCCCGGGACCGGACTGATCGCCGGCGGGCGCCGCATCATCGGCGCGTTCGTTCTCACCTTGACCCTCGGGGTGGTCGGACTCGGCGTGTACATCGGTCTGACCCGGCGCGACGAGGTGCTCGCGGCAGCCGTCGTACCGAGCCGGCTGCTGGCAGGGTCGGTGGCGATCGCGGCGTTGGGGTTCGGTTGGATCGTGGTGATCGTGGCCTCGCACCGGTCGTTGCGGCCGGCAACCGGTGGTGCCGGCGGGCGTGCGGTCGGCGCGATGTTCGTCGGCGTGCTGTGCTTCGCGATCGCGGCTCCGACGGCGCTCGGCGTACAGAGTGTGCTGGCGCAGCGGACCCTGGTACAGGACGTGTTCGCCGCGCAGGAGGAGAGCAAGAGCGCGACCCGACCGTCGATCGCCGATGTCGAGGACCCGTGGAAGGACAAGCCGCGGCTCAACCTGCTGCTGCTCGGTGGTGACGATGAGCCGGGCCGGCCGGGCGTCCGGACCGACACGGTGATCGTGGCAAGCATCGACACCAAGACCGGCAACACCGCGTTGATCTCGATGCCGCGGCAGCTGACCTTCATGCCGTTCCCGAAGGACTCGCCGCTGCACAGGTTCTACCCGGACGGCTTCGGCAAGGAAGGGCTGAGTCTCGAGGGTCGGCTGGAGTGGATGCTGACCGCGATGTACCAGAACATCCCGGACGCGCACCCCGGCATTCTCGGCCCGTCGGACAACGAGGGGGCCGACGTACTCAAGCAGTCCGTCGGCGAGGCGACCGGGCTGAAGCTCGACTACTACCTGCAGGTGAACCTGACCGGCTTCCCGGAGCTGGTCAACGCACTCGGTGGGATCACGGTCAACGTCAACGAGCGCGTCGCGATGGGCGGGATCAGCAGTGCGCACATCCCGCCGAAGAACTGGATCGAGCCGGGACCGCGCCAGCACCTCGACGGCCGGCGCGCGCTCTGGTTCGCCCGCGGGCGGTACGGCGCAGACGACGACCAGCGGCAGATCCGCCAGCGCTGCACGATCAACGCGATGGTCGACGCGGCCGACCCGGCCACGCTGGCCACGAAGTACAAGGCGATCGCGACGGCCGGGCGGCACCTGCTGCGCACCGACATCCCGCAGGAGCTCCTGCCCGCGCTGGTCGAACTGGCGCTCAGGGTGAAGTCGGGCACGGTCTCGAACGTGAACCTCGACGTGTCGAAGCTGCGGATGAAGTACCTGCACCCGGACTACGACGGGATGCGCGAGACGATCGAGAAGGCGCTCGAGGAGCCCGCCGACCAGCCCAGCACCCCGCCGACCACCGGCAAGCCCTCGGACAAGACCACGAACCCGCCAGGTCCGACGCAGAACCTCGCCGATGCCTGCGCGTACCAGCCCAACGGCGACCAGCCGAACTGATCCGCCTACTGGATCGGAGTGGTCTGGGCCAGGGCGAGCCGCCAGCCCGTGGCTGTCCGCAGCGCGACGTACGTCAGTGCGCCTGTTGCCGGGAGAGCGCCGGGTTCGGCGTCCGGCCGGTTGTCGTGCACCGTCTTGAGGCAGCTCACGAGTACGGCGTCCGTGGTCAAGGCTCGGATGTCGAGGATCTCCACACTGGTCCGGACGTCTTTGAGTGCGGAGTCAAGAGCCGCGCTCATCGCCTGAGCGAACGCCTCCCGCCCGAACAGCCGGCGCCCGGCGATGTTGACGATCACCATCTCGTCGGTGTGCAGGTCGGGCAGCACCACCGCGTCCGACTGCGCGTGATCGGCCCGCGCCACCAGATCACGGATCTCTCGCTCGTCCGTGCCCATCAGTTCCGTCGTCGAAGTCATGAACGACAGTCTGTTACCTCAACCAATCTTGAGGTCAAGGAAATCTGCTCTCGGCGTGTGTCGATCTGGTGGTGGGCCGCTCGACGTGAGAGTAAGTGATCGACCGAGACGACGAGGAGCGGCAGCGATGCGCTACATGATCATCAACAAGGCAGACGCCGAGACCGAGGCCGGGAAGTTTCCGCCGCCGGAGGTGGCCGAGGCGGTCGGCAAGGTGGTGGAGGACCTGTCCAAGGCGGGTGTCCTGCTGTTCGCGGAGGGTGTGCACCGCAGTTCGCTCGGCGCCCGGGTGAAGGTGGACGACGGCAAACGCACGGTCACCGACGGCCCGTTCGCCGAGACCAAGGAGCTCATCGGCGGCGTCATCGTCGTGGAGGTCCGCAACCGCGACGAGGCGGTCGAGTGGGCCGCCCGCCTGGCCGAAGCCCTCGGCAGCGAGGTCGAGGTCCGCCGCGTGGTCGAAGAATCCGACTTCGGCCCCGACTCCGACATCTTCCAGAACTGATCCGCCAGGTTTCCGGAAACAAATTGGCGCCCAGCGACCAGAACTTTCCGGAAACAAGCCCCGCCCGCTCCGGACACGACCGGGGCGGGCTGGGGGGTGGGTTGATGTTGGCCTGTCGGTGTTGTTCTATCGGCGGGTGACGGTTACGGAGGCGCGCGGGGCGGTTGACGCCGTATGGCGGATCGAGTCGGCGCGGATCATCGCGGGTGTTGCCCGGATCGTGCGGGACGTCGGGCTGGCCGAGGAGCTGGCCCAGGACGCGCTGGTGGCGGCGCTCGAGCAGTGGCCGGAGTCCGGCGTACCGAACAACCCGGGTGCCTGGCTGATGGCGATCGCCAAGCGTCGCGCGATCGACCTGATCCGGCGCAAGGAGACGTACCAGCGCAAGTTGGTCGAGATGGGCCACGAGCTGGAGATCGACGGCGACAGTGTCGAGGACGACGTGGAAGCGATTCTCGAGGACCACATCGAGGACGACCTGCTCCGGTTGGTGTTCACCGCCTGCCACCCGGTGCTGACCACGGACGCCCGGGTGACGCTGACGCTGAAGCTCCTCGGCGGCCTGAAGACCGACGAGATCGCGCGCGCGTTCCTGGCCCCGGAGGCGACGATCGCCCAGCGGATCGTCCGGGCCAAGCGCAACCTCGCCAAGGCGGGTGTCGAGTTCGAGGTGCCGGCCGGCGACGACCTGTTCGAGCGGTTGTCGAGCGTGCTCGAGGTCGTCTACCTGATCTACAACGAGGGGTACTCCGCGACCGCCGGCGACGACTGGATGCGGCCGGCTCTGTGCAACGAGGCGATGCGGCTCGGCCGGCTGCTGGTAGGGCTGATGCCCGACGAGCCCGAAGTCCTGGGACTGCTCGCCCTGATGGAGCTGCAGTCCTCCCGCGCCAACGCGCGGATCGGTCCCGAGGGTGAGCCGGTTCTGCTGCTCGACCAGGACCGCCGCCGGTGGGACCGGCTGCTGATTCGCCGAGGCCTCGAAGGTCTCGACCGCGCCTGGGCGCTGGAGAAGCCGCCCGGCGCGTACCTTCTCCAGGCCGCGATCGCCGCCTGCCATGCCCGCGCCGCCGACCCGGAGGACACCGACTGGGCTCGGATCGCCGGCCTGTACGCCGTACTCGCGCAAGTCACTCCGTCGCCGGTGGTCGAGCTCAACCAGGCGGTGGCGATCTCGATGGCCTTCGGCCCGGAGCGTGGTCTGGCGGCCGTCGACGCGCTCGCCGAGGAGCCGTCGCTGAAGGACTACCACCTGCTGCCGAGCGTCCGCGGCGACCTGCTGTTCAAGCTCGGCCGGTTCGACGAGGCCCGCGCCGAGTTCGAGAAGGCCGCCGCCCTGACCCGCAACGAACGCGAACGCACCCTCCTCCTCGAACGCGCCGCCGCCTGCTGACAGACAGTGTCACTCCGTGGTGAGGGTGATGGTGAGGGGCTTGCCGGGGGTGACCATCGTCGGCCGGGTGAGCGTGACGACGGCGCGGGTGCCGGTGGTGGTGAGGGTGGCCGGGTGGGGCTTGCCGTCGAGCTTGACGGCTACAGAGGTGGCTGGGGTAGCGGTTTCGAAGGAGAGGGTGTTCAGCCGGAGGCGGCCGTGGCGGATGTCGAGGACGGCTGTCTGCGTTCCGGTGTCGCGCGTCTGGCTGTAGCGCCCCCAGCCCTCGGCGGCGGTGAAGGCACAGGCGAACTCGTCAGGGGTCAGCCGCGGCGCGAACCCGAGATGACCGCGTGGACCGTGGTACTCGTACCCGCATGCGGCCAGATAGGTGCCGAAGCTCATCATCGCCCGCGCGTAGTGGTCGCTCGCCTCGATCTCGTTGTACGGGTTGCGTTTCTCGCCGTGGTAGCGGTCGTACACGGCCCGCGTCACCGCAAGCCCCTCGGCCGCCATCCCCTCGGCGAACAGGTGGGCCGCGAACTGGTGCTCCTGCCCGGTCCAGACCTCGTTGAAGTACGGGTGCCCGCCGCTCTCCGTGGATCCGCCGTTCGGCCAGGCCACCATCACCGTGCCGGCCTCACCGTCGGTGCTGTAGACGCGACCCGGACCGATCCCCGGCGGCCGGTACGCCGACGGGCTCGGCTGGAAGTTGTTGCGGTAGACGCTGGTCAGCGCGGTCCGGGCCTTGTCGGCCTCGAACACCCGCGGCAGTCCGAGCTGAGCGGCGTACGTCTCCCCGTACAGCTGGTCGACGAACACACCTCGGTTCGTGCTCGGCACCGGATGCGCCGGGTCGACCTTGTGCACGTAGTACCCATAGGTCTGGTTCCACAGCGGTCCGTTCAGGTACGACGATCCGCGGTCGGCGATCGTGGTGTACGTCGAGGCCGCGGCGGTGTCGCCCACCTCGGTCGCCATCGCGGCCGCAGCGCGCAGGGCTGCGACGTACAGCCCACTCAGCCAGGGGATCTCGCCGAACCACTCGGTGTCGAGGGTGTTCCACTGCCCGCCGCGGAAGATCCCGTCCTGGTCAGATCCGTCGCGGGCGGAGACGAGGTAGTCGACTGACACCTTGACCTTCGGCCAGACCCGCGTCAGGAAGGCGGCGTCCGGGCTCATCTGGTGTTCGCGGTAGATGCGCAGGATCGTGCCGCAGTGGCCGTCGGCGAACGAGGAGGAGGCGTCCGGCGACTCGCCGCGATTCCCGATCTCGCCGGTCGGCTTGTAGGCGATGCCGAGGTCGACCCGTTCGCGGGTGTCGCGTTCGAGGTCGGGGAACAGCCGGGCGATCGCCTGGGCGTAGTTCCAGACGTGCGCGCAGGTGCCCGAGCAGCAGTACGTTCCTTCCCAGGCGTAGAACCGCCCGTCCTGCCAGCGGTGGCAGGTGCCGGTGGCAAGCGTCGACGCCGTGGCCAGCGCGCGTTCGAGGAACCAGTGCGGCAGCGTCGAGTCGTCGTACCAGGTCCGGACCCATTCGCGCGTCCCGGATTCGAGCCGATGGATGTGCGTGGCGACGTACTGCGCCACTTGGCGCGCGGAGCCGAAGCGGGTGCTGTAGTGCCGCATCAGCGTCGATCCGCCGACCAGGCTGCTGAACAGCCGGCGTTCGGGCGTCGGGAAGAACCAGCCCTGGACGAACCGCACCGTGCGCGATTCACCGGGCCGCAGTGCGACCTTCACGGCGACCGTGCCGACCTGAGTGGCCGCACCGTCGACCTCAGCCGGTCCGTCCGCGGCGTCGAACAACTCGTCCGGGGTCGACCACGCCGCGACTGATCGACGGACGACGGCCTTCTTCTCCAGCGTGGCCATCGTGAAGGAGCCTGCGTCGGTACGATCGGCCACCGGCTGCCGGCGGATCGGGCGGTCGCTGAAGATGATCCGGTCGACGTTCACGTGACCCCAGCCGCCGCTGGATCGATCGACGATCTGGATCTGCGCCGACCGTCCCGCCCAGGGGCCGACCGCCCAGCAGATCGCGTCCAGCGGCTCGATGTCACTACCGTTGGCTGTGGCAACTACTTCGCCGTCGACGAGCAGATTGACCGCAGTGGTGCTCGGGTTGCTGCCGCCGCCGGTCCACACGGTGATGTACGCACGGTCGATGGTGAAGACCCGGCTGGTCAGCGATCCCTGCGGGCTGTCGTACGAGCCACTCCGGAAGTCGTACGAGGTGACGAAGCGGCTGCCGGAGACGTTCAACTCAGTGCGGTTGCCGAACGGCCGGCGGAAGTTCTCCGGCGTCTCTGCCACCGTGACCGGACCCGCGCCGAACGCCGTACCGGTCACCGTCCAGCCGGAGTAGTCCGTCCGCTCCCAGTCCTCGAAGACGATGTCGGCGCGGTCGGTGAACGTGATGCTGCCGCAGTTGAGGTGTGCCCACGCGCCGGTCGCCGAGTCGACCAGCTGGATCTGCGCGGTCCGCCCTGCGTACTCGCCGACATCGAGCATCCGCCCGACCAACGGCTCGCTGTCGCTGCCGGTCGCGCTGGCCACGACCGCACCGTCGACCACGACGTTGACACAGACCTTGCCAGGCTGATTGCCGCCGCCGAGCGCGACCGCGACGTACCGGCGGGTGATCTCGAACGGCGTGCTGGTCAGCGTGCCGGTGCGGTCGTCCGGCCCGCCGCTCAGCCGGAAGTTGTACGACGTGACGAAACGGCTGCCGGAGATGTTCAGGTCACCGAAGCGCTGCATCAGCGAGGGAGTGTCGGCCGCTCGCACCGGCCCGGTCCCGAACGCATCGCCGCTCGCCGTCCAGCCGTCGTACGTGTCGCTGTCCCACTCCTCGAAGAGGATGTCGTCGCTGTTCGAAGCCGATGGGTCCGCCGCCGACCACTCGATCCCCGACGCGTACGCCGTCGCGCGCTGAGTGGTCGGCTGGCTGCGCCTGCTGTCCAGGCAGACCGGGTTCTCGGAGTACCCGAGCAGCGTCGCGTCGACCGGCTCTGCGGAGGTGTTGTGCAGCGTGAAGGCCATGATCGTGGCCGGCAGCGTCGAGTCGGCCGTAGCCAGCGGGACGAACGGCGAGAACGCCTCGAGCGTCACCTCGACCGGACTGTCCGACGACTTGTAAGCCACCCGGCCGATCGGGTATTGCCCGGTGAACCGGACGTCGCCGAAGCCCTTCGCGTCGACGGTCCGAGTCCCGCCGCCGGCGCGCAGTACGAAGCCCTGCCGGAACCGGGTCGCGCCGTCGGCGTCCGCGGACAGCGGTACGGCGTAGTGCGTACCGGCGAAGTCCGCGCCGCCCAACGGGAAGGTCAGCGCGTTCGAGACGTCCCACGCCCACAGCCTTCCGTCACCGGAGAGGTAGACCTGGCCGGCGCAACCGCCGCCGACCGGCATGCCGATCTTCGCCAGCGCAGCACCGGCGTACTCCGTCGGCGTACCGCGGACCGTCAGTTCCGCGATCCGCTCCGGGGTGAGCGCAGGCATCCGCGTGATGGCCTGGGCCGTTTGAAGCATCCCGGGCGCCGCGAGCATGCCGACACCGGCCGCGCTGATGGACAGGAAGGTTCGTCGTCCCACCCCGGCGCGCGGGCACGATCCACCGCACGCCGGATTGGAGCATTCGCTGAGGTCGGGGGTGTGGTCCATGGGATCTCCAAGGGGCGGCCGGGATCTCTTGGATGGCCACCTTAGGCCGTTCGGCCCCGCTGGGAAATCCATTTCACGAGGGGAGAAATGCCCCGTTCGCGATCCGTGCCAGGGAGTGATGTAGATCACATGCGGTCGATCTGTGCTGCCGATGTTCGACGCAGTGATGAGGCCAGCTGAGTGGCCCTCATTGATACAGGAGGAACGTCATGGAGAAGGTCACTTCGGCGGACGGCACCGCCATCGCGTACGACCGGCTCGGCAAAGGGCCCGCGGTGGTTCTCGTCTGCGGCGGTTCGGTGGACCGGATGTCGAACGCCCCGCTGGCTGCCCTGCTGGCGCAGAACCACACCGTCTACAACTACGACCGGCGCGGCCGCGGTGATTCCGGCGATGCACCGGAGTACGCAATCGAGCGCGAATTCGAGGACCTGGACGCGATCTTCGCGGCCGCGGGCGGCCCGGCGCACCTCTACGGGACGTCGTCCGGTGCCGCGCTCGCCCTGCTCGCGACTGCCACCGGCCGGCCGGTGACCAAGCTCGCGCTGTGGGAGCCGCCGTACATCCTCGAAGGCACGCGGAAGCGGCCGCCCGCCGACACGGCGTCGATCTATCGCGCGTTCGTCGCCGAGGGTCGCCGGGACAAGGCGGCCGAGTACTTCATGGCCGAGGTGGTCGGGCTGCCGGCCGAGTTCGTCGCGATGGCGAAGGAGTCGCCATGGTGGCCGGCTCAGGAGGCGATCGCGCACACCCTCGCGTACGACGCGACCGTGATGGGCGACTACTCGATCCCGGCCGCGGCGGGCTCGGTGACCGTGCCGACCCGGGTGTTCACCGGCGGAGCGTCGGAGGAATGGATGAAGCAGGGCAACCAAGCCGTGATGGCAGCGATCCCGAGCGCCACCGCCTGCCTGGTCCCCGATCAGCAGCACAATGTGGACGCGGCCGCCCTGGCCCCCGCGCTGAAGGAGTTCTTCGCATGAGCAGCACAGTGGTCTCCAAGGACGGTACGACGATCGCCTACGACAAGCGTGGAGAAGGACCTGCCCTGGTGCTGGTCGACGGTGCGCTGTGCGGGCGATCCCAGGGCCCGATGCCCGCGCTGGCCGAGACGCTTGCGTCGAGCTTCACGGTCTACAACTACGACCGGCGTGGCCGCGGCGACTCCGGCAACGCGGACACCTACGAGGTGGAGCGCGAGATCGAGGACCTGGCCGCGGTGATCGAGGCGGCCGGTGGCTCGGCGTACGTCTATGGCTCGTCGTCCGGGGCGGCGCTCGCGCTGCGGGCCGCGGCGGCGGGGCTGGCGATCGAGAAGGTGGTCGCGTTCGAGCCGCCGTTCGTGGTCGACGACAGCCGCAAGCAGATCCCGGCGACCTGGGTGCAGGACCTCGAGGCCCGCGAGCCCGCCGACGCGGTCCGGTACTTCATGACCACGGTGATCGGCCTGCCTGGCCCGATGGTCACGATGATGAAGCTGATGCCGGCCTGGAAGCACCTGAAGGCGATGGCCCCCACGCTCCCGTACGACGCCCGAGTCGTCGGCGGCAATGTGGCCGGCCGGCCTCTGGACGCCTCCCAGTGGGCGGCGATCGGCGTACCGGCCTTGGTCGTCAACGGCGGCAAGAGCCCGGCCTGGATGAAGACCTCGGTGCGTGCGCTGGCGGACGCCGTACCTGGTGCCGAGCACCGCGAGATCCCCGGTCAGAACCACCTGATCAAGGCGACCGCGATCGCCCCGGTACTGACCGGGTTCTTCACGCACTGAGATCCGGGGTCCGGCGAAACCTCGCCGGACCCCGGACCGCGATCAGGCGCCGGCGATGAGGTTGCCGGCTCCGGCGCGGGCCGCGTCGAAACGGGCCTGCGCGTCGCCCCAGTTCACCACGTTCCACCAGGCCTTCACGTAGTCCGGCTTCACGTTCTTGTACTGCAGGTAGAACGCGTGCTCCCACATGTCCAGCATCACGATCGGGATCTGCCCGGCCGGCAGGTTGCCCTGCTGGTCGTACAGCTGGTGGACGAGCAGCCGCCCGGCCAGCGCGTCCCAGCCGAGAATCGCCCAGCCGGAGCCCTGGATCGTGGTGGCGCTGGCGGTGAAGTGTCCCTGGAAGCCGTCGAACGAACCGAAGTACTCGTCGATCGCCGCGCCCAGCTCGCCGTCCGGCTTGTCGCCACCGTCCGGCGACAGGTTCTTCCAGAAGATCGAGTGGTTGACGTGCCCGCCGAGGTTGAAGGCGAGCGACTTCTCCAGCCCGACGATCGCGCCGAAGTCGCCCTTCTCGCGGGCCGCGGCCAGCTTGTCCAGGGTGTCGTTCAGGCCGTTCACGTAGGTCTGGTGGTGCTTGGAGTGGTGCAGCTCCATGATCTCGCCGGCGATGCTCGGCGCCAGTGCGCCGTAGTCGTAGGGGAGGTCGGGAAGCGTGTACGTGGTCAACTCTGCTCCTTCGTCGGGGCCCGCGGGGGCCGATATCTCCGATGTCCTGTTTCAGCGGCTCAGTGTCTCGTCAGGGAGCGTTCGGCACCTCTAGCGGCGCCCCGGACGCCCGCTGGCGGCGTTGTCGTCGTCGCGCAATGCTCCGCATTGCTCTCCTCCTCCGCCTTGCCAGCGAACGACCGGACCACCGCTAGAGGCACCAACGTTCCCTGACGAGACACAAGCTTTAAACTTCAACCACGGTTGAGGTCAAGGCGCCACGCGGTGAACGGAACCCGCCAGGCACCTCCGACCGGTGCCCGATGCGACCGCGTTCACACCACCGCACGCACCGGACACCTCCAGCTTCACATACTCCTCCTGACGGCCTACGGGGAGTCTCACCTCACCTCGACGGCCAGCTCCGCGCGCAGTGCGGCGGCGAACGGCTCCGGCCGGTCGGCGAAGCCGGTGTGGTCGCCGGGGAACCGGGTCGGCGCGATGCCGAGCCGGCCGGCCAGCGCGGTCGAGGTCCGGTCGCAGAGCTGACCGGTCGACTCCGCGCCGATGCCGACCACGATCCGTACGCCGCTGTCCAGCAACCGGTCCACGTCCGGCACCCAGGTCACCGTCTCGCGCAGCTCGTGGGCGAACCAGAACCGCTCATCGGCGACCTGCTGCGGGTCCCGCTCGCCGCCGAACATCGCCTCGATCATGCCGTCCGGCACCTGGATGTTCGCCAGCGCGAAGAACTGCCTCCAGGCCCCGATCACGTCCCCGGCCAGGTAGTCGGCCATCATCCGCTCGGACTTGGCCAGCAGCTCGTCACCGTCCTCGACCAGGCGGTCCAGCGGCGGCTCGTGGGCGATCACCGTGCTCACCAGCTCCGGGTAGGCCTGGGCCAGCGCCAGTACGCTCACCGCCCCGCCGCTCGACCCGAACACCGCGGCCGGACCGTCGCCGACGTGCCGGATCAGCCGGGCCAGGTCGTCGGCGCGCTGCTCGGGCGTCGAGGTCCCACCCGGCCGGAGCGTGCTGCGACTCACGCCGCGCGGATCCAGCGTCAGAACCGTGTGGTCCGTGGCCAGCAGGTCGGCCAGCGGCGCGAACGAGTCCGCCCCCATCGGCGCCCCGACCAGCACCACCAACGGCCCGGCCCCACGCACTTCGTAGTACAACTCGGCATCCTCAACCACCAATGTGTTGTTCATGCCCTCTCCACGAACGGCGATCCGCCGGATGGACACAGCCGCCACAGAGAGGTCACCTCGTTGTCCCGCGCCCGTCGGTGCCGCGGTACGACGTCCGACCTGCCGGCGACCCGCAGACCGGCGGACCGGAACCCGTCCAGCAGCTCGGCGCGCGACCTGAGGCCGAGGTGCTCGGCGAGGTCGGACAACACCAGCCAGACCTCGCCACCCGGGTTCAGGTGGTCGCGCACCTGTCCGATGAAGCCGTGGAGCATCCGCCCGTCCTCGTCGTAGACCGCGCGATCCAGCGGCGTGATCGGCCGGGCCGGGATCCAGGGCGGGTTGCACACCACCAGATCGGCCCGCCCCGGTGGGAACAGATCGGTCTCGACCACCGTGACGCGACCCTGCACCCCGAGCCGCCGGAGGTTGTCCCGGGCGCACTCGACCGCCCGCACGCTGTTGTCGGTGGCAACGACCCTGGGAACGCCCCGCCGGGCCAGCACCGCGGCCAGTACTCCGGTCCCGGTCCCGATGTCGAAGGCGACCGCCGGGTGCGGCAGCGGGCAGTCGCCGACCAGATCGACGTACTCCGATCGCGTCGGGGCGAAGACCCCGTAGTGCGGATGGATCCGGGCGCCGAGGGCCGGCACCTGGACTCCCTCGAGGCGCAACTGGTGCGCACCGATGACACCGAGCAACTCGCGCAACGGCACGAGCTGCTCGCCGTCGGCCGGCCCGTACGCCTCCAGGCAGGCCTGCCGCACGTCCGGCGCCCGGCGGAGGCGGATCGCGTGGTCATGAGTTGCTATCAGCAACGAGTTGAGCACCTGCGCGCGCCGGGCCTGGCGCCGGCGCTGCTCCTGGAAGCTGCCTCCCGCGGCCGCCGGAACCCGGCGGCCGAGCGCGGCCAGCAGTTGTTTCGCGTTCTGGAAATCGCCGTCCCAGACAAGAGTGGAACCGCGGTCGATCAGGCGCAGGGCCCGATCCGCGGAGAGTGTGTCGTTCACCGTGATGACGGTCATGAGTCGTCCCTGCCAGGAATTCGAATAGGGCAGCACGGCTCACCCGAGGGCCGGTACGGCGCCCGGGGAGCGGACGACTCAGCTAGCGGACAACCGCCGCATGTTTCGGCGAGGTCACCGCACCAGTCTAAGGAACTCCACGGTTCTGGCTTGTTCGGCCGGCGTACCGATCGGGGCGAGGATCAGATCGGTGACGCCGGTGTCGCGCAGTTGGTCGAGCTGCTTGGTGATCGCGTCCTCGTCTCCGGCGAGCAGTACGTCGGCCGGTCCGTTGACGCCCTCGCGGTCGAGCATCGCGCGGTACTCCGGGACCTGGCCGGCCAACGCGTAGTCGGTTGCGAACCGGGTGCGTACGGCGCCTTCCGCGTTCGTCACGCAGATCGCGAAGCCCGCGACGATCCGGGGTGCACGCCCGTTCACCGCCTTGGTAATCGAAGGGACGACGTGGCCGGCGAGAGTGCGAGGGCCGGTCATCCAGGTGATCGTGCCGTCGGCCAGTTCGCCCGCGACCCGCAACATCGCTGGCCCGAGCGCCGCGACCAGGACTGGCGGTGCGTCGGCGCCGTGCACACTGACCGCGCCGACGGCGGTGAGCGTCTCGCCGTGATGGTCGACAGGCTCGCCGCGGAGGAGTGGCCGCAGTACTTCGAGGTACTCGCGCAGCCGCCGAGCAGGTCGGTCGGTGGGCAGCCCGAACATCGAGTCGACCATCCGTGAAATGCCCGCGCCGATCCCGAGAATCAAACGATTGCCAGTCGCCGCCTGCACGGTGAGCGCCTGACTCGCCAGCACCAGTGGATGTCGCTGCGGAAACGGAACCACCGCAGTGCCGATCTCGGCGGGACCGTTGCCGGCGACCGCGAGGGTGGTGAGGGCGTCGAGGTTCGGTCCTTGCGAGATCCAGGCCGTGCCGCGCGTCGCCCGGATCTGCCGGGTGATCTCGGCGAGATCGCGTTGTCCCCTGACGTCCCCGAAAGCCAGTCCGATCCGCATCCAGTAGCTCCTCAAGTAAGTGGGGCGGTCCCCCGGTTAAGGGTTGCTACGATATGGGGGACCACCCCAGTTAGCAAGGGAGATGAGATGCGAGCCGATGCGCGGCGGAACTACTACCGGCTGGTCGCGGTCGCCGCCGAGGTCGTCGCCGAGCAGGGCGCCGACGCCTCGCTGGAAGAGATCTCGCGCCGGGCCGGCATCGGATCAGCCACTCTGCACCGGCACTTCCGCGGCCGGGGCGCTCTGCTGGAAGCGGTGTTCCAGAACAGCATCGACACAGTCTGCGCGCAAGGCGAGGAACTCCGCGAGCACCCAGAACCCCTGCAGGCGTTGACGATCTGGCTGCACGGCATGGTCGGCCACATCACTGGAACCCGCGGTCTGGGGCCCGCGCTGGTGATGAGCGCGGAGCGAGGTTCCGAGTGCCACGCGCGCATCCTCGACGCAGGCGGCAGCCTCCTCGTCCGGGCTCAGAAGGACGGCGCGGTGCCCCGCGATGTGGCGATCGAGGACCTGCTGAAACTGGTCAACGGCATCTGCCTGGCGAGCGACCTGGACACCGATCAGGCGGACCGGCTCCTCGACCTCGCAATCCGGGGTGTAGCACCAGATCAGGGCGAATAGACTTCGTCCCCTGACCCCCTCCGAACAATGGCTCGAGGTTTGCTGTGCTCACCATGCAGGACGCGCTGCTCGCGCTGACGAAGTACTGGACCGATCGGGGCTGCATGATCGTGCAGCCGTTCAACACCGAGGTCGGAGCCGGAACGCTGAACCCGGCCACCATCCTGCGGGTGCTCGGTCCCGAGCCGTGGCGGGTCGCGTACGTCGAGCCGAGTGTCCGGCCCGATGACAGCCGCTACGGCGAGAACCCGAACCGGCTGCAGACGCACACCCAGTTCCAGGTGGTCCTGAAGCCGGACCCGGGCAACCCGCAGGAGCTCTTCCTGGACAGCCTGACCGCGCTCGGCATCGACATCCACGCCCACGACATCCGGTTCGTCGAGGACAACTGGGCGAACCCGGCGACCGGCTCGTGGGGCCTCGGCTGGGAGGTCTGGCTGGACGGCCTGGAGATCACCCAGTTCACCTACTTCCAGCAGGCCGGCGGAATGACGCTGGACCCGGTGTCGGTGGAGATCACCTACGGCATCGAGCGGATCATGATGGCGCTGCAGGGCGTCTCGCACTTCAAGGACATCGCCTACGCGCCGGGCATCTCCTACGGCGAGGCGTTCGGCCAGGCCGAGTACGAGATGAGCCGGTACTACCTCGACGACGCTGACGTCGACACCCAGAAGCGGCTGTTCGAGGAATACGCGAACGAGGCCCGCCGGATGCTCGACGCCCGGCTCCCGGTCCCCGCGCACATCTACGTACTGCGCTGCTCGCACACCTTCAACATCCTCGACTCCCGCGGCGCCGTGAGTACGACGGAACGCGCCAAGGCCTTCGGCCGGATGCGCACACTGGCCCGCGAGGTGGCCCAGCTGTGGGCCGAGCGCCGGACCGAGCTCGAGCACCCGCTGGGCATCGCCGAGCTGCCCGCGCCGGCGCCCGAGCCGACCGAGTTCCCGACGGCCAGCGGGACCCGGCAGCTGACGTTCGAGATCGGTACCGAGGAGATGCCGCCGTCGGAGGTCACCAAGACCGCCGAGGCGGTGAAGACGGCCCTCACCGAGAAGCTGGCCGCGACGCGCCTCGGGCACGGCGACATCACGACGTACGCGACGCCGCGCCGGGTGGTGGCGTTCGTCGCGAGCGTGCAGGCCGGTGAGCCGGACGCGGAGCGAGTGGTCCGCGGTCCGCGGAAGTCGGCCGCGTACGACGCCGACGGCAACGTGACCAAGGCCGCGGCCGGTTTCGCCCGCGGTCAGGGTGTCGGCACCGATGAGCTGCACGATCTCGACGTGGACGGTGTCGAGTACGTCGCGGTGACCAAGCCGGACCCGGGTCGCGGGGCGGCCGAGGTGCTGAGCGGCGTACTGGGCGAGATCGTCAGCGGTCTGCGCTCGGACAAGAACATGCGGTGGAACGACGCCAAGTTGTCGTTCACCCGGCCGGTGCGCTGGCTGGTCGCGCTGCTCGGCGACCAGGTGGTGCCGGTGTCGGTGTCGACGCTGGCCTCGGGCCGGACGACGCGGGTGCACCGGAACGCGGCTCCGCCGCAGGTGGAGATCGCCGCGGCCGAGGGGTACCTGGACCTGCTCCGGATCCACGGCATCGAGGCCGATCCGGCCAAGCGGCGTGAGCAGATCGTCGAGGCGGCGCAGAGGCTGGCCACCGAGGCCGGCGGCACGATCGACCTCGAGGGCGAGACCGCGCTGATCGACCAGATCGTCAACCTGGTCGAGGAACCGACGGCGATCCTCGGTGGCTTCTCGGCGGACTATCTGACGCTGCCCGGCGAGATCCTCACCACCGTGATGCGCAAGCACCAGCGGTACCTGCCGGTCCGGGACGGTGACGGCAAGCTGCTCCCACATTTCGTTGCCATAGCCAACGGTTCGGTCAAGGATGACGTTGTCCGCGAGGGCAACGAGGCCGTTCTGCGGGCGCGCTACGAGGACGCCGCGTTCTTCTGGCGGGCCGACCTGGACACCTCGCTGGAGTCGATGAAGAGCGAGCTGGAGAAGCTGGCCTTCGAGCAGCGGCTCGGCTCGATGGCCGACCGGGCCGCCCGGATCGGCCGGATCGCGCTCAACCTCGGGGCGACGGTTGGGCTGGACGGCGACGACCTGACCACGCTGCGCCGTGCGGCGGAGCTGGCGAAGTTCGATCTGGGATCGCAGATGGTGGTCGAGCTGACCAGCCTGGCCGGGACGATGGCCCGCGAGTACGCGCGCCGGGCCGGGGAGACCGAGGCGGTCGCGCAGGCGCTGTACGACATGGAGCTGCCGCGGTCGGCCGGGGATCCGGTCCCGGCGACGACTCCGGGTGCACTGCTCGCGCTGGCGGACCGCTTCGACCTGCTGGCGGGCCTGTTCGGCATCGGCGCGAAGCCGACGGGTAGCTCCGACCCCTTCGCACTGCGGCGGGCGGCCGCAGGTGTGGTGGCGATCCTGCGCGAACACCCGTCGCTTCGCGACATCACGCTCCCCGTCGGCCTGCGCGCCGCCGCCGCGGAGATCGGTGCCCAGGGCATCGACGTACCGGCGGAGTCGCTGGACGAGGTCGCGGAGTTCACCGTACGGCGGTACGAGCAGCAGCTGCTCGACCGCGGTGACGACCATTACCAGGTGGCCGCGGTGTTGCCGTTGGCAACTGCTCCGGCGGTGGCCGACGAGACGCTGGCGAGCCTGCGGCAGCTGGTCGGCAGCGGCGACTTCGCCGACCTGGTCGCCGTCCTACAGCGGGTACGACGGATCGTCCCGGAGGGCACCGAGGCGTCGTACGACCCGGCCAAGCTGACCGAGCCGGCCGAGGTCGTCCTGCACGAGGCCGTCCAGAAGGTGGGCCAGGCGCCGACCGGCCTGGCCGACTTCGCCACCGCGGCCTCGGTCCTCGTCGAGCCGGTCACCACGTTCTTCGACGAGATCCTGGTGATGGCCGAAGACCCGGAGATCCGGGCCGCCCGCCTCGGCCTCCTCGCCACCATCAGCCAGCTAGCAGCCCCCGTCCTCGACTGGCAAGCCCTAGGCACAAGCCTCACCCCGGGAGCCTGACCGCCACCACCCTCCCCACCCAACACCTCCAACCACCCACCCTCGCCCGTCCGCAGCACACGAGGGAATATCCGTCTGACCAGTGCCTTCTCCGCTGGTGTACGAGGGGAGAACCCCCATCTGGAGGGGATATCCGGTTCTGCTGTCTGGGGCGGCTTCGGTTAGGGGGACGCGTGCGGCTGGACAGGAGGTGTCGGGCCGACAGGTAGTGCAGCTGAGCGCGAGTGCGTCCTGCGTACGGCGTACTGCAGGTGCACTACCTGTTGGTCTGTACGCCGCCGCTCGATGACCCACGCCGTTGTCGTGATCATGCGCCCGCCTTCGTGGTTCCCTGCGGACGTGATGCCCCCATGCCCGGCTATGGGCACCGGTCACCCACTGGATCGCCGTGAATCCGGCTTCCTGGTGCACAAAGGCGGGAGCAAGCCGCTTCGGCCGGACCGGGCCGTGATGGGTCGTGGTGCGCTGACGGGTTCTACGGTGCCTGGCCTGTCGGCGTTCCGGGCGTCTTCGGACAGGAACGGGGGATGGCCGGGCGTAGGTCGGGCTATCCGGGCGGCCGTCGGGGGTGAGGCATCGACGGGGAGCGGAGGAGTTGGGGTGGTTGGGGGGAGCGGAGGTTAGGGGAGAGGTAGAAGGGGGGCTAGGCGGTCGGCGATGAGGTGGTAGCCGTCGGGGCCGGGGTGGAGGTCGTCGGCGTACAGGGCGAGGGCCTCGGTGGTGGTGAGGATGTCGCGGCCGTCGATGAGGCGTACGGCGGGATCGACGCGAGCGCCGAGCTCGACGCAGTCGCGGATGTCGTCGAGGGTGAGGCCGACCGCGTTGGGTTTGCCCTCGAGGTTGGGGGCGAGCAGGGGAGTGATGACGATGATCGGCGTCGTGGGATGACCTGCACGGACGGTCGAGACGAACGACTCGACCTGGCCGGGCAGGGTCCGGCCGCTGAAGGTCCCGCCGCCGTAGATGTTGACGCCGAGGCACATTGAGATCAGTCGCGCTGGAGTATCCCGGATCGTGCGGGCCGCGATCGGATCGAGATGGCACTCGCCGGCGAAGCCGAGGGCGACCAGATCCCAGCCGTGCCGACGGGCGACCAAGGCCGGCCAAGTCTCCGACGGGCCGTACGCGCCGCTGCACTGGGTGATCGAGCTGCCGTAGGTGATCCAGCGCGGACCGCCCGGTGCCACCGGCTCGGCGTCGCCGTCGAACGCGAGCCCGCGGAAGCCGATCATCCCGGCCTGCGGCAGCCAGATCTCCACCTCGGCGGGCCGGCCCGGAAGGTCGGCAGTCAGAATCTGCTCACCCTCCCGCACCTCGCAGCGCCGATGCAGCTCGCCATCGACCAGGACGTCCACCGGTGCCAGCTTCGCGTAGATGCCGAGCGCCGCCCGGATCTCCAGTCGCACCGAGGACGCCGTCGTACTCCAAGCGGCCCGGACACCGGCGGGCGTCGCGGCCCGGTCCCACAGGCGGTGGCCCTCGCGGTCCGGATACCCGGTCCAGTCGGTGAGGTGGAAGTCGTGGCCGCGCGGGTCGAGGCGCCAGAACGTCGTCCAGCCGTCGGAGTCGACCTCACGATGCTGGTAACCGGTCCAGAGGGCCTCGGTCATGTGCGTGCTCCTCGGATGCCCCGGAGTGACCGGGCGACAGGCTGTGCGGCGGCGGATGTGAGGCGGGCGACCGCGCGCGCACCGAGGCTGGCGTCGACGTGGGCGAGCATGACCGCGGCGGCCGTGGTGGAGTCTCCGGCCGCGATCGCGTCGACCATCGCGAGATGCTCGGCGTGGGTGCGGTCGAGGTCCTCCTCGGTCCGGCCGTCCTCGAGGGCAAGCCTGCGGTACCGGTCCGCTTTGTCCCACAGCCCGTCCAGGGTCTGGACCAGCAACTGGTTGTGCGAGGCCGTGTAGATCGCGACGTGGAACTGCCGATGGGTCGCCAGCTCGGCCGTCGCCGGGTCGGCCCGCAGCGGCAACAGCTTGTCGGCCGTCTCCCGGATCCGGTCCAGATCCTGCCGGGTACGACGCTCCGCCGCGAGCCCGGCCGCCAACGGGTCGAGCGACCGCCGGATCTCGACCAGGTCGCGCGCCTCCTCGGCGGTCAGCCGGGTGACGCGGGCGTCGCGGTGCGCGTCCAGCTCGACCAGGCCCTCGGTCATCAACCGGCGCAGTGCCTCGCGCAGCGGCGTCGTACTGATGCCGAGGTCTCGGGCCAGAGCGGCCTGCTGGATGACCGATCCCGGGACCAGATCGCCGCGCAGGAGCTGGTCGCGGACGAGCTCGTAGGCGACCTCGGCCTTGGTGGCCGTCTTGACCTCGGACACAGGCGGACCTCCGTGGTTATAACAAGGCTGACGCAGAGAATACCTTGAGATCAAGCCTTGAGACGATCCCTGGAGAGATCTTGACGCAGAAGGTTATAACGACTCACACTCCTTCCCATGGCTGATCACTACCGGCTGGGCGTGCTCCCCGGCGACGGAATCGGACCCGAGATCGTTCCCGCCGCGGTCCGGGTGCTCGACGCGGCGCTGACCGCTACCGGCGCCGAACCCGTCGACTGGGTTCCACTTCCGGTCGGTGCCGCGGCGATCGAGACGCACGGCAGCGCGCTGCCCGACGTCACGGTCGAGACGCTCGACAAGCTCGACGGCTGGCTGCTCGGCCCGCACGACAGCGCGGCGTACCCCGCCGAGCACCGGGCCATGCTGAACCCGAGCGGGTTCCTCCGCAAGCACTTCGACCTGTTCGCGAACATCCGCCCGGCCAAAGCCTTCGACGGGACGCCCGCGCTGGTGCCTGGCCTCGACCTGGTCGTGGTCCGGGAGAACACCGAGGGCTTCTACGCGGACCGCAGTACCTATCGCGGCACCGGCGAGTTCATGCCGACCGCGGATGTGGCGATCGCGATGGGCATCTTCACCCGGCCGGCGATCGAGCGGATCGCACGGCAGGCCCTCGAGCTGGCGAGCCGTCGGCGCCGGCACCTGACGATCGTGCACAAGGCCAACGTGCTGCGCACCAGCACCGGCTTCTTCCTGGAGATCTGCCGCGAGCTCGCGGCCGGGTTCCCCGAGGTCGAGGTCGACGACTTCCACATCGACGCGATGACCGTGCACCTGGTCCGGCACGGCGCGGACTTCGACGTACTCGTGACCGAGAACATGTTCGGCGACATCCTGTCCGACCTGACCGGTGAACTGGCCGGCTCGCTCGGCATCGCGCCGTCGATCAACGCCTCGCACGACCGCGCGATGGCCCAGGCCGCGCACGGTTCGGCGCCCGACATCGCCGGCCGCGGCCTCGCCAACCCGACCGCCATGATCGCGTCCGGCGCGATGCTGCTGGACTGGCTTGGCAGCGAGCACGCCAAGCAGGCGGCGACGCTGGTCGATCGCGGGCTCCGGACGGCAGTCGCGAGCGGCGTCCGTACGGCGGATCTCGGCGGCACGGCCGGTACGACGGAGTTCACCGACGCTGTCGTTGCTGCGATCAACGAGTCGGCATGACCGCCCGGACCCAGTCCCTGCGGGGCGTCGCTCCGGATCACCTGCCGCGGACTCTGCGCATCCTGCTGGAGAACGCACTGCGGCACGGCACCGCGAGCGACGTACTGCGGAACTGGGAGCCGGGTGCGGTCGGTGAACTTGAGGTGTTCCCGTCCAGGGTGTTCCTGCACGACACGAACGGCGTACCCGTGCTGGCCGATCTGGCCGCGATGCGCGACGCGATGGTGGCCCGCGGCAACGATCCGGCGCTGGTCGATCCGTTGATCCCGGCCGAGTTGGTGGTCGACCATTCGGTGATCGCGGACGTGTTCGGACGGCCGGACGCACTACAGCTGAATGTCGAGCTGGAGTACGAGCGCAACGCCGAGCGATACCGCTTCCTGCGCTGGGGCCAGCGCACGTTCCAGCAGCTGAAGGTGGTTCCGCCGGGTGCCGGGATCATGCACCAGATCAACCTCGAGCACCTGGCCCGGGTGATCGAGGAGCGCGACGGCTGGGTGTTCCCGGATCTCTGCCTGGGCACGGATTCGCACACCACGATGATCAACGGGCTCGGCGTCCTCGGCTGGGGGATCGGTGGCATCGAGGCCGAGGCCGCGATGCTCGGACAGTCGGTGTCGATGGTGCTGCCGCCGGTCGTCGGCGTGCGGCTGTCCGGTGCACTGCCGGTCGGGACGACCGCGACCGACCTGGTGCTGACGATCACCGAGACACTGCGTGCGCACGGCGTGGTCGGCAAGCTAGTTGAGTTCGGCGGTCCCGCGTTGGCCGGCTTGCCGGTGCCGGACCGGGCCACGATCGCGAACATGAGCCCGGAGTTCGGCTCGACCGCGGCGTACTTCCCGATCGACGACCGAACGCTGGAGTACCTGCGCTTCACCGGCCGCCCGCCGGAGAAGGTCGCGCTCGTCGAGTCCTACGCGAAGGAACAGGGCCTCTGGCACGACCCATCGGCGGAGCTTCGGTACGACGAGTACGTCGACATCGACCTCGGCTCCGTGGTCCCGTCTATCGCCGGTCCGCGCCGTCCGCAGCAGCGCGTCGCCCTGGCCGACGCCAAGCAGGCGGCCGCTCTGGAGCTCCCCGCCGGTCCGCGTACGACGGACGTCCCGGGGCACGGCGCGGTCGTCGTCGCGGCGATCACCTCCTGCACGAACACCTCCAACCCCTCGGTGATGGTCGCCGCCGGGTTGCTGGCCAGGAACGCGGTGGAGCGCGGTCTCACCAGCAAGCCCTGGGTGAAGACGACCCTGTCGCCTGGTTCGCGGGTCGTGATGGACTACCTCGGCGCCGCCGGACTCACGCCGTACCTGGAGAAGCTGGGGTTCCACCTGGCCGGGTTCGGCTGTATGACCTGCATCGGGGCCTCGGGTGCGCTGATCGACGAGGTCGGCGAGGCGGTTCGCGCGCAGGATCTCACCGTCGCGGCCGTGCTGTCCGGGAACCGCAACTTCGAGGGCCGGATCCAGTCCGACGTCCGGTTGAACTACCTCGCCTCGCCGCCGCTCGTGATCGCCTACGCCCTCGCCGGCCGGATGGACATCGACCTGCTCACCGAACCACTCGGCACCGACCCGTCCGGGCAGCCGGTCTTCCTGAAGGACATCTGGCCGACCGGCATCGACGAGGTGATCGGCGCGACCGTGACTCCCGACCTCTTCGAGCACGCGTACGACGAGCTGTTCGCGGGCGACGAGCGGTGGCAAGGACTGGACGCGCCGGCTGGGGATACCTTCGCGTGGGGCGACTCGACGTACCTGCAGCAGCCGCCGTACTTCGGTAGGGAGGCGAGCCCTGGTGACCTGATCGGTGCCCGCGCACTCGTGCGGTTGGGTGACTCGGTCACCACGGACCACATCTCACCCGCCGGGGCGATCCCTCCGGACAGCGTCGCTGGTCGATATTTGATCAACGCGGGTGTGCCGCGCCATCAGCTGAACACGTATGCCTCGCGGCGCGGCAACCACCTGGTGATGATGCGTGGTGCCTTCGGCAACGTCCGGCTCCGCAACCAGCTTGCCCAGGGCGCCGAAGGTCCGGTCGCTCGCAGACCGGACGGCGAGCTGACCTCGATCTACGACGCGGCCGAGGCCTACCGTGCGGCCGGCGTACCGGTCGTCGTTGTCGCCGGCAAGGAGTACGGCACCGGATCGTCCCGGGACTGGGCAGCGAAGGGCCCGGCTCTGCTTGGGGTGCGGGCGGTGCTGGCGCAGTCGTTCGAACGCATCCATCGGTCGAACCTGGTCGGCCTCGGCATCCTGCCGCTGGAGTTCCTGCCGGGCGAAGGCGCCGACCTGACCGGCGAAGACCCGATCGACATCCGCCTCGGCGACGACGGCTTCGCCACCGCGTCCTGCGCGGGCAAGAGCTACCGGCTGCGGATCCGTCTCGACACGCCTCGCGAACACGACTACTACCTCCACGGCGGTGTGCTGCCGTACGTGCTGCACCGCCTGAGCGAAGGGCAAGCCCAGTGATCGTCTCGATCAACCCAGCCAGCGGCGAGCAACTCGCCACCTTCGATCCGTACGACGCGGACCGTGTCGACCGTATGCTCACCGCCGCGGTGGTTGCCCAGAGCAACTGGCGGTGGTCCGAAGTGCAGCGGCGTACCGAACTGCTGGAATCCCTGGCCGGCACACTCCGGGACCGCAAGGCCGAGCTGGCCGCCCTGATCACCAGCGAGATGGGCAAGCCGTTGGCCGAGGCGGCGGCCGAGATCGAGAAGTGTGCGATCAACTGCGAGTACTACGCGACCAACGCCCCCGGATTCCTGGCCGCGGAGACGATCACCGCGGAAGGTCGGGTCGAGGTCGATCCGCTGGGCGTCGTACTCGCGGTGATGCCGTGGAACTACCCGTTCTGGCAGTTCTTCCGGTTCATCGCTCCGGCGCTGGCCGCGGGCAACGGCGCGATCCTCAAGCCCGCCAACTCGGTCCCTCGCTGCGCGCTGGCGATCGAGTCGGTACTGCGGGACTCCGGAGTCCCTGATGGTCTGGTCGGAGTGCTCTTGGTCGAGACCGACCAGGTGGCCGGCCTGATCGCGGACGATCGGATCGCGGCGGTGACGTTCACCGGTTCGACCGAGGTCGGCAGCATCATCGCCGAGCAGGCGGGCCGGGCGCTGAAGAAGCAGGTGCTCGAACTCGGCGGCTCGGACCCGTTCATCGTCCTGGCCGACGCCGACCTGGAGGTCGCCGCGGCCACGGCGGTCACCGCACGCTTCCTCAACGCCGGGCAGAGCTGTGTCAACGCCAAGCGATTCATCGTTGAGGAGTCCGTTGCGGACGAGTTCGTCGCCCGCTTCTCCGCTGCCGTCGGCAGGTTGGTCGTCGGTGATCCGGTCGACGACGGCACCACGATCGGTCCGCTGGCCCGGGCCGGTCTCCGCGACACCTTGGACGATCAGGTACGCCGTACCGTCGAAGCCGGAGCGACGCTCGTGCGCGGTGGAGAAGTGGCCGATCGGGTCGGTTTCTATTACCAGCCGACGGTACTCGACCACGTGCTGCCGGGGATGGCGGCGTTCGACGAGGAGACGTTCGGGCCGGTCGCGGCGATCACGCGGGTGCGCGACGCCGACGAAGCGATCCGGCTGGCCAACCAGACCGAGTTCGGGCTGGGCGCCTCGTTGTGGACCGCGCAGGAGCGGGCGTCCGAGCTGGTCCGTCGCCTGGACGCGGGCGCGGTGTTCGTGAACGCGATGGTCGCCTCGGATCCGCGGCTGCCGTTCGGCGGGATCAAGCGGTCCGGCTACGGCCGCGAGCTCGGAGTGCACGGGATGCGCGAGTTCATGAACCTCAAGACCGTCTGGTCGAGCGATCCGGCGCCGCGGCTGGTGATCAAGCCGGATGACGTCGAGGTCTTCGACCGCGGCAGCGGCGTCCGGACCGTCCCGTACGTCGGCGCCTGGAACAGCGAGTCGAACAAGATCACCACCGGTACGACGGTCTTCGCGGTCGGCACCCGGATCCCGCTGCACTCGCACAACGTCGAGGAGTCGGTGCTGGTGTTCGCGGGGCAGGCGACCGCGGTGATCGGCGACGAGCGGATCGACCTGGAGGCCGGCGACGCGACCTGGGTGCCGGCCGGCGTACCGCACCAGTTCATCAACCGCGGCGACGGCGAACTGACCATCTACTGGGTGTACGGCGGCCGCGCGGTGACCCGGACGATGACCGCGACCGGCGTGACGGTGGCGCATCTCTCAGCGGCCGACCGCGGAGCCGTTGCCGCTTCAGGAAAGTAACGAATAGACTTATGTAACAGGTGATGCAGATTAACTAAGGTTGCGCTCACCTCACTCGGAAGGACGTATGGAGATGACCGCGGAAGTTGCGGAGACACCGTCGGAGATCCACCACTCGCATCGTGACGTGACCGGTGGCTGGCTGCGGCCGGCCACGTTCGGCGTGATGGACGGCCTGGTGTCGAACTTCGCCCTGGTCGCCGGTGTGGTCGGCGGCGGGGCGACCGGCAAGGTCGTGATCATGACCGGACTGGCCGGCCTGGTCGCCGGGGCCTGTTCGATGGCCTCCGGTGAGTTCACCTCGGTCTCGTCGCAGACCGAGCTGATGAAGGCCGAGATCGAGGTGGAGCGGCGCGAGCTGCAGATCCACCCGGAGGAAGAAGAGCGCGAGCTCGCGATGATGTACGAGGCGAAGGGCCTGCGCCCGGAGCTCGCGGCCCAGGTGGCGCGCGAGCTGACCGTCAACGCGGATGTGGCGCTCGACGTCCACGTGCGCGAAGAGCTCGGCGTCGACCCCAACGACCTGCCGTCGCCGTGGCTGGCGGCCGGGTCCTCGTTCGCCGCCTTCGCCCTTGGTGCGCTGGTTCCGCTGATCCCGTTCATCTTCGGGGCCGGGTCCGTGCTGCCCGCGCTACTGCTGAGCGCGCTCGGTCTGGTCATCACCGGCGGGATCGTCGGCAAGATCACCGCGAGGCCGTTCTGGTACGGCGGTGGGCGGCAACTGCTCCTGGGTGGTGTGTCGGCCGCGGTGACCTTCGCGATCGGGATGGCAGTAGGGACCGGCTTGTCATGAACCTGCTCGTCACGGCCCTGGTGAAGCAGGTGCCGAAGGGTGATCACAGTGGGCGCCTCGACGCCGACGGCCGGCTCGAACGGGCCGGCGCGATCACCGAGATGAACCCGTGGTGCCGCCGGGCGGTCGCTCAGGCGGTCCGGCTGGCCCGGGAGTCCGGCGGCCGCAGTACGGCTGTCACCATGGGTCCGCCTGTGGCGGCCGACGTACTGCGTGAGGCGCTGGCTTGGGGAATCGACGATGCAGTGCACCTGACGGATCCGGCGTTGGCCGGATCGGACTGTCTTGTCACGGCTCGCGCTCTGGCGTCGACTGTTGCGCTGCTCGATGAACCGCCGGACCTGATCCTGGTCGGCGCCAGCTCGGTCGACGGCAGCACCGGTGCGGTGGGTGCGATGCTCGCCGAAATTCTCGGTCTGCCGTTCACTGGTCCGGTCCTGACTCTAGAGCCGGACTCCAGCGGAAGGCAGCTTCGGACCACGGTCCAGTACGACACAGGCACCGAATCAGTTGTCGTCGACCTCCCCGCCGTCGTGGCAGTAGCCGAACGTTCCTGCGACCCCTGCAAGGCGCCGCCCGAGACCTGGCCGCCCACGGACGCGATCCGCCAAGTCACCACCGCCGACCTCGCCCCGGCCGACTGGGGTCTCCCCGGCAGTCCCACCAAGGTCGCCCAGGTCCACCCCGCCCCTCTCACCCGCGACCCCGTCATCTTCCGAGGCAACCCCCGAACCCAAGCCACCCGAGCCATCACCGAACTCCTCTCCCGAGGCTCCTTCACCCCCAAAAAACCAGCCGCATCCGACCCCGTCCCGGACGCACCCCACCAGCCGGACGCACCCCACCAGGCGCCCGAAGGGCACCGGCCGGATGCAACCCGCCAGGCGGCGCCCGGAGGGCGCCGGCCGGACGGGGCTCCGGCAGGCCCGGCGGCCTCTCCTTCTTCTTCTCCCAGCGACCGGCCCGGAGGGCCGGGAGCTGAGGTGGTGGTGTTGGTCGGGCCGGGACCAGAAGCAGGCACCCGCGCCCTGCTCGGTGCGGCGGCGACGCTTGCGGCCGAGGTCGGCGGATTCGTGACCGCAGTAAGAACAGCCGACAGCACCGACGATCTCGCACGGTGGGGAGCTGACTCGGTGGTGATGCTCACCGATGACGAGCCCCGGCCGGTCGCCGCTGCACTCGCGAACTGGATCGCGGACCGGCAGCCGTGGGCCGTGCTCGGCGCCGCGCTGCCGTGGGATCGCGAAGTGCTCGCGCGACTCGCGGTCGCCTCCGGGGCCGGGCTGATGTCCGACCTGGTCAGCCTGAACGTCACCGGCGGTACGACGCCACGCCTCGCCGGACTGAAGCCGTCGGGCGGCGGCACCCTCGCCGAGATCATCAGCCACGGCTCACCGCAGATCGCCACCCTCCGGACCGGTCTGCTGCCACTGCGCACGCCAAGAGCGGACCGCACACTCAAGGAAGACACGCTGCCAGTGGCCGCGGACCCAGCACTGCGCCGAGCAGAACGCCGTACCGGCAACGAAGGTGACGCACTGGACCGGGCCGAGGTCGTCATCAGCGTCGGCCGAGGTGTCTCACCCGACACGTACGCCGAACTGGAGCCCATGCGTGTCCTCCTGGGCGCCGAGCTCGCCGCCACCCGGAAGGTCACCGACCAAGGCTGGATGGCGCACGGCCGGCAGATCGGCATCACCGGACGCAGCGTCGCACCGCGGATGTACGTCGCGGTCGGGCTGTCCGGGAACTTGAACCACCTGGCCGGCGCGAGCCGGGCCGGGACCGTAGTGGCCATCAACACCGATCCGGCGGCGGAGGTCTTCGCGCACTGCGACGTCGGTCTGGTCGCGGACTGGCGGGAGGTGATGCCGTTTCTCGTCGAGGGGATCCGGAGTCGTGTCAGCGGATAACCTGTCCGGCATGGCAACCCGTCGTACCAAGCCCAAGAGTCCCGCAGCGGAGAGCTGGCTGCTGCTCATCTACAAGGTGCCGAGCGAGTCCTCGCGGGCCCGGGTGGCGGTGTGGCGGGAGCTGAAGCGGCTCGGCGGGTTCTACGTGCAGCAGGCGGTGTGCGTGCTGCCGGACCGCGACGAGTTGCGCGCCGGCATGGAGAAGGTGCGGGAGAAGGTGACCGAGCTGGGTGGCTCGAGCGTCTTCCTGACCCTGACCGATGTCGACGACGACGCCCGCGAGCAGTTCGTGGACGGCTTCCGCGGCCAGTCCGCGAAGGAGTACGCCGAGATCGTCGAGGAGTGCGAGACCAAGTTCGTCAAGGAGATCGAGTTCGAGCGGTTCCGGGAGAACTACACCTTCGAGGAGGCCGAGGAGATCCGCCAGGACCTGGAGAAGCTCCGCCGCTGGCTGACCAAGGTGGAGGGCCGGGACTGGATGGATGCTGAGGGCAAGGACCTGGCCCGGGCCAAGGTGGCCGACTGTGAGCGTCTGCTGGAGGAGTTCGAGGCGGACGTCTACGAACGCACCGAGGGCACGGTCTGACCGCAGCGGGTGCGCTCAGGCGCTCTCGGTCCGGCCGGTGCGCTTGCGAGCGCGCCGTTGGGACGGCAGATTCAGGGCCACCTCGTCGGCGCGGGAGAAGCCCATCAGCTCCTCGCGCAACTGGTTCATCCGGTCGGTGGTCTCCAGCGAACGGCCCTGGTCGCGTGCGGCCACGGCGATCACCAGTGCCTCGAGCAGGATCAGCACGGTCGCCTGGCTGGTGAACGTCCCCGGACGGCTCGTCGGCGCCGACAGCACCGCGTCGACCTGGTCGCGCAACGCCTCACCGAGAGTGTCGGTGATCAGCACCGCGCGGGCACCGACCTCGGCGCACAGGTCGAGGATGACGCGGGTCTCCACGATGATCCGGTTGTGGGCGATCACGACCACCACGTCCTCCGGGCCGAGCATCAGCAACCGGTCGGCCAGCCGGTAGCCGGTGTCGGTCGCGGTCCGTGCGCGGCGGCCGATGCGGTTCAGGTGGGTCGCGGTGTACGCCGAGATCCCGTCCAGGCCGGCGAAGCCGCAGATCACGGTCTCGCGGGCCTGGTCGATCAGCTCGACGGCGTGCTCGAACGCCTGTGGGTCGATCGACCGTTCGGCTTGCTGGAGCCGCTCGACGTGGTCGCGCAGGGTCGCGGTGAGGATCCCTTCGGCGCCGTCGTCGAACGACTCGAGGCTGTTGCTGAGCCGGTTGGCGGGAGTCAGCAGGGCCTGCAGTTCGCCCTGTAGCGATCGCTTCAGGCCCGGCAGGCCGTCGAAACCCAGCGCCTTGGCGGTCCGGACGACGCTGGCGTCGCTGGTGCCGGTGGCGCGCCCGAGCTCCTCGGCGGAGGAGAACGCGGCCTCCTGGGGGTGGGCCGACAGGTACTCGGCGATCCTCCGCTCGGTCGCGGTCAGTGCGTCGATCCGGCTCGCCACCCGCTCCGGCAGGGTGGGTGCCTTTGTCTTGGCCACGGTGGTCCTCCGGCTCCCAGTTGTGCCTGTCAGTACGCAGATCATGTCACCCGGATCGGTTTGTCACCGCCAGGTAAACGATGTCGCGACCCGTTGACAGCGATTGTAGCAATCACTACCGTCAGACGAATATTCGTAGTGAACACAACGAACAAGCAAACGGTTCGAGTCCGGTTTCCGTCCTCTCCCTGGAGCGACTTCCGTGTCACAGCTTCCGACGATCGACATCTCCGGCGCCGACGCCCGCGACCGCGGCCGGCAGTACGGCGAGGGCGCGCGTGCGCTGATCGAGCGCTCGCTGGCGTTCTACGCCGAGTCCGTTCCCCGCGCCACCGGGCTGCCCTGGGCCGAGGTACTGGAGCGGGCACCGCGCTGGGTCCCGGTGATCGAGCCGGTCGCGCCCGACCTGCTGGACGAGGTCCGTGGCATCGCCGAGGGCTCCGGACGCACCTTCGCGGAGATCCTCGCGCTGAACAGCCGTGGCGAACTGACCCGGGGCAACCCGTTCGAGGACGACGCCGCGACGCAACAGCGTGATGACGGCTGTACGTCGTTCGCGATCCTCCAGCAGGCCAATCCGCTCGGACATGTCTGGGCCGGACAGAACTGGGACCTGTGGGCCGGGGTGGCGGACACCGTCGTACTCCTGCGGATCTCCCAACCGGGCAAGCCGACCGTGATCGGTCATGTCGAAGCCGGCCAACTGGCCCGGCACGGTGCGAACTCGATCGGCCTCGCGCTGAACGCCAACGGCCTCGGCGCCGGGTTCGGTTCAGGCCTCAATGTCCCTGGCACGTTCGTACGCCGGATGGTGCTGGAGAGCTGGGACATGTACGACGCGCTGCAGGTGGTCTTCAACGCCCGGCAGAGCCTGTCCAGCAACCTGCTCCTCACCCACCGCGACGGATTCGCCATCGACGTGGAGACGACACCTGGCCGGCACGGCTGGATGTATCCGACCGACGGGTTGCTGGTGCACGGCAACCACTTCCAGGCGTTCGTCCCACCCCAGATCAACGAGACCTACAAGCCGTTCTCGGTGGATTCGCTCTACCGGGTGCCGCGCGTCGAGGAGGGCCTGCGTCAGGTCCGCCGCGACGGCACCACCGAGAAGGCTGTCGAGACCATCGTGCAAACGACGATGAGCGACCACTTCAGTCACCCCAACGCCGTCTGCCAGCACGTCGATCCGCGCCGGCACGAGCTCAACCGTTACGCCACGATCGTGTCCAGCCTGGTCGATCTGACCACTGGCACCTACCGGCTGACCCCCGGCCTGCCCTGCAGCAACAGCTACCAGCAGGCTCCCTGGAACCTCTACGACGGCCCCGGTCTCTCCGACCGGCCGGACGTCGACGACCCGGCGCTGTCCCTCGCCGTGGCCGGATGAAACCCACCCCTGCAAGGCATTGTCGACATCAGGAGCGAATGCCATGGTCCACCGATCCTCGAGCTTGCGGCGCGTCCTCGCCGCCGTCACTCTGACCGCAGCTGCTGCCGCGGTCGCCCTGTCCGGCTGCGGCGCCGCGGCCTCACCCTCCACCGGTGCGGCGCCGAACGCCGACCGCGCCGCGGCTGCCGAAGGCGTCAGCCCGGATGTCAACCTGGAGCAGTGCGGGAAAGCGACCCGTACCGTCAAGCACGACCTCGGCACCACCACGATCACGGGCAACCCGGTCAAGGTGGTGGCGCTGGAGTACTCCTTCGTCGACGCCCTGGTCGCGGTCGGAATGTCGCCGGTCGGTGTCGCCGACGACGACCAGCCGAAGCGGATCATCGCCGCCCTGCGCGACAAGGTCGGCGAGTACAAGTCGGTCGGCCTGCGGGCGACGCCGAACATCCAGGTGATCACCGCGCTGAAGCCGGACCTGATCGTGGCCGACAGCGGTCGGCACAAGGCGATCTACGCCCAGCTGTCCAAGATCGCGCCGACCATCGCCTACGCCAGCCTGAACGGGAACTACCAGCAGGTGCTGGACAGTGAGATGTCGACCGCCATCGCGTTGAACAAGTGTGACGAGATGAAGACCCGGCTCGCCGAGCACGCCAAGTTGATGACCGACCTGAAGGCCGAGGCGCCCGCGGGTGAGAGCCGCAAGGCGCTGTTCGTGCGCGCCTCCGAGAAGGGCTTCACCGGGTTCCCGCCGAAGGGCTACACGCCGGGTGTTCTGTCGGTGATCGGGATCCAGTCGTCGCTGCCGGACGATTCCGGTGACGCCTCGGTCTCGCTGACGCTGGAGACGCTGGTCGCCAACAAGCCGGACGTGATGTTCATCGCCGCCAACGACGGACCGACGCTGCGCGACCAGTGGACCAAGAGCCCGCTGTGGAAGGAGATCCCGGCGGTGAAGAACAATACGACCTTCGACGTCGACCCGAACGAGTGGTCCCGGTCGCGAGGTCTGATCGCCTCCGAAGTGGTCGCTCAGGAAGCCGTCAAACTCCTCTACGGGAAGTGACATGTCCTTGTCCGTGGGCACTGCGCCCAAACCTTCCGAGGACGCCGTACACAAGCGTCCGAAGATCGTCACCAACAAGCAGCGGGTCACCTGGGTGACTCTGGTGCTGCTGGTGGTGGTCGTGGCCGGCGTCGCGTGGGGACTGTCGATCGGCAGTCAGCACATCTCGCTGGCACGGCTCCCGGGAGCGCTCATCAAGGCCGACCAGCCCGATGAGCTGATCCTTCAGTCGATCCGGATGCCGCGGGTGGTGCTGGCGCTCTGCGTCGGCGCCGCCCTGGCGGTGGCGGGTGCTCTGATGCAGGCCGTCGCCGCGAACCCGCTGGCGGCGCCGGAGATCATGGGCGTCAATGCCGGTGCGGTGTT
>NZ_JBFAKS010000063.1:0-36719 GCF_040655855.1 Kribbella sp. NPDC050281 | reverse complement strand
ATGTCACCGGAGCGGTCCTCGATGTAGGACTTGCCGTCGGAGAAGGTGTCCAGCGGCACCAGCCCGCCCTGCTTCTGGAACTGCGAGACCGAGGCGGGCGAGGTGTTGAAGATCAGGCAGGGCGCGTTGCCCGCCGTGATCGCGGCGCCGATGACCTCCTCGGAGCTCTTCCCGGTCGGAATCTCCTGCGCGGTGATCTTCTGGTCCGCGTGGGCCGAGTTCCAGCCCGCGACCATCTGCTTGGCCCAGGCCACTTCCTCGGCGTTGTTCGAGTACCAGACGGAGATCTCGCCGCGCGCCCTGGTCGGTGCGCCCGTGCTGCCACCGTCCCCGCAGGCGGCGACGCCGCCTGCTAGAGCAAGAGCTAACGCGGCAGCGATGGTCGTGCGATTCATGACTCCTCCAGTGGATCAGTGCTGGGATGCCGGTGGACCGCCAGATAGTCAGTGCTGGTGATGCGTCCGATCCACACGGAGGATGCTGGCGCTGAGCAAGCGAGGCTCGCATG
This sequence comes from Kribbella sp. NPDC050281, assembly GCF_040655855.1. Classification (NCBI taxonomy): domain Bacteria; kingdom Bacillati; phylum Actinomycetota; class Actinomycetes; order Propionibacteriales; family Kribbellaceae; genus Kribbella; species Kribbella sp. NPDC050281. The sequence goes on along the minus strand of NZ_JBFAKS010000063.1, from coordinate 36,211 downwards.
CTTGGGAGCAATTGGCGCACAGGTACAAATCGCAGTGCTCGCGGGTTCGCTCGCTGATCTGCCGGAACACCCATTTGGTCTGGGCCTGGGTACCGGGTCCGCAGCGGGCACAGGTTTCCTTGGGATCGAACGTCAGGTCTGTTGTGCTCTGCGGCGATATCGGCCCGGCCGGCATGAGGTCGGGCCAGGGGAAGTGTGCTGCGGTTGTCATGGCACTGCCTTCTATCGGTTTGGTCGGCGTTCTCAGTAGCCGGGTGCGATGGAGGTTTGTGTCGCGGCGCTAGCCGGGCTGGGGTTCGCCAGGGGCGCACCGGCCGGGGAGACGACGGTCCACACGCCGCCGTTCAGGTTGATGCCCTGACCGTTGGTCTGACCCGGGCTGGAGTCGACGACGAAGGTGTACAGGGGGTGTCCGGCGACGGTCAGTTGACGGTGGCCGTCGTCACGGGTGATCGAGCCGACCTTGCCGCTCACGCCGGGCGAGGACGTCGGCAGCGAGTCGGGCGCTGGTACGTAGGGCCAGTTGTCCAAGCAGGCTGCGGCGCACGTCGACGTGTTGTTCTTGTCGTTGGCGAACTGGTAGATGGTGCGGCCTCGGCCGTCAACGAGGATGGTGCCGAGTGCGGTGGTTTGCGCGCTGACCGGATCGCCGGTCGCCGGCGGAACTGGCACCGGCGCCGATCCCGATCCCGATGGACTGCCGCAACTGGCCGCGGTGAACGTCAAGGCGACGGCCGCCAAATACGCCGCTGCGAGCTGGACGCGCCGGCGGTGGATCGTGCCTGACTTCCGATTGGTGAACACTTGTCGCTCCTACCGTGAGCTGGTCGTCAGCTGGTGTGTGCTGACGGATCTAGGCTCGCGGCGATCGGCACCCGTGGGCGCCGGTAGGTCCCCGGGTTCGATCCCGGGTCTGCGTGAAGAGGACACGAACGGACGAGGCGGAGGGCTGCACGCGGCCCGGCAGAGAGGTTGCACCGACCGAGGGACCGTGCCAATCGCCTCGAGAGGCTTGCCAAAACACTGGGCGCACTCCCTACCATCGACCATGGGTCCGTCCAGCGGTCGCCCGCGGTCAGTGCTGCGTGGTCGGCGCAGCGAGTGCGACGTACTGGCCAGGCTGTTGGACGCGGTACCTACAGGGCGGAGCTCCGTGCTGGTGCTGCGCGGCGAGGCGGGCTGCGGCAAGTCGGCTCTGCTTGACTTCATGCTCGAGCGCGCGGCAGGCTTCCGCGTCGCGCGAGTCGTGGGCGTCGAGTCGGAGATGGAGCTCGCTTATGCCGGCCTTCACCAGCTCTGTGCGCCGATGCTCGACCGGGTCGAGACGTTGCCGGCCCCACAACGCGATGCGCTGCGGGTCGCCTTCGGGCTACAAGAGGGCGACGCACCTGATCGCTTCCTCATCGGTCTTGCCGTCCTGACCCTGTTGGCGGGTGCGGCCGAGGAGCAACCGCTCGCTTGCGTGATCGATGACGCACAGTGGCTCGATCGGGCCTCCGTGCAATCTCTGGCCTTCGTGGCACGACGACTGATGGCCGATCCGGTGGCCTTGATATTCGCCGTGCGGGAGCCCAGCGACGAGCTGACCGGCTTGCCGGAGCTCAAGGTTGAGGGCCTCGGCGAGCGCGACTCCCACCTGGTCCTGGCATCGGCGATTCGTGGACCGCTCGACGTACAAGTACGCGACCGCATCGTCGCCGAAACACGGGGCAACCCGTTGGCGCTGTTGCAGCTGCCGCGAGTGCTGACGCCGACCGAGCTGGCAGGCGGATTCGGCCTCCCCAACACGGCGGCTGTGGCGACCTGCGTCGAACAGAGTTTCTATCGACAATTCCAATCGCTTCCGGACGATACGCAACAGCTTCTGCTCACTGCTGCCGCTGAGCCCATCGGCGACATGACACTCTTGCGCCGCGCAGCCGAATTGCAGGGAATCGGAGGCGACGCTGCAGCGCCTGCCGTGGCTGCAGGACTGGTCGAACTCGGCACCCGAGTCCGGTTCCGCCATCCGCTGGTCCGCTCGGCGGTCTACCAGTCGGCGTCCGTGGACGACCGGCAGGCAGTGCACCGTGCCTTGGCAGAAGCAACCGATCTGGTGCTCGATCCCGATCGTCGCGCCTGGCATCTCGCCCGTGCGGCGTCAGGGCCGGATGAGGCAGTGGCCGACGAGCTGGAGCGTTCGGCCGACCGGGCGCGCGCCCGCGGCGGCGCGGTCGCGGCGGCCGCGTTTCTGGAACGCGCGACCGAGCTGACGCCCGATCGCGAGCTCCGTGGAGCGCGTGCACTCGCCGCCGCTCAGGCCAAGCTCCTGGCCGGCGCGCCGGACTCGGCGCAGGCGCTGCTTGCGGCGGCGGAGCTGGCGCCGCTCGGCGGCATCCGGCGGGCCGGACTGGAACGGCTGCGCGCACAGCTGTCGTTCTTGCTCAGACGCGGCAACGACGCTCCATCGCTACTGCTCAACGCCGCCGAACACCTCAAGGCGCTGGACACTCAGTCGGCGCGTGAGACTTACCTCGAAGCGCTTGGAGCGGCGATCTTCGCCGGCCGCCTCAGCAAGATCGGCGGCGGCGTCGCCGACGCCGCCGGCGCAGCCCGCACGGCGCCCCGGGCCCCGCAGCCGGCACGTGCGATCGATCTACTCCTCGACGGTCTCGTGAGAAGGTTTACCGACGGCTACGAGGCAGGGGTGCAGCCGCTCCAGCGAGCGCTGCGCGCATTGTCCGAGGAGGAGGGCCGCAGTCAGGACGACACCCGCTGGCTCTGGCTGGGGTGCCGAATCGCCCCGGATCTGTGGGATGACGAGTCGTGGCATGAGCTGGCCACCCGGCAGCTTCGGCACGCGCGGGATGCGGGCTGGCTGACCGCCCTCCCGATCGCGCTCACCTATCGTGCCGGCGTTGACGTACATGCCGGCGAGTTCGCCTCCGCAGCAGAGCTCATCGACGAGGCCGACGTGATCACGGAGGCAACCGGCAGCCCCCCGTTGATGTACACCTCGCTGGTGCTCTCCGCCTGGCGGGGCCAGGAAGCCCAGGCCACGGCGCTGATCAGGGCCAGCATCGAGGATGCAACAGCCAGGGGTGAAGGAAGGGCGATCGCCTTGGCGGACTACGCCACAGCGGTGCTCTACAACGGTCTCAGCCGCTACCAGGACTCGCTCGCCGCCGCGCAACGGGTCTGTGAACACGATGACCTGGGTCTCTTCGGCTGGGGTCTGATCGAGCTGGTGGAGGCGGCTGTGCGCAGCGATCGACCGGACATCGGCGCTACAGCCCTGCGGCGACTCGAGGAACGAACACGCGCCGCCGGGACGGAGTGGGCGCTCGGAATCGAGGCCCGCTCCCGCGCGACGCTGAGCGACGGCGAAGTCGCCGACGCCCTCTACCAAGAGGCGGTCGAGCGCCTCGCCCGGACCCGGATCACCGTCCACCTCGCCCGTGCTCAACTCCTGTACGGCGAATGGTTGCGTCGCGGGAACCGTCGCGTAGAAGCCCGCCAGCAGCTTTACCTGGCCCACAACACGTTCAGCCGCGCCGGGGCCGATGGATTTGCCGAGCGTGCCCGACGCGAGCTGCTCGCCACTGGCGAGACCCTACGCAGGCGGACAGTCGAGACGCACGAGGAGCTGACCGCACAGGAGGCGCAGATCGCCCGGCTGGCCCGCGACGATCTCACGAATCCCGAGATTGCCGCCCGGCTGTTCATCAGCCCTCGCACCGTCGAATGGCACCTTGGCAAGGTGTTCGCCAAACTTGACATCACCTCCCGCAAACAACTGCGCCGCGCGCTGCCCGACTCGAGCTCTGCCACCTCGTCGGCGTAGCCAGCCTCGCTACTCGACAGGCTTGTCCGGTCGCCGTGATCACCGGACAGCCAGTGCGGCCGTGCCCGGACCGGCCGCCTTCGGTGACCGCCTCGGCGGTGTCGAGACGTCAGGTTTCGCCGCTGGCTTGCTGGCTTCGTTGCGCCGGCCAGCAACTCAGCTGGCGGCTTCTTGCCATGTTTGCGGGTGGTGCTGGACGATTGTTGCCGTTGGCTTCGCGAGGTGGAGTGCGGTGGTGACGAGGCCGGCGTGGCTGAGGGCTTGTGGCGTGTTGCCGAGGTGGCGTCCGGTGATCGGGTCGTACTCCTCGCTGAGCAGGCCGACGTCGTTGCGCAAGGACAGCAGGCGGTCGAACAGCTCGGCGGCCTCATCCGTGCGACCGATTCCGTGAAGCGCGTCGGCAAGCCAGAAGGAGCACGCCAAGAAGGCACCTTCCTCACCGTGGATGCCATCGACGTTGGTGCCCTCGGCGCCAACTGCGTAGCGGAGGACGAGACCGTCGCGTGTGAGGTTTCTTTGGATGGCGTCGACGGTGGCGACCATGCGCGGGTCTGCCCAGGGCAGGAATCCGTAGCGCGGCATGAGAAGGACCGAGGCGTCCAGGCGCGCGGAACCGTATGACTGTGTGAATGCTCGTCGCGACTGGCTGAATCCCCGGGTACAGATTTCCGTGTGGATCGCCTCCCGCAGCTCACGTAGGTCGTTCAGGGATCCACGCGTGTGGTCGTTCTCGAGAACGCAGACGGCTCGGTCCACTCCGACCCAGGCCATCAGCTTGGAGTGGACGAAATGTCGTTGCGGTCCACGGACCTCCCAGATGCCGTTGTCCGGTTCGGCCCAGTTCTGTTCAAGCTGTGTGACCAGACCCCGTTCCAGATCTGCTTCATCTGGACGCGGCGGATCTGCTGCGGCGCGGGTCGCATGCAGAGCGTCGAGGACCTCGCCCCAAACATCGTTCTGTCGTTGGGTTGCCGCCCCGTTGCCGATGCGCACAGGTGTGGAGGCGGCGTGTCCAGGCAGCCAGTCCAGTGTCAGTTCGGGAAGGTGGCGCGTACCGTCGATGGCGTACATGATCTGCGTTCCGGTTGGATCGCCGGCGACCGTGCGCAGTAACCAGTCACGCCAGGCAGAGGCCTCTTCGACGTACCCAGTGGCGAGGAACGCTCGCACGGTGAAGGCCGCGTCGCGCAACCAGCAGAATCGGTAATCCCAGTTGCGCGAACCGCCGATCTGTTCGGGCAGTGACGTGGTTGCCGCGGCCACGATGCCCCCGGTCGGCGCGAAAGTCAGTGCCTTCAGGATGATGAGAGATCGCTTGACTGCGTCTGCCCAAGGACCGGAGTAGGTGCACTTGCTCATCCACTGGAGCCAGTACCTTTCGGTGGCCGCGAGGTTGTCGGCGGCATCGACGGTAGGGACTTCGAGCGGCGGCGAGGGCAAGTGTCCAAGAATGAAGGAAATCTGCTGACCCGCCGAGACCACGAAGTCGCCGGTCAGAGTGTCGTTCGTGGCGGTCAGGGCGACGTCACTTCTCAGCCAGACGGAGTCTGGTCCTGCGGTTCCGACAAAGTGCCCTCCGACGCTGTGGAGGCTTGGCACGACCTTGCCGTAACCCATTCTGGGGGCCAAACACATGTGCATCGGCACCTCGCCCGCCAAGCCTTCCACACTGCGGACCACTTGCGGCCCTGCGCTGGTCGGTGACATGAAGTCAGTGACGCGTACGGCGCCGTCCGGGGTGACCCATTCGGTATCGAGGATCAGCGAGTCGCCACGGTACCGGCGACGCGTGCATCGTCCGCCGCTCTGCGGCGCCAGGATCCATCGGCCGTTCCGGGCATCGCCCAGGAGCGTCGCAAACACTGCCGGCGAGTCGAATCTTGGGAGGCACAGCCAATCGATTGATCCGTCGACGCCGACGAGGGCCGCCGTGCGGAGGTCGCCGATGAGTGCGTAGTCCTCGATCTGCTGTGTCATCATCGGCTCCTCTGCCCGGGGTGGACGACTCTTGCAACAACCGTCGCGGATCAATCGGCCCGTGGCCCCAGGGAGGACCCGGGTCGTTGCCCCGGCAGAGTCCCCGGTCGACAGGGAGAGCAGAGAGCCGGACTATGGGCGACCGTCGGGACCGCTGCGACCACTGCCGGAGGCCGGGCAGGCCGTAGACGCGCGGCCTCGCCTGCTCATCCGAACGAAGCGCCGACACAGTGACTCGCCGCAGCGGGGTCGGAACCACCGTCGAGATTCACAGCGAGCTCCCGAATCGGCACGCCTCGCGGACGTCCTCCCGGCTACCCCGACGCGGCTGCGCCATGACAGATCCCGCCCGCACTGCGCTTGGGCTAGGTCACGGCCATCGCTGGTGCCGTGCAGAGGACTCCCCGGCTGCTTGCCAGTACCTCCTGCGAGTTCAGTCGGCGGCCTGCATGGCGGACGGCTGGTCCAAGGTGGCGTGGACACGGATCTCGACATTTCCCTGCAAGGCTCGCGAGACCGGACAGCTACGCTCGGCCTCATGGGCTGCCCGCTCAAGCGATGCGGCATCCGCTTGGGCGGCAACAGCGTGGACATCTAGCAGACTCGAAACGATCGTCGGGTCGCCGGATGTCTGCAGCGTTACGGTGGCCATGACCCGCAGGAACTCCGGAGGCGTTCCGTATCCCGCAAGTACCGAACCCAGCGCCATGGCGAAGCATCCTGCGTGCGCCGCCGCGATGAGCTCCTCCGGACTCGTCTTGCCTGCCGGCTCACCGAAGCGCGATGCGAGCGTGACGGGCAAGTCCCGAATCGCTCCGCTGCCTCCGGATGTGACCCCGGCGCCCCGTGCGATGCTTCCCGTCCAGTCAACCTGCGCCGTTCGCTGTACTGCTGCCATTGGATGCTCCTTCAATCATCGATGCGGGCCAGGACCCATGGCTGCGGATCCAGGCACCCTGTCTTTCAGTGCAACCGCTCCCCCGGGCGACATCGCGATCGGGCTACTGCGGTGCGGTAGTAGGCACTAGTCCGCCCGTAGGCCTGTAACGGATCAGGGCCCGGTCGATTTGCCTGACTCAACTGTCATGCCGCGCAGATCCCGATCGCGCCCGGGACACCCCGGGCATACCCCCGGGATGTGGCCGGCTACACCGGAGAGAGCAGCAGCCTCCCGCCCCGGAGAGCATGCCAATCGTCGCGATCGGTGTCCCACGCAACGAAATACCGGCGGCAGCCGCCGTGGACGAGCTGGTGCGACCCTGTGGGGAGGATGGCCGACGTACCGTTGTCCCGGTAGGCGAAGCGGCGCACAACCTCGACGACTTCCCGGTCAATGTCAAACGGAGTCGACTGAGCAGTATCTGCGGCTGCGCCTGGTCGACGAGTTCGGTGCGTCCACGACCAGGCCGCGCCGCCTCAAGACCCTGCCGCAACCTGTCCATCGCGACCTCCACCACGGCTGACCGATCCCAGCACTGTCCTCAGCGTCGGCGAGACGACGAACGGCGCTGGCGTTGATCAGCAGGACCCGGACCTATGACCCGTTCCTCGCGAACACCCGGGGCGAGCTCTGCACGATTCACATCCGACGACGTCGCCGATGAAAACCAGTGGTCAAACCAGTAGGCACCCGTACCTGGCAGGGCTTCGAATTCCTGATTGCGCAGAAGTGCCGCAACCGAGTCCGCCAGATTGCCCCATCCCTGGATCGCTCTCAGTGGCAAACCAACTGTAACCATCAGGCCCGGCCGTCCGATGTAGCCACTGTTCGGGGATGTCGGTCACCATGTTCTCGCGGTGCGATGGAACACGGGCAGGCCGAGTGAGTGCGGCAAGGCTTGGGGTAGGTTCGCTCGTCATGACGAGGGTGTTCTGGGAGGACGGCCACGCACTCGCCGTCCGGATCTCCTCGGCGCTACACCGCGTCGCGTCCGCGTCGGCCGGGCCTGTCCTCGTCGTTGCCCACGGCGCCAACATCCGCGTCGCGTTACCGCATCTGACGAGAACACCCGGCCCCGGCGCCGACATGGGAACAGCAAACCGCAGCTCAACTCGAGATCGACCCCGCATCCATCCACCTGGAGCTTTGGCCAGCCGGCTGAGGCTCCGCCCACAGCAGACTCTTCTTCCGCGATCCTGTCGCGTTGCTGGGTCAGCGGTAAGGGATGCTTTCCTGTTCGAGGATTGCGACGAAGGCGTTCGTGGCCTGCTGGAACAGGTCGATGCCGCTGAAGCCTCCGGCTGGGCCGGCTTTGCTGAGGTGGGGTTCCATCGAGAAGAAGCCGTCGAAGCCGTCCTCCTTCAGCGCGCGCATCGTCTCGACGACGCCGCCGTCGCCGGCACCCGCCACTACTACGCGCTGGTCGGCCAGCAGGGCGTCCTTGATCTGCACGTACTCCAGATGTGGGCGCAACAGGTCGAACGCTTCCGGGAAGGGAGAGATCCCGCACTGGACGAAGTTCGCCGCATCCCAGGCGATCTTCAGATTCGGCGAGCCGACGGACTCGATGATGTCGAGGCAGCGTTCCGGCAGATCGCCGTAGATCTTCTTCTCGTTCTCGTGCAACAGGACCACGTCCCGCCCCGCGGCCCGCTCGGCGAGCGTCGACAGCCGCCGCAGTACCTCGTCACGGTGCTGCTTGGGTTCGTCGCCGTCTGGATAGTAGAAGGAGAAGATCCGGATGTACGGCGCCTCGAGCACCTCCGCCACCTGCAGGGCCCGGTCGAACCGGCGCAGGTGCTCGTCGAAATCGTCGGCGACCGAGATCTTGCCGATCGGCGAGCCGATCGAGGAGGTCTGGATGGCGCTGTCCCGCAACTGTGCGGCCACGGCGGCCAGTTGTTCGTCGTCCAGGTCGAGCACATTCGTGTTCCAGGCGCTGCGGACCTCGATGTGGGCGATGCCCAGGCCGTTGAGCACCTCACACTGCACCGACAGCTCGGGTGAGATCTCGTCGGCGAAACCGGAGAGTGTCCACATGTCAGTGTCCGCTCAGCGCGACCGGCGCTTCGGCTTTGGAGGATTCGTAGACGGACAGGATGAACTCCAGCGCCCGGCGACCGTCCTGCCCTGAGCTCAACAGCGGCGTACCCGACTTGATGGCACTGATCAGATCCACCATCTGGCGGCGATGACCCTCGTGCTTGATCGCGGTGGGATCGGAAGCGGCCGAGGTCGCCGCGACGCCCTCGGACGAGGTCGACTTACGGTTGCCATAGGCCCCGGTCTCCCCCTTCTCGTCCTTGAGCTCCTTCATCACGATGGTCCCGTCGTCGATTGCTACGGAGCCCTCCGTACCGCAGATCTCCAGTCGCTCCGGAAGCCCCGGGTACATCGTGGTGCTCGCATGCACCGTGCCGACGGCACCGCTGACGAAGCGCACGAGCGCCGCCGCATCGTCCTCGACCTCGATGTCGTGCGCGAGGGTGTTGGCCTGGGCGACCAGGCTCTTGGCCGGGCCCATCAGCCACAGCAGCAGGTCGACGTAGTGCACGCCCTGATTCATCAGGCTGCCGCCGCCGTCGAGCTTCCAGGTGCCTCGCCAGTCGGCGCCGTCGTAGTAGCCCTGCGTGCGGTACCACTTGGTCGACGCCGTCCCAACCACGAGTCGGCCGAGCCGTCCCGAATCGATCAGGCCACGCACTTCCTGCAGCCCGTCGTCGAAGCGGTGCTGGGAGATCACGCTGAGCTGGACGCCGGCGTCAGCACAGGCGGTGATGAGCCTGTCCGCCATCTCCAGCGTGACGTCGATGGGCTTCTCCACGAGCACGTGCTTGCCCGCCTGCGCCGCCGCGATACCGATCTCGGCATGCAGGCCGCTCGGTGTGGTGACGCAGATGACGTGGATGTCGTCGCGGGCGAGCATCTCGTCGAGGGTCGCGAAACTTTCCACGCCGAACTCCTCGGCGAGAGCGTCGGCGCGCTCGCCGATCACGTCGTTCACGCCGATCAGCTTCGCCTCGGGAATCTCGCTCAGCGCGTTGGCGTGCCAGCGGCTGATCACGCCGCAGCCGACGATGCCGAAACCGAGAATGTCGTCACTCATACCTGGGGGCCTTTCGCTGGTTCGGTTTTCAGGATCTCGATGTTGCGGAAGCTCTCCGCGAAAGCAACGCCGATCTTCGCACCCGCCGCGCGCAGCGCCGGCCCGGGCCGGTCGTCGAAGCTCCAGGCAGGCTTGCCGGTCTTGCCACCGAGCTGACTCGTGTGGCACTTGATCGCGCGGGCCTTGAGTTCTACCACGTCCGTAACGTCGATGATCCGGTCGGCGTCGCCGTTGGCCGGGATCCAGACGTCGTTGACCCGGTGCGGCTCGAGGCCCTCATCGAGCAGGTCCGTGTAGGCGCGCGGGCTGCTGGCTTCCGGGTACGTCGCAATGAGCGTCGCCTCCGCGGCCGCCATGTGATCCGCGTGGGACAGCGAGATCGGCATGTCCAGGACGCGGAACGGCGCCATCGTGAGGATGAGCTGTGGCTTGTAGCGCCGGATCTCGCGGACGATGTCGTGGCGGAGATCCTCGGTCACTTCCAGCGTGCCGTTCTTCCGCCCCAGGTACCTGACCTCCTTGACGCCGAGCACGTCCGCGGCGGCCCGCTGCTCCGCCGCGCGGATCGCGGTCAGCTCAGCGTCGGTCATGGACGGATCCGTGCCGCCGCGGCTGCCGTCCGTGCAGCACACGTAGTTCACCTCCGCTCCGCGCCGGGTCAGCGCGGCGACGGTGCCGCCGAACTGGAACTCGGCGTCGTCGGGATGGGCGAAGACGGCGAGGACTCGCTGGTAATCCTTGAAATACATCGGTCTCCTCGAGAGTGCGTCGGCCGGGGATGGACCCGGCGGGGTTCAGACCTGCGGGCTGGGAGCCGGTTCGGACGGCGTGATCTCGATGCTGCGAAAACTCTCGGCGAAGGCGACGCCGATCTTGGCACCCGCCGCCCGCATCCTCGTGCCCATCCGGGCCTCGAAGGTCCAGGCCGGTTTGCCCGTCTTGGCGCCGGCCTGGCTCTTGTGGCACAACCAGGCCCGCGCCTTCATCTCGACCGTGTCCGTGACGTCGATGATGCGGTCGGCCCCGTTCACCGCGGGGATCCAGACGTCGTTCACGCTGTGCGGCCCGAACCCCTCGTCCAGCAACTCGGGATAGGCACGCGGACTGTCGGCCTCGGGATACACCGCGATGAGCGTGGCCTCGGCCGAGTTCATGTGATCGGCGTGCGACAGCCCGATGGGCGCGTCGAGCACACGGAACGGCGAGAGCGTCAGAATCAGGTCAGGCCTGTGCCTGCGGATCTCCCGGACGATGTCCCGGCGCAGGTCTGCGGTGACCTCCAGGGTGCCGTTCTTCCGGCCGAGATACGTCACCTCCTTGACGCCGAGCAGATCGGCGGCAGCCCGCTGCTCCGCCGCACGGATCGCGGTCAGCTCGGCGTCCGTCATCGCCGGGTCGGTGCCGCCCCGGCTGCCGTCCGTACAGCACACGTAGTTGACCTCCGCGCCCTGCTGGACCAGCCGGGCGATCGTGCCGCCGAACTGCCCCTCGGCATCGTCGGGATGGGCGAAGACCACCAGGACGTTCCGGTAATCCTTGAAGTACATGTCACCTCACTTGATGCCGGTCGTGGCGATGCCCTCGACCAGCAGTTTCTGGAACACGAGGAAGAACCCGATGACGGGCAGCAGCGCAAGACTCGACATCGCCAACAGGCCGGCGTAGTTCGAGGTCGCGGTGTTGTCGATGAACGATCTCAGCGCCAGCGGCACGGTGAACTTCGACGTGTCGGACAGATAGAGCAGCTGACTGAAGAAGTCGTTGTACGTGAAGATGAAGGTGAAGATGGCCGTGGTCGCAAGTGCCGGCAGGCACAGCGGCATCATGATCCGCCAGTACAGTCCCAGCGGTCCGCAGCCATCCAGTGCCGCCGCCTCGTCGAGCTCTCGGGGCACGTTCCGCATGAACTGGATCATCAAGAAGATGAAGAACGCGTCGACGGCCAGGAACTTCGGCACCACCAGCGGCAGGATCGTGTCGACCATCCCCATCGTGCGGAAGAGCACGAACTGCGGTACGACGAGTACGTGGAAAGGCAGGATGATCGTGCCCATCATGATCGCGAACATCTTGCCCTTGAACCGGAACTCGAGCCGGGCGAAGGCGAAAGCCGCGAGCGAGCACGACAGCAGGTTCCCCACGATGCACAGCGCGCAGATGACGAACGAGTTGAGGAAGTAGCGCCAGAAGGGAAAGCCCAACGCCGACCAGCCGGAAATATAGCCCTTGAGGTTCGCGCCGTGACCGGGGAAGGGATTCGCAGTGCCGAGGATCTGGCTCTCAGGCTTGAACGACGATCCGAACATCCACAGCAGGGGGTAGATCATCAGGACGGCGCCGAGGACCAGCACCGCGTGTTTGGCGATCCGGCGCCACAGCGGCTTCCTGTTCTTCGCCCGGGGCCGGATCCGGACCCGGCCCACGTCGATGCTGCTCGTCGTCATCTCGCATCTCCGTAGAAGACCCAGTACTTGGCGGTGAAGAACAACAGCCCGGTGATGGCGCCGACCACGACCAGGAGCACCCAGGCCATCGCGGAGGCGTATCCCATCTGGAGGTTCCCGAAGCCCTGGATGTAGAGGTAGAGGGTGTAGAACAGCGTGCTGTCGACGGGTCCGCCGGTGCCGCTGCTGATGATGAAGGAGGGTGTGAAGGCCTGGAACGATCCGATCATCTGCAGCACGAGGTTGAAGAAGAGGATCGGGGTCAGCAGCGGGAGCGTCACGTTCCAGAACTTCCGTACCGGCCCGGCGCCGTCGACGGCCGCCGAGTCGTACAGATCCTGGGGCATCTGGCGCAGGCCCGCCAGGAAGATCAGCATGGGCGAGCCGAACTGCCAGGCTTCCAGGACGATGAGCGTGTTCAGCGAGGTGGCCGGGCTGGTCAGCCATCCCTGAATCTCGATCCCGAACAGTGCCAGGAACGACTGGAAGATGCCTGGATCACCGAAGATCTGACGCCAGAGGATCGCGATCGCCACGCTGCCACCGAGCAGCGAGGGCACGTAGTAGATCGCCCGGTAGACCGACATGTGCCGCAGGCCGTCTTTGAGCAGGAGCGCGATCAGCAGGGCGATCCCGAGCTTGATCGGCACCCCGATGAACACGTACTTCACCGTGACGATGACCGAAGCCCAGTAGCGCTTGTCGTGGAACATGTCGCTGTAGTTCTTCAGGCCGACCCAGTGCGGGCTGGCCAGCAGGCTGTAGTCGGTGAAGGAGAAGTACAGCGAGGCGATGATCGGCCCGAGCGTGAGGCACACGCAGCCGATGATCCAGGGGGTCAGGAACAGGTACCCAGCCGTGCCCTTCTTACCTCTCCTGCTCTTCTTGCTCATCGCCGCGCCCGCCGGCGGGCGAGCCAGGTCGGAGGGGCCCGGGGCCGGCACCTCGACCTGCTCGCTCGCTCCGCGGACCAGCGAACTACTCACCGGCGGCGGCCTTGATCTCGCTGAAGTACTGTGCGCCGGCCTGCTCCGGGGACAGCTTCTTGGCCAGCACCGCCTCGGCGGCCCGGGTCAGGCTGTCCTGGACCTTGCTGCCGATGCTCGGCGGCGAGGCGGGCTGCGAGGCCGGGGAGATCGTGTAGGAGTCCATGAATCCGAGCATGGTCTTGATCGCCCCCGTCGCGCCCTGACTCACGGTGTCGAGCTGCTTCTGCGAGGCCGGGATGGCCCGATCCAGGCCGAGCTCCTTGAACGCCCCCGGATCGGTGAACCAGAGATTGAGGAATTCCTTGGCGGCCTGCGGATTCTTCGTCTTCGAGGAGATGCCCCAGCCGAAGAAGGCATTGACCTCACCGCGTCCCGCCGGGCCGCTCGGACAGGGCGCCAGGCCCAGCGGGACCTTGTTGACCTTCTGGTAGCCCTGGAACTGCACGATGGGGCTCATCGAGATCACGGACTTGCCGGTGGTGAGCGGATCGACAGCCGCGCCGCCGTTGGACACGTAGGTCTGGCTCTCCGCACCGGGGGCGATGGCGCCGCGGTCGCGTAGACCGCTCCAGTACTGAAACCAGGCCACGGCATCGCCCTCGTCGTGAGCCAGCTTGCCGTCCTTCGAGAAGAGCCCCTTGCCACGGCTGGTCAGCCACGACGACCAGGTGTTCGACTCGGCGCTGTTGTCACTCATGCCGTACATGCCACCGCCGAGCTTCTTGGCGAGCTCGACGCCGAAGTCACCCCACGTGTTCCAGTCGGCCGGATCCTTCGGAACGCTCAGCCCGCTCTTCTTCACGAGCTCGGTGTTGTACATGACGGTCAGGTACTGGTACCCGAAGTTGATGCCGTAGAGCTTGCCGTCGATCTTGCCGGTCTCCAGGGACGCCTTGGCGTAGTCCCCCAGATCGACATCGCCGAGATCGAGCAGCAAGCCGTTCTTGACGTAGGCAGCGAGGTTCGGCAGGTTCAGCTGGATGATGTCGGGCAGGCTGTTCGACGCGGCCAGCGTGTTGAGCTTGTTGAAGTAGTCACCGAACGGCAGGAACTGCCCTTTCGCGGTGTTTCCGGGGTACTTCGTCCCGTACAGCTTGAGGATCGAATTGGTGATCGCCGCCCGGTCGTCGGCGCCCCACCAGATGACCTCGAGATTCGCCGCGCCCTTGGCGTCGCCACCGGCCGAACCTCCGGAACAGGCGGTGAGGGCGGCGGCGGACAGCGAAGCCAGGCCGGCGGCCGCTAAGAAGTTGCGCCTCGTGATCATGTTCATTCCTTCCAGGACTGGACGGTCCGGCGACCTTGCCGGATGCAGGCATCCGGTGAGCTGACGTTGGTGCGAGGTTCTGGCGAGCTGGAATCCCTGACCACGAGTTCCGTTGCGAGCCGGACCTCACGCATCGACTGCCCCGCGATGGCGTCGACGAGCATTTCCAGGGCGCGTTCCGCGGCTTCCTTCACCGGAAGCCGGATGGTGGTGAGCGGAGGATTGAGCAGTGTTGCGAACATCTGGTCGTCGATCCCGACCACGGCCAGATCACGGGGAACGGACAGCCCCCGGCGCTGGGACGTACGGATCACGACAGCCGCCACCGAATCGTCGGAGGCGATGATCGCCGTCGGCGCGGGGTCGAGATCGAGAAGCTCGCTGGTGGCCCGCTCCCAGGTCAGCGGGTCGGCGGTGTAGTCCGCGAGGCGGACACAGTCCTCCTGGTACGGCAGGCCGACCTTCTTGAGCCCCCGGCGGTAACCCGCGGCACGCTCGCGAGTGCTGTCACGGGACCTGGGACCACGCAGGAACGCGATCCGCCGGTGCCCCAGATCGTGGAGATGCTCGACGGCGCCGGCGACGCCGGCCCGATCGTTCCAGGTGACCCGGCCGAACTCCGGGCCGGGACGCCGTCGGTTGACGACGACGGCGAGGATCCCGGCGGCGGGCAGATCAGTCAGATGCGTGTTGTCCACGGCCTCGGAGTTGGCGATGAAGATGATCCCGTCCACGCCCTTCGTACGCAGCACCGTGACCACCTCGGCCTCGTCCCTGGAACCGCGGGCGTGGCAGACGATCAGGTTGTAACCCGCCGCGCGGGCAGCCGTTTCGAGCGCACCGACAGCGCTGAAGAACAGCGCCGTCTCGATCTCGGCGACGACGAGCCCGATGGTCGCGGTGCGTCCGGTGACCAGCCCGCGGGCGATGCTGCTGGGGCGGTAGCGCAGCGTCGAGATGACGCCGCGGACCCGTTCGAGGGTTTCCGCCGACATCCGCAGAGTGCGACCGTTCAGGACGTTCGACACCGTACTCACGGAGACCTCGCTCATCTCGGCGATCTGCCGGATCGTCACTCGATCAGAGCTCATCGCCGACCTCCTGGTAGAACGTTTTAGTAAAACGCTCCATCAAGCCAACCGAACAAAGAATGGACAACACGAGGGAATGGCCGCGGAGATTTCGGCGGATCCCTTGTCGCCGATTCTCTGCACGCGCACGACTGACACTCTCCCGCAGAGTCGTGAAGGATTTCCTCGCGCCGGCCCGGGAGACGTCCGCCCTGTACAGATCGTTCGGTCATTAGAGCATGCAACCGCTTGCAGGTCAACGACTTCCCGACCGCTCAGACGGTCGCACCGCCTGAGCCGTTCAGCACCGGCGCAGCAGCGGACGGGCTCGGAGCCGCGTCCACGCGGCTTGACCTGCAAGCGGTTGCAGCCCAAGCTATGCAGCATGACAACGCCAACGATCGAGCCTTGGGTGCGCATATTCTCCGATCCCGTCGCGACAGGGCGAGCGGCCGCAGCCGATATCGCGGCCGAGCTGCGCCGGGTCATCTCCCGCAAGGGAGAAGCACGAGTGATCTTCGCCTCCGCACCGAGCCAGGCAGAGACCATCAATGCATTACTGGCCGAACCGGATGTCAATTGGTCCGCCGTGACGGCATTCCATATGGACGAATACATAGGGCTCGATGCCGACGATCCGGCCGGATTCGGCAATTGGCTCAAGAAGGCGTTGTGGAATCGGGTGCCACTGGGCACCGCACATGTGCTCGACCCGACCGGCGGGGCGGCCGCCGAAGCCCGTCGCTACGCGGAGCTGCTAGCGGCGGCACCCATCGACATCGTCTGCCTGGGCATCGGCGTCAACGGCCATATCGCCTTCAACGACCCGCCCGTCGCGGACTTCGACGACCCGCAGGCCGTGAAGGTTGTCGAGCTGGACGAGATCTGCCGGCAACAGCAGGTCGACGACGAATGCTTCGACTCCTTCGACGACGTACCCACACGCGCGTTGACGCTCAGCGTTCCCCGGCTGCTCGACGCGGCCCGACTGTTCTGTGTCGTGTCGAAGGAAAGCAAAGCCGAGGCCGTGCGGGCCACTCTGCTCGATCCACTGGGCGAGCACTGCCCGAGCACGATCCTCCGCACCCACCCGGGTTGCACCCTCTATCTGGACGCGGACGCCGCGAGCCGGCTGCGCGCGACCCTGGGCGCCTGACCTTCCCGAGCTGCGTGAGAGGTGCCGTGATGTCGATAGAGTGCACGCGGGGGCGAGTGCCGATCGCGCCGGTGCCCGAGAGCAGAAGGAAGCCGACCCATGACGAAGGTCACCATCTACTCGATCGCCGACGCCCTCGGGGTGTCGGGGTCCACGGTGTCCCGGGCCTTCACCCGTCCGGATCAGGTGCGAGACGACGTACGGGCGCGCATCCTCGCCAAGGCCGATGAGCTGGGTTATCAGCCGAACAAGTCGGCACGCCGCCTGGCCACCGGCCGTACGGGCGCCATCGGGCTGTTCATCCCCGACATCACCAATCCTTTCTTCCCGCCACTGGTCCGCGCGATCCAGCAGGCGGCGGCGGACAACGACGCCTCGGTGATCATGGTGGACGCGGGAGAGAGCACCTCCGCCGAGGCCGCGCTCATCCGGCGGCTGGCAGGGCAGGTGGACGGCGTGATCGTGGCGTCGCCGCGCGGCACCCCGGCCCGGCTGCGCGACGCGCTCGGCTCCACCCCGGCGATCGTGGTGAACCGGGAGATGATGCATTCGACCACGGTGATCTGTGACAACTCGGCGGCGCTCGCGCAGGCCGGCGACCATCTTCGCGACCTGAACCATGAGACGGTCGCCCTCCTGCACGGTCCATCGGCGTCCTGGGCGGCCCGGCAGCGTGCCTCCGCGATCAGGAAGTGGGCTGCCTCAGCCGATGTCGAGCTCATCGAGCTCGGGCCTTTCGAGGCCTCGTACGAAGGAGGCAGGCAGGGCGCCGCTGCCTTCGCCGACTCCCCCGCGACGGCGGCCTTCGCCTTCGACGACCTGACCGCCTGCGGCGTCGTCGCGGGACTTGCGGAACGGGGACTCTCCGTGCCGGGCGATCGGTCCATCGTCGGCTGCGACGACGTACTGCTGGCCAGGGTTCTCACGCCGAAGCTCAGCACCGTGAGCGCGCCGATCGGGAGGCTCGGCGCGGCCGCGGTGGATCTGCTGGGAGAGGTGATGGCGGGGAAGCAGCCGGACTCGCTCCGGATCCAAGGGGACTTCACTCCGCGCCAGTCGTCGGGACCGGCCCCGACGACCTGAGTCAGACGACGTCCGCGGTGAGTTCGGCGAGCTCGTGGTCGAAGCGGGGTTGCGCCTCGGTGAAGGGCATGTGGCCGATGCCTTCGTACCAAGACGGTCTGGCGGCCTTGCAGACGTTGAGGACGTGTTCGCCCATCGAGGGGAGCACGATGGTGTCGGACCGTCCGTGGGTCACCAGCACAGGCACGGAGAGCGTGGTCAGTACGTCGTCGCTGTCGATCTCGCGCGAGATCAACGCCCCCCTGACCTCGGGAGGAACGACCATGTTCCAGGCCAGGGCCGCGCTCCAGTCGTCCGGCTCGAGCGGCTCGGCGGTGCAGACGCCGAGAAAGCGTCGTACGGCGGCGATGTTCGTGGCCAGGTCGGGCATGCTCGCGTCCGGAGCGTTCTCGAGGAAACCGGGACCGATGTGGTCGAAGGTGGGCGGCTTCAACATGACGGCGGCCCCGACCAGGTTGATGGCACCGATCCGGTCCTCGCCGTACACCCGGATGTAGTCGGAGACGATGAACCCGCCGTACGACCAGGCGACCAGCACCGGCCGGTCCAGGCCCAACTGATCGATCACCGCGGCGAGGTCGTCCGCCCACAACTGCGGGTCGCGATAACTGTCCGCGCCCAACGGCTTCTCGGACATGCCGTGACCCCGGTTGTCGAACGCCACCAGACGAAAGTCATCGGCGAGCCGGCCCTGCATCTGGTGCGCCCAGCACATGTGACTGGCCGACCAGCCGTGAATGAAGAGAACTGCACGCCCTTGGCGGTTTCCCCACTCCCGGGCGTGCAGCCTGACGCCTCCCCCGCCGCGGACGTCGTACGCCGCTGTCGGCTCGGCGAGAACCGCCGATGCCCGGTCAGAACTGACCATGTGCTCCATCGAATGCCTCCTTCGAAGTGCCCGGGACCCGGGCGCTTGCCCTGATACCTGTGAAGGTAGGCAGCCGCACAAGTCGCTCGCATCGGAGCCAGCACGCAATGCCGCGGCGGCGGGCTGGCGGCCAACACGCAGCAGCAGCCCCGATCAGGGACGCTGCGTCTCGGAGAACCTGGCCGCCGCGGCCGCGCGTCCCGCCTTGCCCGAGACACGCAGCTTGATGTACGTGTTCGTCAGATGACGCTCGACAGTCCGGACGCTGAGGCTCAGCCTGTCGGCAATCACCTCGTTCGTCAGTCCGGCCGCGACGAGCGCGAGCACGTCCAGCTCCCGCGGGCTGAGCTCATCGATTCCGGCCCCGGGCCGCGCAGTGGCCGGTTCCGTCCCGAGGAAGGCACGCAACTCCGCGACGAAGTTCGCCCACGCGGGCTCATCCGACAGCAGGATGTGGTTCGCCGACTCCAGGAGGAGCAGCTGCGCTCCGGGGAGCAAGGTGGCGAGCAGCCGTCCCTCGTCCACCGGCACAACTCGGTCGCCCGCTGCGTGTACGACCAGTGTCCTTGTCCGCACCTGCGCCGCGAGCTCCACCACGTTGATGCGGCCGCGCGCATCGTAGAGACGTACCGCGGTCGCGGCCGAGGAGGAGTGTCGCTGCAAGTCGTCGTACCACCCCATCTGCTCGGCCGTGCCGGCTGGGAGGAACAGCATGCTGAAGAGGTGCCGGAACGTCGGATCGGGATCGGTCCAGCCGACGGAGATCGCGGCGACCAGCGCCTCCTGCAGGCGGCGCTCGCCCACACCCCGAAGTGTCCGGCCGCGCGCGTATCCCCCGTAGAGGACCAGATGCGTGAGCCGCTCGGGATGACGAGCCGCGTACGCGATCGCGACCGCCGCACCGGCCGAGACGCCGAGCAGCGCGAACCGGTCGAGGCCGGCCGCATCGACCACGGCTTCGAGGTCGGCCACCCAGGCCTCGAACGAGATGTCGTCGACGTCGCGATCCGAGAGCCCGCAGCCGCGCTCGTCGTACCGGACCAGGGTGTGACCGTCCCCGAGAGCGTCGAGCCAATGGCGACACACCGGGCTCTCCCATTCGAACTCCAGATGGCTCATCCACGTCGCCACCCTGACGATCGGCGGGCCGTCACCATGGACGGCGTACGCCAGCTTCACCGCATCCGGCGCCGCACAGTAGCCGACCTTCTGTCGCATCTCCCGATCGTAGCGAGAGCAGACCCGCATCATCAGCTGCAGACGAGGCGGGAGGTGGCGCGGCTGCCGAACAATGGGCACGGGCTGGGAGCACCATCGCTGGGAGGGCCACGTGACGACAGAGCCTCACGCGTCCGGAGTGGAGCGCGAGCGGATGGCAGGTGACCGGAGCGATTGGTATCTGTGGGGTCCATACCTCAGCGAGCGTCAGTGGGGCACGGTGCGCGAGGACTACAGCGCCGACGGCGAGGCATGGGACTACCTCTCGCACGACCGCGCCCGCGCCACGGCGTACCGGTGGGGCGAGGACGGACTGGCCGGGTTCAGCGACATCGAGCAACGGCTGTGCATGGGGCTGGCGTTGTGGAACGGGCGCGACCCGATCCTCAAGGAGCGGCCGTTCGGCTTGACCGGCGCGGAGGCGAACCACGGCGAGGACGTCAAGGACTACTGGTGGTACCTCGACGCCGTACCGAGCCATGCCTGGAACCGCTGGCGTTACCACTACCCGCAGCGCGCGTTCCCGTACGAAGACCTGCGCGCCGAGAACGGCAGGCGCGGCAAGCACGATCCGGAGTACGAGCTCCTCGACACCGGCGCGTTCGACGAGGATCGGTACTGGATCGTCGAGGTGCGGTACGCCAAGGCGAGCCCGACCGACCTGTTGATGTCGATCCAGGTCACGAACGCCGGACCGGACCCGGAAACACTCCACGTCCTGCCGACGGCCTGGTTCCGCAACACCTGGTCGTGGAGCCCGGGTGCGCAACGACCCGAGCTCGCCGCGACCGGAGAATCGAGCGTCCGCGTCTCGCATGCATCCCTGGGCGAGCTGGAACTACTGGCCGCACCGGGGCCGGACGGGACCGCACCGACTCTGCTGTTCTGTGAGAACGAGACCAACATCCAGCGCTTGTACGGCGTTGCCGGGTCGACGCCGTACCCGAAGGACGGCATCAACGACCACGTCGTCACCGGTGCGCCCACCGTCGATCCCGCTCAGCGCGGCACCAAGTGTGCGGCCTGGTATCGCGTCGACCTCGCGCCGGGTTCGACCGCGGAGCTGCGGCTACGACTGCGTCCGGCAGGATCAGGCACCGACTCGGCGACCGCGCTCGGATCGGAGTACGAGCAGGTCGTCAGGTCCCGCCTGGCGGAGGCTGACGAGTTCTACGCCGATCTCACCCCGGCGGCCGCCTCGCCCGACGAGGCGATGGTGATGCGGCAGGCCTTCGCCGGACTGCTGTGGAGCAAGCAGCTCTACTACTACGACGTTGCCCGCTGGCTGGACGGCGACCCGGGACAGCCGGTGCCGCCGGCTTCGCGGCACACCGCGCGCAACCACCGATGGCGCACCTTCAGCGCCTTCGACGTGATGTCGATGCCGGACAAGTGGGAGTACCCCTGGTTCGCCTCCTGGGACCTCGCGTTCCACTGCATCGCGCTGGCCCACGTCGATCCCGAGTTCGCCAAGAATCAGCTGCTGCTGGTGTGCCGCGAGTGGTTCCAGCATCCGAACGGCGCCCTCCCGGCGTACGAGTGGGACTTCAGCGACGTGAACCCGCCGGTCCAGGCGTTCGCGGCGCTCGAGGTGTTCGCCATCGACGGTGGGCGCGATCTCGACTTCCTCAGCCGGATCTTCGACAAGCTGCTGGTCAACTTCACCTGGTGGGTCAACCGGGAGGACGCCGACGGGTCGAACCTGTTCGAGGGCGGGTTCCTCGGGCTGGACAACATCGGCCCGCTCGACCGTTCGCATCTGCCGGTCGGCGGGGTGCTCGAACAGGCCGACGCCACCGGCTGGATGGCGGCGTACGCGCTGGCGATGACGACGATCGCGGCGATCCTGAACCGGACCGGGCACCGGCCCGCGCGCGACCTGGTCCACAAGTTCCTCGAGCACTTCGCCGCGATTCGCACCGCGATGGCGCAGCAGGGGATGTGGGACGAGACCGACGGCCTGTTCTACGACCGGATCGCCACCCCGGGCGGCGTCGTACCGGTGAAGGTGCACTCGATGGTCGGCATCATCCCGATGCTGGCGGTGGCCGTGATCGACGACCAGCTGATCGAGCGAGCTGTTGCCCCGGGCAAGCAGTTCGCCGAGTTCCTCGAGCGCCAGGGCCTGCGCGACCGCGAGAGTCTGGCGGACGCCGGCGTACTGCGGGGCGACGCCGGGCAGCAGCGGCTGCTGATGGGAGCCGTCGGGGTCGAGCAGGTACTGCGCATGTTCGGCAAGCTGTTCGACCCCGACGAGTTCTTGTCGCCCCACGGACTGCGCTCGATCTCCGCGTACCACCGCGACCACCCGTACACCCTCGAAGTGGAGGGGATGCGCGCCACGGTGGACTACGAACCGGCCGAGTCGACCACGGACATGTTCGGCGGCAACTCGAACTGGCGCGGGCCCGTGTGGTTCCCGCTGAACTTCCTCGCGACCACCGCCCTGCAGCGTTACCACCGCTTCTTCGGCGATGACCTGAAGGTCGAATACCCCACCGGATCGGGCGAACTGCTCGCTCTCGACGCCATCGCCGACGACCTGTTCGCCCGGTTGGTGTCGATCTTCCTCGTCGGCCCGGACGGCCGGCGGCCATGCTTCGGCGGGGTCGACCGCCTGCAGAGCGACCCGAACTGGAAGGACAACCTGATGTTCCACGAGTACTTCCACGGCGACAACGCCGCCGGTCTGGGCGCCGCGCATCAGACCGGCTGGACCGGGATCGTGGCCGACCTGATCCGGCGCAGGCACGGGTCGGTGCAGTCCATCGGCGATGTCCTCCGCACGATGGGCAGCGACCGCTGAAGGGCGGGCCGTTTCGGCCCGCCCTCAAGCCTGAGGTTCGTCGGTCAGTTGTGGTGGTGGTCCAGTTGGCTCCTGATCTCACCGCCCGGGAACAGGCTGCTGTGCACATTGACGTACGTCGTACCGTTCCGGATCGCCTTGACCAGGTCGTCGAACTGGCCGGCGGTCAGGCTCTGGGCCGCCGGACCGATGACGTCGGCCGGCCCGATCGTGCCCGTGACGGTCGCCGGTGCCGCGGGGCATGCTTGGGTCCCGGCGGGGCCGTTGCCCAGGTTGGTGCACAGGAACACGCTGATCCCGCCGCTCTGCGCCTTACCGCCGAAGTGGATGTGCGCCTGCTGGACCGCGCCCTCCAACGTGGTGTAGCTGAGGCGATAGGTGATCGTTTTGGCCCGGTCGTTGATCTGGGCCTGGAACCGTCCGCTGCCGTTCGTCGAGATCGGAGCCGGGTCCTCCTCGTAGCCGGTCAACTGCTCGCGGATCGTGTTCGGCGTGCTGCCCGCGTCTTCGCGTCCCGCCGTCGCCACACTGCCTGTCGCCGTGGCCGCCAGCCCGATCGCGAAGGCCGCAGCCACCCAACGTGCTCGTCTTGCCACCATGTGCTCCCTCCCTCACCGAGGTGTGATCGTCGTCACACTCCAATGAACGATGTCGGAGCCTGGAGGGTTCAGTCACGTGGGGCACCAGAGCCTGTCCGCGAGCGGTGTCAGCATGGAGGGATGGACAGGGTTCGTGAGCTGCTGGAGGCGGAACAGCGACAAGCGCTCGGGCGCCTCGCGGGCCTGACCGGCGACTTCGACGATGTGGTGGCGGCCTCCCGTGACGCCAACGCTGACGACGAGCATGATCCTGAAGGTGCGACGATCGCGTTCGAGAGGTCGCAGGTCTCAGCGCTCGTACTGCAGGTCCAGGGTCACTTGGCAGAGGTCGAGGCGGCAAACGATCGGCTGGCGGCCGGCACCTACGGGATCTGTGAACGGTGCGGACAGCCGATCGCGAAAGCCAGACTCGATGCGAGACCGACGGCACGCACCTGCATCGGATGCGCCTCTTCAACCTGAGCCGACTGAGACGCAGGGCTCTAGGAGTCGAGCCGCTTCCACTGCCCCTCGGAGATGACCTCGACGGTGCCGTCGGTCACCTTGATGGCCGTTTGGTCGTCGATGGCGTACGCCGGACCCGCGATGTCCGCGGCCCACCTCTCCGCCTCGGCCATGGTGTTGTCCGGCATGGACTCGTGACCCAGGTGCGGGAAGATCGAGAAGTCGACGACTCCCAGCGTGCGGTCGTCCGGCGCGGACTGCCACTCGACGAAGTCATCACCGATCCGCGGTGTCATCACCATGCTGCCGGCACTCACACCCACCCAGACCAGCTCGGGCAGCGACGGCAGCAGGTCCACCAGCCCGGACTGCCGCATCCAGTGGCACAGGTACGTCGCGTCGCCTCCGTCCACCAGTAGTACGTCGGCCTCCCGCACCCAAGGGACCCAGCGCTGCTCACCGATGCTGGGCAGCGCGGTGAGCTCGAGCACGCCCACCGACTTCCATCCCAGGCCGCCCATGTCCCACGGAGGTACGCCGGCAACGAAGCCACGCACCGATGCCGGCCCGCACGCCGGGTGGCCCCACTGCGCGGTCGGGACGCAGAGGGCGTTGGAGTCGGCGATCGGTTTGCCCAGCAGGTCGACGAGCGCGTCGTGGATGCTCGGGTTCGTGACACCGCCGGAAGTGAGAAGAAGCTTCACGCTTGCCTCCTGGACGTAGCGGTCATGACACTTTCCTCGAGAGACGGGAGATCGGTGATGACAAGACAGACTGGACCATAGCGCAGCCGGTGCGTCGAACCCGTCGTTGGAGAGCGTCGACATGAGCGAGGCAAGGGAACACGAGGCAGAGCGGCGTACAGGTCGGGCGTGGTCCTCGGCCGGCGCGATCTATGGCACCATCGCGTCGATGGCCGTGGTTGCCGGCGGGGCGAAGCAGACCGACATCAGCCGGCTGCTGGTGGTGACCGTCATGACCTTGGTCATCTTCTGGCTGGCACATGTCTACGCCAACGCGCTCGCTCACCATCTCAATGCAGCGGACGGCCTCGATTGGCGTGCGGTGCGCAGTGCGATGGCCGAAGAGTGGCCCCTGGTGACCGGACCGCTGCCGGCTCTGGCAATCCTGGCGCTCGGGGCCCTCGACGTACTGCCGGACCGTTCGGCGGTCCTGCTGATGCTGTGGTGCGGTGTCGCGCAGCTCCTCGGCTGGGGGATCATGTTCGCCCGCCGCCAGCGCTGGGGCTGGCCGATGGCGCTGACCACCGGCGCCGTGAACGCGACGTTCGGCATCCTCATCGTCGTTCTCGAGGTGCTCATCCACTGACTCGACCTATCCCGGTCAGAGATCGTGCGAGATGGTTCAGGGATGAGTGGCGCGAAGAAGCGGTTGCCGAAGAAGGTGTACCAGCGGGAGTTGCTGCGACTGCAGGCCGAGTTGGTGAAGCTGCAGGAATGGGTCCGGGTCGAGAAGACCCGCGTGGTGGTGGTCTTCGAGGGCAGGGACGCGGCCGGGAAGGGCAGCACGATCAAGCGGGTGACGCAGTTCCTCAACCCACGGGTGGCGCGGATCGTGGCGCTGCCGGCTCCGACCGAGCGGGAGCGGTCCGAGTGGTACTTCCAGCGGTACATCGAGCACCTCCCGGCCGGCGGCGAGATCGCGCTGTTCGACCGCTCCTGGTACAACCGGGCCGGCGTCGAGCGCGTGATGGACTTCTGTACCAACCAGGAGTACGCCCGGTTCCTGCACCAGTCCCCCATCTTCGAGCGGCTCCTGGTCGAGGACGGAGTACTGCTGCGCAAGTACTGGTTCTCGGTCAGCGACAGCGAGCAGGAGAACCGGTTCCGCCGCAGGCTCGAGGATCCGATGCGGCAGTGGAAGCTGTCACCGATGGACCTGGAGTCGATCACCCGCTGGGAGGACTACTCCCGCGCCAAGGACGAGATGTTCGTGCACACCGACATCCCGGAGGCGCCGTGGTACGTCGTCGAGAGCGAGGACAAGCGCTCGGCGCGGATCAACATGATCGCGCACCTGCTGTCGACCATCCCGTACTACGAGGTCCAGCGGCCACCGCTGGGCCTGCCGCCGCGCCCACCGTCGAAGGGCTACGAGCGAACGCCGCGAGAAATGCAGACCCAGGTCCCCGACCACGCGGCCGGGCTCTAGCTCATCGGGCCGCGCCGCGGATCGTTGCTTGTTGCTGGGCCTTCAGGGCCAGGCGCATGGTTTCGAAGGTGTGGGCCTGCGGGGCGGCGGTGGTGGTTCGTTCGCGGACGTCGCGGACCAGGTCGGGATAGTACGTCGTCTCGACGTCCGAGCAGTCGATGTACTGCGTGCCTTCCTGGTTGACCAGGAAGAGGTGGTCTCCGCCGTCGCGGCCCGCGATGTCGACGTATTTGCGCAGCTCGATGTAGCCGTCGGTGCCGAGGATCATCAGGCGGCCGTCGCCCCAGGTCGGCAGGCCGGCCGGCGTGTACCAGTCGACCCGGATGTACCCCTGGGCGTTGTCGCTACGCAGCAGGATCTCACCGAAGTCCTGCAGGCCCGGCTCGTCCGGGTTGGCGAAGTTCCCGACCGTACTCGCCACGATCTCCGCGGTCCTCGCGCCGGTGAACCAGAGGAACTGGTCGATCTGATGGGAGGCGATGTCGGCGAGGATTCCGCCGTACCGGTTGTTGTCGTAGAACCAGTCCGGGCGGCCGGCCCCACCGCCGAGGTGGCCGCGGTCCCCGACGCGGTGCGGCCCGAGCCCGATGGTCTGCACCACGGTCCCGATCCGGCCCTCGCGGACCAGCTCACCGGCCTTGACCACACTGGCAACCTCGAACCGCTCGGAGAACGTCACCGACCAGAACCGCCCGCTCTGGCCGACCGCCTTCTCGATCTCCTCCAGCTGCTCGAGACTGACACAGCCGGGCTTGTCGGTCACGACGTCCTTGCCGGCCAGCAACGCCGCGACGGCGATCGGTCCCCGTCGATCCGGTACGGCGGCGGTCACGATCAGGTCGATCCCGTCCTGGCCGATCAGGTCGTCCGGACTCTCGACGACCGCAACGTCGGGATACCGCTCGCGGACCCGGGTGGCGATCGCGGCCGCGGGATCGTCGGTCGCCATCGCGACGAACTCCGCACCGGCCCCGACCAGACCCGCGATCTGGCCGAAGATGTGCGCGTGATCCAGCCCGACCGCGGCGAACCTGACTGCGTGCGTGGAAGTCACCCGGATTCCTCCCGATTCGGCAACGTTTCAACGCTCACCCTATGCCAGATCGGCAAACGCTTGCCAGCCCCGGCGAGTCGGGCCGGCCCGGGCTCTTGCACAGGCGGGGACCGGGACGGAAAATCGCCGGTACGGTCGCCCTCCGGGACCGCGTGACACCGCCCTGCACCGGTAAGGAGTGACGTGAGATTCTCGTTCTTTGCGCCGAAACCCGAGGGGAGACCCGATGCAGGCCATCGGTCTCGGCCTCGTGCTGTCCCCGCTCTGACCATCGGTGCGCTGGTGGCCGCAGCCCTGGTCCCACTCACCGTGGGACAGGCTTCCGCCGGCACACCCACGACGTACGCCGAGACACCCGACAGCGTCAACCTCGCCCTGCTGCCCGGCGCGGTCGCCTCTGCCAAGTCCCAACGCATGACCGCACCGGCGGCGACGTACGCACCCGCCAACGCGATCGACGTGTTCGTGCACAACGGATGGACCTCGAACTACGCATCGGTCGGCAGCGGCTACGACCCGACCCAGGACTGGTTCCAGGTCAAGCTGGCCTCGCCCGCCCCGGTCTACGAGGTGTTCAGCCGCTGGACTTCCCCGGCCAAGCCGACCGAGTACGACCTGCAGGTCTCCACGGACGCCGACTGCCAGACCTGGTCGACGGTCACCCATGTGGTGAGTCCGAGCGACAAGGATTCCCAGGTGATCGACCGCAAGGACCCGATCTCGTGCGTCCGGATGCAAGCCACGGCCACGACTTCGACCACGGGGTACACCCTCAACGAGTTCGAGATCTGGTCCGGCCCCAAGCCGCCGCCGACCGTGGGACGGATCATCCCCGTGCCGGTCAAGCAGACGGCCGGCACCGGTCAGCCGTTCGAGCTCACGGCCACGTCGCGGATCGTCGTCTCCAGCGATGCGCTCGCCGCGACGGCTGAGGTGCTCGCCGGCTACTTGCGGCCGGCCACCGGGTTCGTGCTTCCCGTCGTGACCGGTTCCGCCACGGCCTCCGACGTCGCGCTGAGCACCGGACCGGTGTCCGGTGTCCCAGCGGACAAGGCGGACGAGGGCTACTCCCTCACTGTGTCGAGTGCGGGAGCGAAGATCGTCGCCCCGCAAGCGCACGGTCTGTTCAACGGCTTCGTGAGCCTTCGGCAACTGTTGCCAGCAGCAATCAACTCCTCCACCGCCGGCGCAGGGCCCTGGACCGCGCAGCCCATCACGGTCCTGGACTACCCGCGCTACGCGCATCGAGGTCTTCAACTCGATCCTGCTCGCAACTTCATGACCGTGGCCGAGATCCGGTCCATGATCGACCAACTCGCCGCGTTGAAGGGCGACCGGCTGCACCTGCACCTGAGTGACTCCCAGTCCTGGCGGCTGGAGATCAAGGGCTACCCGGCGCTCGACGGCACCGGGTGCAACGGATCGGGCTGTATCGCGGGCTTCTACACGCAAGAGGACTTCAAGGGCCTGGTCAAGTACGCCGCCGACCGGTTCATCGAGATCGTCCCAGAACTGGAGGGCCCGGCCCACGCCACGGCGGCGGTCAGGTCCCTCGGCGGCGTCGCGGTCGTGGGTTGCCAAGGCCAGACCCAGACCGACCGGTTCTGCACCAACCCGAACGACCCGGCGAGCGAGCGGGCGCTCGCGTTCTGGCGAGACGCCATCGCGCAGCTCGCCGCGATCTCGCCCGCACCGATCGTCCACATCGGCGGCGACGAGGCCATCGGGATGCCCCACGAGGACTACAAGTGGTGGATCGGGCAGATGGAGTCGATCGTCAACGACAACGGCAAGCGGATGATGGGCTGGAACCCTGCGCTGGAGGGCTACGCACCGGGCTCGACCTCGATCAACCACTACTGGTCCGACTACACCGGCGGTGGTCCCCCGCTCATCAAGCCCGAGTGGTTCAACCAGGGCCGCAGCGTCATCACGACCCCGGAATGGAACGCGTACCTCGACTTCGGGTACGACGGGTCGCCCGGCCGGACGCCGCGGACCGAACTCGACAAGGCCTACACGTGGGACCCGGAATGGGTGTGGGAGAAGTACCGGTCCGTCTGGGCGCAACCGGCGTACGGCGGGCCGAAGGCCGAGGACATCATCGGTATCGAGGCGCCGATCTGGGGCGAGCAGATGCGTGGGCTGGCCACGAACGAGTTCATGGTCTTCCCACGGCTGGCCGGAATCCTGGAGAAGGCCTGGTCGCCCAAGGTGCTCACCCAGGACTACGACGCGTATGTGCAACGGCTCAGCGTCGCCGGGCCTCGGTGGGCGTTCGCGAATGTGAACTACGGCTCCATCGCCCAGGTCAACTGGACTCCGGAATCGATGGGCACGGTCAGCCGCTTCGGCACCGACAGGACAGTCAGCAACGCACCTCTGGGGCGCCTGGCTGCCGGATCGATTCCGCCCGGTGAGTTCACCGCCACGGTCGACTGGGGCGACGGATCCCCTGCCGAGGCCGGCACAATCGCGGCACGCGACTACGTGGCGAGCCAACGTCAAGGCAGAAGCCTCATGACCGTGAGCGGTAGCCACACCTACCCGGCCGACGGTGTCTATCACGGGACAGTCACCTACAGCCGTCAGGGCCAGACCTGGCTCGTGCCGTTCGTCGCAACCGGCGTCCCGTCCTGTACGACGATGGTCACCGGGACACACGACGGCCCGTTGACCGTGTCCTCGGGCGTCGCGTGCCTCGATGGCGCGACGGTCTCGGGACCCGTGACCGTGGCAGCGGGTGCCGGGCTCTACGCATCCGGGTCCGTGATCCGCGGCCCGGTGACGGCGTCCGGTGCAGGCAACGTTCTGCTCTGCGGTACGACGGTGGCCGGGCCGGTCAGCGTGACCGGTCGAACCCGAGTCTGGCTCGGCAACCAGAACGGCGAGTGCGCGCCGACGACAGTCCAGGGTCCCGTGACGGTCCGCGGTTCGGTGGGTCAAGTGACGATCGACGGTGCGACCGTGGCAGGCCCGCTCGTCGTGCAGAACAACACCGGCTCGACGATTGTCTCCGGCAACCACATCAGCGGACCACTGTCCTGCACGGGCAACTCCCCCGCCCCGACCAACGCAGGCCGACCAAACTCCGCCTCCGGCCCGAAGACAGGCCAATGCGCCACCCTCTGACAGCCGGCAACTGAACACAGCGGCCCTGCGCACCCACAAGTGCGCAGGGCCGTTGCCGGCACAGCGCGCTCAGCTCTCTGGCCTGCGTGCGCCGCCGACGGACAATTACCAAACGCAGGAATCAGCGGATCTGCGGATCGCAATTGTTCGTTGTCCTCTACTTTGTCGACGAGATGAGGTCCATCATCGTCTTATAGCGCCCAGGCCCGGTCACGACGCATTTCATGACTGGACGACCAGCGCTGGGGGACGAATCAGGGGGATGCTATGGCCGCGCCGAAAATCAGGTCACTCGATCCACGGCTTTCGCCGAAGCTGGACGTCTTCCTGGGCGGTACCGACGAGGTCAACCAAGCGCGGGCGGAGCAATGCCCGTCCGTAGCCTTGGCAGAGCCCGCGGCCGATGGCACGGGAACCCCGCCCGCCACCAGAGAGGCGCTTGCGCCTGGCGAATTCCGCGAGTCGATCGAAGTCGAGGGCGATGCTCCGGTCGACGCCGCGAGCCCGCGAGCCCCGACCGTTCTGTCGCCGGCGGAGGTGACCGCCCTTGCGACGCAGACCCCGCAGAAGGCGCCACCGGAGAACGTCGCCTTCAGCCTCTTCGTCAAGCTCGATCGGGATCTGACGCCGACGGTCCGTCAGGATGCCATCGATGCGGTCAACCGTTATGCCAAGAGGTCGCGCTGGAAGCTCGACACAGGGGTGGTCGAGGTAGCCGCGAGGGACGTGCGAGACCTGCTGGTCAATGCGGCCGTCGCCTACGTCGAACCAGGCCAGGCGTTGCGGGGTCCGGAGCCGCTGGTCGGCCACAACATCACGAACGGCCCGGGCGATGCGCGGCGGGTGAAGGCGGAGAGCGCTCGCCACCACGACGGTCAGAATGTCCTGGTCGGGATCATCGACGTCGGCGGATTCGACTTCGCACACACGGATTTTCTGGACAAAGGCGAGACTCGCTGGGTTTCGATCTGGGATCAGGCGGGCTCCTCACGCCCCTCTCCGGCCAGCCGCATTCCCCCGCATTACGACGGCTTGGACTACGGATCAGAGATTTGCCGTGGGGCCATGAACGCGGCGATCAAGGGGGCGCGCAGCCGGAACATGGCCGCCAGCAGCCTCGAGCCCCAGTCGCAAATGGTCATCGGGTCGCATGGCACTCATGTGGCATCGATCGCCGCAGGCAACGACGGAGTTGCTCGCAAGGCGTTCATCGCGGGCGTTCTTCTCGCGTTGCGCCCGGAGGACACTGTCGCGGCGTCGAGCTTCTACGACTCCACGCGCATCGCCGACGCTGTCGAGTACCTGATCGAGCTGGCAGCCGAACTCGGCCAGGACAACACCCCTCTCCCGCTGTCGATCAATATCAGCCTGGGGACCAACGGGCATGCCCACGACACCTCGAGCGCCATGGCCCGGTGGATCGACAACGCACTGGCGACGCGCGGCAGATGCGTGTCCGTCGCGGCCGGCAACGCGGGCCAGGTCGAGCCCGGCTCGCCCACCGACCGTGGATACGTCAAGGGACGGATCCACGCCAGCGGAAGGATTCCCGCGACCAACCTGCGGCGCGAACTCGACTGGATCGTGGGCGGAGACGGCGTACAGGACATCTCCGAGAACGAGCTGGAAATCTGGTACGGCCCCCAGGACCGCTTCGACGTCGAGGTCAAGCCGCCCGGTCAGCCCTGGCTGGAGCCGATCAAGCTCGGCCAGATGATCCGCAACGCGCTCCTGGGCAATGGCACGGTCCTGAGTGTCTACAACGAGGCCTATCACCCCGCCAACGGGCTGAACCGGATCTCGGTGCTGCTCTCACCGTTCTTCGGGCCGCAGCAGCCGGGCGGTAGCCCCCAACTGGGTCCGATCGCCTCCGGGGAGTGGCGTGTCCGCCTCACCGGAGCGGTCGTGCGCGACGGCAGCTTCGACGCCTGGATCGAGCGGGACGACCCACGGCGTGTGCCCGGATCCGCACAACAGTGGCGCTATCCGTCGTACTTCGCAGCGGGCTCGTACACCGACGACCGCATGATCGGTTCGCTTGCCTGCGCTGAGCGCCTCCTGTCGGTCGCGAACGCCGACATCGATCGCAACGCCGCGCATGTCACGTCCAGCCGCGGTCCGACGCGGGACGGCCGGCCCAAGCCCGATATCGCGGCGAACGGCACCGGTGTGGTTGCGGCCAAGGGCTTCGACAGCGAAGTCCAGTGGATCGAGATGACCGGCACCAGCATGGCCAGCCCTCATGTCTGCGGCGTCGCCGCACTGATGCTGGGGATCAAGCCCGACCTGACCTCCGCGCAGATCCAGGGAATCCTGCGTTCGACATCGTCACCGCTTCCCGGACAGACCTTCGGCTGGCGCAACGACACCGGCTTCGGCCTGATCGACGCCGCCGCCTGTGTGCGGGCCACCGCGAAGTTCACCGACATGGTGGTCAAGTCGACGGCCGCAACCGAGAGTGGGAGCGCGAAATGAAGCTCGATGTGTTCTTCGCCAAGGACGGGGACTGTCTGCTGCTCACGTCGGCGGACGGGCACCACATCTTGGTGGACGGCGGGCGAACGGCCAGTTTCGAGTCACAGACGCGCCCGGTACTGCAGGATCTCGCTGACAACGGCGCGCCGCTCGACCTTGTCGTCGTCAGCCACATCGACGCCGACCACATCTCGGGAATCATCTCGCTGCTGCAGGACCTCGCAGCCTGGGAGGTGCACGACTTCCAGGTGAAGGAAGGACACAACCCGGCCTTCCCGCAGCCCAAGCGGCCCCGTCCGCCAGAGATCCACGGACTCTGGCACAACTCGTGGCGAGCGCAGTTCGGCGACCTGGCCGGACCGATCAGTGCCATCGCCATGCAGATCTCCGAGGCCGTCGAACTCGCCCCTCGCAGCGACGCCGCGAGTACCGGCCCGGCACGGATCGCGCTCACGTCCATCGTCGACCTCGCCGAGAGCATCACCGACGGCATCGAACTCATGAGCCTCGTCGACGACCAGACGCCTGTCCCCCGCAACAAAGGCTTCAAGAACAAACTCGTGCGGCTACGCAAGCCCATCCAGCGCCGGCACTTCGGGAGCGTCACGCTCACCGTTCTGGGGCCGACCGAAGAGCACCTCGACAGACTGCGGAAGGAATGGCGCGAGTGGCTCGAGGATCTGCTCGGTTCGGCACGGCAGGCGGGGCCGCGCGGCGACGGGCAAGGATCGGCCGACGGACCCGGGCTCGGTCTCGATGATCTCCTGCTAGCCGGCCCGCCCACCTCGAGGGGCGAGGCTGAGGCTCTGATCAGCTCCATCGGCACCGCGGCGGAGATCATCGCGGAGTCGAACTCGGCGCGAGTGACACCGCCCAACCGGGCCTCGATCACGCTGCTCGCCGAGGAAGACGGCAAGACCTGCCTGCTCACCGGGGATGCTGCCGAAGACGAGCTCCTCGAGGGCCTGAGGGCCGCCGGGCGCCTGGTGGCCGACGGGCCTTTCCGCTGTGACATCGTCAAGGTCCAGCATCATGGCTCGGAGAACAACCTGAGCACGAAGTTCGCTGACCGCGTGCACGCCGACCACTACGTGTTCTGCGGCGACGGTGCCCACGGCAACCCCAATCCGCGGGTCATCGCGACCATCGTCGAATCCCGGCTCAAGGCCCCCGGCCCGTTCACGATGTGGTTCAACTGCTCCCAGGACCGCACCATCGCCAGCCGCCGGGAAGCCCTCGGAGCGGCCATCCGAGAAGCCCAGGATGCACAGTCGCAGCACCCGGACCGAATCGACGTGAAAGTCCTCGACGACCTGCAACCCTCTTTCGCCATTGAGCTGTAGCGTCACGCGGAGATCGGTGTCATGGCGAAGGGGCAGCGTGGTCGGAGTAGTGCGCGGTTGGCCGACCGTCCCAGCGGAAGTACAGCCAGAACCCGACCGACACCAGACCGAAGAACGCGAAGAAGGCGAGCGCGCGAAGTACCGACCGTACGTCGATGCCAGGACTGCCGACCCCGTAAGCCTGGACGACGAAGACGTACACGAAGAAGAGCACCGCTGCTGACTGCGCAACTAGCCACGCGGTCCGATGCCAGTCACGCAGTCGCTCGCCATCGAGAAAGCGCAAGGGAACAAGGCCGAACGTCAGTCCCTCGACGCCGAGCACGATGATCCAGAACAGCACGGCGTCGCCCACGACCCACGCGAACTCGGCGTGATCACCGTGCGCCCGATCGTACGTCGCGTACCGGCCGATCCAGGCCGCGACGCCCACTGCCACGAGAACCAGCACGCCGGTGAGAACGGCCGGGCCGTCGTTGTCCGGAGCCGGCTGCCGGGCGGCCTTGGCCGCGACGAACCCGGCGATCATGCCGTAGAAGTAGGCCGGTTCGAGGTGCAGACCCCAGGAGAGCAGGCAGCACGCGAGTCCGACGAACACCGCGGACGGCAAGGCTCGTAGCCGGCCCGGAGTGTTCGTGCGAGACCGCCGGAACAGCTCGATCGATCCTTCGTAGATCAGGATGACGAGTAGGGTCGCGACCAGGAACGCGATGAACTCGGCCGCGACGTTGCCGTCCGGCCGCTCCCGGTCCGCCAGGAGCAGCGACATCAACGCGATGGTGGCGAGGAAACCGATGAAGCTCACGGCGCGCCGTACTCGTCCGCTCTCTACGCCGCTCATCCACCCGAACGCCTTGGTGATCTCGACCTCGTTGTTCTCGTAGGTCTTGTTGAACAACTCGGCCGGAAACGCCACGAGCAGAAAGAACAGAGCGGCGAGCGCGAGCACAACCAGCACCGCGACGAGCGACATCCCGAAGTCGACCGGAAAGGGCACCGACATGGTCGTGAGCACCGGGTTGACGTGCTTTCCCGGCGGAGGTGACAGCGGAGGTGAGGGCGGAGGCCCGGTCGTCGGTGGAACGCTCGCGGTCGGCGACGGTCCCGCCGAGCTGGTCGGCGGCGCCCCACCCGAGGTTGTCGGCGGCACCGATGCACTTGTGGTCGGGCTGCCTGAAGGCGTGGTCGTCGTCGGAGAACCCGGCACCGGCGACAACGTCGCCGTGGTCGGAGTGCCGGTCGGCGTACTCACGATTGGAGTCGGTGAAGTTCGCGTCGGCGTGGATGGGACGACGACTGTGAACGTGAACGAGTAGGTGCCGAACGCCAGGCAACCCACCGTCACTTCGGTGGCCCCGGCCGATGCGTCATCCGGTACGGCGAACTGACCGCGGAACCAGCCCCTGGACGCCTTGAGAAGCGTCGACTTGTTCAGGTCCTCCCAGGTCACCTCGACCACATCGCAGGACGTAAAGCCCCGGCCCTGAACCCACGCAGTGTCACCCGGAGCCCCGGAAGTCTTGTCGACATCCAGAGAAACAAGGTTCACGAAGTCCCTGGCGACAACCGACTCGAAGCACGTGGCTTGCACCGTCCACGACCCCAGAGGAACGTCCTCCGGGATCTTGAGCCAGAGATCCCTGAACGACCCCTCTTCGTCCAGCTTCTGAGGCTCAACCGTCACGTTGGGGTGCCCGATCCACTCCAACAACACCTCGTCCTCGCAGGCCTGGAGATTGCTGCCTTCCACGGTCACCGATTCGCCGGGCTTCACCACGTGACGCGTGATGGTCAGTGTCGGCACGCCAGGATCGGCCGCTGCGGTGGTGATGACGAAGGCGAGGGCGAGGGCCGCGAAGGCGCTTGTCAGGATGCGCGCGCGGTGGGATCGCCTGGTGGCGCGGCGCTGTGCCGTAGCGCCAGGATTGGTTGTGCTGCCGGTCGACCGGCCGTGGTTCCGCCCCGAGTACATGATCCCCCCGGGAATACCGGACCGTGGTGAGTCCCGTTCCGTCTTCCCCGGAATTCTTCCAGCGTGCGACCTGGCCACGGGTACGT
This sequence comes from Kribbella sp. NPDC050281, assembly GCF_040655855.1. Classification (NCBI taxonomy): domain Bacteria; kingdom Bacillati; phylum Actinomycetota; class Actinomycetes; order Propionibacteriales; family Kribbellaceae; genus Kribbella; species Kribbella sp. NPDC050281. The sequence continues at coordinate 187 of NZ_JBFAKS010000063.1, read as the reverse complement.
CAATGACAATTCACCGGATATTTCCGTCGGCATTCACCCAATTGCTTCAATCAGTCGCCCAGAAGAAACGCACCCACACAGACTTGACTCTTCCTTTTGCCTGTCGATCGTCGCAACCTTGGCCCAGGGACCGTTCCGCCGCCTGTCGGTTTCCGACGCGGCGGCCGGTGAACAACTTGTCTCAGGG